>DASVWH010000106.1:0-28072 GCA_036389715.1 Pyrinomonadaceae bacterium | reverse complement strand
ATGCGGCCTCCTTGACCTTGTTGATTTTGCCCGGTTCGGGCGCATTCAGGGTCTCTATTTTACCGGAAGGCCAGCGAATCACAACGCGTTCGAGCCGCGCGTTCTTGCCGAGCCCGAAATGGAGGCGGCGCTGGTTCTGTGCGCAGAAGCCGCTCCCGCCTGAAACCTCCTGGACCTGCTGCCGCCCGTCCCAGAAGACCGTGACGCGCGCGCCGATGGCGCTGCGATTGCTCGCCGTGCCCTCCAGCTCAAACTCGATCCACTTATTTTCCGGCGCGACCGTGTTCTTATAGACGAGCAGCGGCCCGCGCTGGTTGGCGACGAGCACGTCGAGCACGCCCCTGTTCCAGAGGTCCGCCTGCGCTACGGAACGACCGTCGAAGGTATCGGTCGCGCCGACCATCTGCGCGACCTCCGTGAAGCGGCCCGCGCCGTCGTTGAGCCAGACACGCTTCTGCTGGAAACCGGAGAGGCTGCGGCCCTGCATCGCGGGCCAGTTCTTGGCATCGCTGATGATGGCGCTGTTGCCCCCCGCGATCTTCGAGAAGTCGTACCAGTAGCTCGTCCCCTTATCGGCCGAGACGTAGCCGTTGGTCAGATAGAGGTCGAGCGTCCCGTCGTTGTTCAGGTCGCCGAACTGCGCGCCGAAGCTCCAGCCGCCAAGCTCGACGCCCATCTCTCTGGCCAGGTTGTCGTAGCGCAGCGCGTCGCCCGCCGTCCCTTCGCGCGGAACCCAGAGATTGTTGCCCTGGAGCAGGACTCCCTCTTCGGAGATATTCGTCACGTAGATGGCGAGCTTGCCCTGGTTGAGGATGTCGCCGAACGCGACGTTCATCCCGCTCTTCGGGGCAAAGCCGACGCCGGTCTTTTCGCCGACCTCGTCGAAGCGTTTGCCGCCCTGATTGTTGAAGAGCTCGGCGACGCCGTAATCGTTGGCGATGAAGAGGTCAGGATAGCCGGTCTCGCGCAGGTCCGCGGCGGAGGCGGCCAGCGCCCAGCGGCGGCTGTTGATGCCGAGCTGCGCGCTCTGCTCTTCAAAGCGCCCGTCGCCGAGGTTGTGAAAGAGATACTTGCGCCCGCCGTTTTGCGCATACTCGAAGCTCTCGGGCATCATCCGCGTCGTCGTCAGATGCCAGAGGTCAACGGTCTCTGGATAATAGCCGCCGAGGAAGAGGTCCAGCCGCCCGTCGCGGTCGTAGTCGAACCAGATGCCCGTGTTGGCGTTAACCCAGGGCGGCAGTCCGGCACGCTCCGTCGCGCGCGCGAAGCCCCGCCCCGCCTCGTTGTGAAAAAGCTCCGGCCGCCCCCACTTGTAGACGAAGAGGTCTTCGAAGCCGTCGTTGTCGTAATCGCCCCAGACAGCGCCGGTCGAAACTCCGGTCCCCGTCTGATTGACATCGGCCACGCCCATCTCCGCCGCCACGTCCCTGAACGTCCCGTCCGCCTGGTTGCGATAGAGCGAGTTGCGGCTGCCCTCGCCGCTGTTGGTGACGTAGATGTCCTGCCAGCCGTCGCGGTCAAAGTCTGCGACGGAGACGGCCGCGCCCATCGAGGCGACCTGCGGCATGATGTGATCGAGCTGGTGGTCCAGCGTCGGCGCGCGATGCGTAAAGTTGATGCCGGACGCCCCGGAGACCTCTTCGAGGTGAAAGCCGTAGCGCGAGACGGCCGCCTGCCTGTTGGTCGCCTCCCCGGCCGCCTCCCTTCGGGCCGAGAGATGCTTGATGACGAGCGGCACACAGAGCAGGCCGACGAAAAAGAGGATCAGCGAAATTCTGGCAACGCGATTCTGCATTATTTACTGCGACTTAAATCTCAGCGTGTTCTGGAATCCTTCAGGCGTGACGTAACGAGTGTGATAGTCCTGCCAGTCTTGCGGGTAGCGGCGATAGACCCACTCGTCTTCAAGTCTGCCGGGAGCCGTAGTGTATTCCTGCCGGTCGTGATAGGGCAAGGGAAGCACTGTTTTGGAGAAGGTCGAGTTGTAATCGCCGTCCTTAATCCACCCGTCGCCGACGATGACGAAGTCGCGCACCCAGCCGTCGGGCGGCGGGCCCGCGGCGCGAAAGCGAAACCTCATCTCGTCGCCCGCGTTCATAATCACGTAGCGGTCGTCCGACGTGGCCAGCAACTCGCGCACGTCGCCAAAGCGCGTGTAGTAGCCTGCGAGATCGCGCCAGACCTGCTTGGACGCCGAGAGCCGTGCGTAGTCGGGCACTTCCGGCGAAGACGCGTTCGGCTGGTTGATGACGGAATAGCCGCGATAATGCAGGTCGGCCGCGTCCGCGCCGAGGCGGACGGTGCGCGTCTCTGCGGCGGGCAATCCTTCCGCCCACTCGATTGAGTCCCAGTAGATTTCAAGGTTGGTCCGCAGGCGCAAGCGGCGCGGCGTGCCGGGGCGAAAGACGTGTGAGAGATCGAAGAGGCAAATCTTGTTGCGTCCCGCCGGAAAGCCCGCGTTCGGCACGGCGACGACCCAGCCGCCGCGACCGTCCGGCACTTCTATACTCAAGGGCCTGGCCTGCGCGGTCTGTCCCTGGCTGATGGCGACGTTGATGGAAGAGTCGGTCGGGTGCATCCAGCCCCTGCCAATCAGCCAGAGCGGGCCGCCCCGGGGCGCGTCCGCACCGAGGTCTATCTCGACGTAATGGTCGCGCGTCACGCCCTGGTAAGCGCCGCGCCCGAAGGTGTCCAGGTACTTTTCGTCGAGCACACTGACCGTCTCCGTCACGTCCTGCCCGTTGTCGTCCAGGGCGCGCGCTATCCTGTGCGGCGTCCTGACGGTCGTCACGGCCAGCTTGACGGGCGGAATCACGAACCGTTCGTCAACGAAGATTTCCGTGCCCGCCGGATGGTCAACGGTCATCAGCGATAACTGATCGTAGTAGTAGGTCTCCCACAGCTCGGCCGTGATGCGCAGGTCGTAGTGGCCGTCGCGCGCCGCCAGTTGGTCACGCCCGATCTTGTACCACTCTTCGGTCGCTTCCACGCGCGCCGTCCCGAGCGTGTTGATGCGCAGCCCAATCGCCGAGCCCCAGGGCACAGCGTCCTTCACAAACTTCATCTCCCGGCCGTTGTCGGCAAAGAGGAACGGGCAGGAACCCTTCAGCCGCTGCTCTGCGACGACCGCCTGGTCCGCCTTCAAATCGAACTCGGCGCGCACGGACCCGTTGGGCCAGACGATACGCACGACATCTGCACTCGTCTGCTCGCCGAGACCGAAATGCACGAGCGGCCCTGTGATCGGCTGCTTCTGGACGAGCAGGCCGGAGCGAATCTCCATCTCGCCGCCGACGCCGAAAGAGTTGATGCGCTGATCGCCGACGGCCTGGCGCGCGCGCGGGCGCACCTGCTGCCAGTGATAGTTTTTCGACCCGTGATTGACCAGCAGAACAGCCTGGCCCTCCGTTGACAGGCCGAGCAGGTCGAGCCGCCCGTCCGCGTCCGTGTCCGCGCTCGTGAAAACGCGCTCGCCCGCGGCCGCCTTGAGCGGTTTGAAGCCGCCCCCGGCGTCGCTCAACCAAACGCGAGCCCCGGCGGGGCCGGAGGCCAGGATGTCCAGACTGCCGTTGTTATCTACATCCGAAGCGGAAAGACGCGCGGTCGCATCCGTCAGAGGGCCGTTCGCGTCGTCCCAGCGCGCAAGCTCGGAGGACTCCCATGCTCGTCCCTCCGCTTTGTCCGAGAGGCGTCGAATCGCCCCGTCGTTGCCGAGCGTCAGGATGTCCAGGATGCCGTCGCTGTTTGCATCGGCGGTTGCGATGGCGGCCGCCTGTCTGGCCTCTTGCGGCATCTGGCGGGCTCTGAACTGGCCGGTCCGCTCGTTCGTCAGGACCTGAAGACTGCCGTCCGCGGCGAGCAGGGCCGCGTCCGGGTCGCCGTCGCCGTCCAGGTCGGCCCAGACGAAATCGCGGAGCCCCATCACTCCCGCAAAAGGGCGTTGTTCGACGAACGTGCCGTCGCCGTTATTTCTCAAGACGAGCGGCGGGCCGTCCGCCGTGCCGAGCACTATGTCCAGATCGCCGTCGGCTTCGATGTCCGCGGCCCAGGCGCCCGTGTAGGCCGCGCCGGTCAGCGCCGCGGGCAATTTGGCCTGAGACGTGACATCTGTGAATGAACTAGGGCTCTCCTGCCTGAAGAGGCGCACGCCGCCCGCGCCCGCCAGCACGAGGTCGGTCTTAAAGTCGTAGTTGAAATCGAGCGCGAGGATGCCGTCCGCCATCGGCGGGAGCGCGGACGCACCGCCGGGAAAGGGCAGCGCCGCGCCTCCGCTGAGACGCACTTCGCGCCCGTTGGCGACGGCAACGGCGGGCGCGCCTTCTCCATTCAAAGAGATTGCGCCGGTCCAGTCCCAATGGCCGGATTGAAATTCGGCGACGGGGGCGGCGCTAAAGGAGAGTGCTTCGTCGGGCGGCGCGGGCGTGAAGGCGGGCGTCTCCATGCGTAGGAAGCGCGCGAAGGGCTCCGCGTCTTCGCCGGGCTGCGTCTTGACGGCGGCGAGGCTCTGGCGATATTCGGGCACGCGGACCAGGACGTTGCGCAGAAAGGCTATCCGGGTGGCGGCCGCCCGCGGGTCCGTCCCGGCGGCAGCCGTCTTGAGCGCGTCGAGCTGTTGCCGGACTTCGGGCGGCCAGGCGGCGGCGCGCTCGTCTATGCGTGCGATCATCCGGTTGAGCGTCGCAGCGTCCGCCTGCTTGGCCGCGACACGCGCCAGCTCAAGCTGAACGGCCAGATTGTCGGGCCGCGCTTCGAGAATCTTCGCGAGCAGGCGGGAGACTTCGGCCGCGCCCGTCTCTTCGCCCTGCCGCTCGGTCTCTTCGGCGAGCATGTAGAGAGCGCGCAGGTTTTGCGGCTCAAGCTCGATTGCCCTGCGCAGGTGGCCCGTCACTTCATTCAAGCGCCCGCGATTGCTTTCGAGAATGGCGAGCATGACATACAGCCGCGCGTTGTCCGGGGCCAGCGCGCGAGCCTTCTCCAGCCTCTCGCCCGCCGCGTCGAGGTTTCTCTGGCGCAGGCTGAGCAGCCCCAGATTGGCCCAGGAGGCGGGCTCGTCCGGCGCCAGCTGCGTGGCTTTCGTTAACTCGCTCTCGGCGCGGACATCGTCGCCGACCTGGAGCGCCGCCAGTCCCGTATAAAAAGCCCTGGCCGTTTCACGGTACTCATTGGAGCCAGCCTGCGGGAGCTTCGGCGCGCTCCGGCAGCCGGGCAGACAAAGCGCCAGCAGCAGCAGCGCGAGGGCCAGCCGGGGAGAGACGCGGTTTTGCGGGGCGAGTGGTCGAATGCGCATCGGCAGAGTAACTTTTCCAGGTAGCATGAAAGGGCAAGCGGCGGGCTGTCAAACGCACGCGCCATTGCGGCCCCGCTTGATGATATTGAGCGAGGCTATGTTATAACATTACGCAGGAATTGTCAGAAGATGCCTGGTCTCCCCGGTCGCGTCCATCGTTTAGATTGAGGTAGAGAGATAAACCCCCACGCAAGATGAAGGAAGAGAAACTCCCCGCGAAGGCCCGTCTTCTCCCGCTCCTGGTCCTGCTCCTGGCCCTGGCCCTCTGGGGCTCGTTGTCGCTGGCGGGCGTCTTTCCTGAATCGGCCTTTCCGTCGCCGCTGACGGTCGCCAGAGGGTTCGGCGAAGAACTCAGGACCGGACGCCTCTTCGACGACCTGATAGCCTCCATTTTCCGCGTCGGCGCGGGCTTTGCGCTGGCCGTCATGCTCGGCATCCCGCTCGGGCTCATCCTCGGCGACCGCGCACAGGCGCGCACGGCGCTGCTCCCGACGGTCAACTTTTTTCGCAACCTCTCGCCGCTCGCCTGGATACCCTTTGCCATTCTCTGGTTCGGCATCGGAGACCTGCCGGCGATCTTTCTGATCTTCATGGCCTCGTTTTTCCCGATTGTGCTGGCGACGATTGCGGCGGTCGCGAGCATCCCGGCCGTCTACTTTCGAGTCGCGCGCAACTACGGCTATCGCGGCGCGGAGCTGCTGACGCAGGTCACGCTGCCCGCAATCGCGCCGCAGGTCATCACGTCGCTGCGCGTCACGGCGGGGCTGGCCTGGGTGGTGGTCGTCGCGGCGGAGATGATCGCGGGCCGAGACGGGCTCGGCTTCGCCATCTGGGACGCGCGCAACGGCCTGCGAATGGACCTGCTCGTCGTTGACATGGTGGTCATCGGCTTCATCGGCGTCGGCATAGACAGGCTTCTCTTGCAGTTGACGAAGATTCCGAGCATCAGGTGGGGCTATGAACGATAAGCCGCTGAGCCTCGAATCGGTCTCGCGCTCCTTCGGGGCGGTCGAAGTGCTGCGCGACTTTTCGTTTGCCGTCGAGCTTGGCGAATTCGTCGCGGTCGTCGGTCCTTCCGGCTGCGGCAAGACGACGCTGCTCAATCTCTGCTCCGGCTTCGAGCAGCCGACCGCCGGGCACGTGACCTCGGCGGGCCGCCTGCGGATGGTCTTTCAACAGGACGGGCTCTTTCCCTGGCGGACGGTCGCGCAGAACATCACGCTCGGGCTCCGGCACGTTGGCGACCGGGCTGCGCGCCAGCGTGAGCTGAAGGAGCTGCTGGCGCTGATCGGGCTCGAAGGTTTTGCGGAGCATTACCCGCACCAGCTTTCGGGCGGGATGCGCCAGCGCGTCGAGCTGGCACGGGCGCTCGCGGGCGATACGGATACGCTCCTGCTTGACGAGCCTTTCTCGGCGCTCGATTATCTGACGAGGCTGCGGCTGCGCAGGGAACTGGCCCTGATGCTGCGCGAGCGGCCGCGCACGGTCGTCCTCGTCACGCACGACATAGAAGAGGCCGCGCAGCTCGCAGACCGCGTCGTCGTCCTCTCGGAGCGACCGGCGCGCGTCCGTTGCGAGCTGCGGCTGCAATCGGAGCGCCCGCGCGACCCGACGCACCCGGAAGTGGTCGCCGCCATGCACCGCATCCTGATCGAACTCGGCCTCGAAGACGATACTAAAGAGGCCCGAGCACTGAGCCTCGAATCGGAAGTCAGCGGCTGACAACGCCCCGCTTCCCGCACTTGAGACCGTTCATCAGGAAGCTACAGCTTTACTTTGGTTATGTCTCAGATTATGTCTCGGAGTATGTCTGGAGGAGATTATGAATAAGACTTTAACAAGCCTGGCTCTGGCTCTCATCTGCCTGCTCTGCGTCGTCGCTGCCGAGGGCCAGGGACGACGCGGCGCGCGGGGAAAAGCAAAGGGGCCCGCAAGACCGGCCGCGCCTGCGACCCCGGCTGCGAAGACGCCGGACTATTTCCCGCTGCGTGTCGGAGACTGGTGGAAGTATCGCAGCACGCCCGTCTCGGAAGAGAAATCCGAGTTCATCGTGAAGGTCCTGAGCACGGAGAAACAGCCGGACGGGACGACCCGCTACCTGCTCGAAAAAACGACGGGCGATGTCGCAAAGGAGCAGGGCGTGGCGATTCATACGCTGTACTCCAAGACGGACGGCTGGGTGCTGATGCACAAGGATTTCTATGTCGGCAACGAGAGCCTGAGTATCGAGTACACGCCCGGCCGCCAGTATTTGAGGAACCCGCTGGTCGCGGGCGCAAAGTGGGAATGGGCGGGCAAGGGGATGCAGGACCAGTCGCTGAGCGAATCGAGCGAGGTCGTCGGCTTTGAGACGGTCGAAGTCCCCGCGGGCAAGTTCAAAGCCATGAAGATCGTCAGCAAAGTGCTGGCGGGCGGCATCAAGACGACGAAGACCTTCTGGTACGCGGACGGCGTCGGACTCGTCAAGTCTATGACCGAGGCCGGAGCCATCAGCTACGGCTCCGAGCTGTTGGACTACAGCTTCAAAAACGGCGCGCCGCAGCAGGCCGCGTCCAGAAAATAGCCCGGCGCGCTCGTGCCCCCGTCAATCAATCGTGCGCCGGGCCGCGAGTCTCAGAGCCCCTTTCGTGCGGCGCGCAGCGCCCGGCCCGTCCGGGCGTTGCGCGCCCGCTTGACATTACTTTTTTCTGCCCTATAGTCGCTTGAAACGTCTCCTCCGTTTTTCCCTTGAAATCGTCCGCGTCTACTTCCGATTAAAGCCGCGCCTTAATATCTCCATGATGAAAATTTACCGGCCTTTTCTGGTTCTCCTGCTCGTTCTGCCGGGCCTCTGCCTGCTCGCGCTGACGGGCAGAACGAGCACTACTACAGCGCGCCCGGGACAGGGTGCGGCCGCTGCGCTCGCGGCCCGCGAAGATGCCTACAGGGCGAATAATCTGGGCGTCGCGCTGCTCGAACAGTTCAAGCACAAAGAGGGCGCGGCCTCCTTCTCGCGCGCCTTGCAGCTCGACCCGAAGCTCGTCATCGCGCGCATCAATCTCGGCATCGCTCTCTTTAACGTGCCCGACCTCGCGGCCGCTCAACGCGAAGCCGAAAAGGCCGCCGCGCTCGACGCGAACGCCCCGCAGCCCCACTACATCCTCGGCCTGATAGCCAAATCGCAGAACCGCACGGAAGATGCCGTCGCAGCCTTTCAGCGCGTCCTGAAGATAGACCCGCGCGATGTCGGCGCGAACGTCAACCTCGGCCAGCTCTATCTCCAGCTGAAGAGATACCCGGAGGCCATCGCAGCCTTTCGCACAGGGATTAGCGCCGAGCCCTACAACGCGACGGCCACTTACAATCTCGGCATCGCGCTGACGCGCGCCGGGGAGCGCGCCGAAGGACAGACCCTGATTCAGCGTTTTCAGCAGCTCAGACAGAGCGGCGCGGGCACTATCATCGGCCAGAACTATCTGGAGCAGGGGCGGTATGCCGAAGCGGTCGTCTCGACCGGGGCCGAGCCCGAGCTGGTCGAGCGCGCCACGCCTGCCGTCGCCTACGCGGATGCGACCGCCGCCATGCTTCCGTCTTCCACTAAGGGCGGCGCGCAAGCCACAGCTTCGCCGCTGGGCCGCCGCTTCAAAGCGGGCGAAGCGAACGATGCGGCGCGGCGCGACGAGATTGCGGCGGCGCTCGGCGGCGGCCTGACGCTCTTCGATTATGACGGCGACGGCGACCTGGACCTCTTCCATGCGACGCCCGCCGGGCAGCGTCTCTCGCGCAACGACGGCGGCAAATTTGTTGACGTGACGGAGCAGGCGGGCGCGCTCGGTGCGAAGCCGAAGGGGACGGTCACGGGCGCGGTCGCGGGCGATTATGACAACGACGGCAAGCCTGACCTCTTCGTCATACGCGACGGCGGCGCTGCTCTCTATCACAACGACGGCGGCGGCAAATTCTCCGATGCGACCGTCACGGCCGGTATCCCCCAATACCCGTATCTCTCGGCGGCCGTAGCCTTCGTAGATGCAGATCACGACGGCGACCTGGATATTTTCATCGCGGGCCTCGCGGACCTGTCCAAAGCGCCGGGCGCTGGCTCCGGCGGCTTCGTGACCTTCCCCGAAGACTTCGCGGGCGCTCCCAACATGCTGGTGCGTAACGACGGCAGCGGGAAGTTCACGGACGTGACGGCGAAGGCGAAGGTCGGTGATGCGCCCGCGCATGCCGCGGCGGTCGTGCCGACCGATTATGACAATCGTCGTGACGTTGACCTGCTGGTCGTCAACTACGGCAAGGCCCCCGCGCTCTTCAGCAATCAACGCGACGGCTCGTTCCGCGACGTGGCGCGCGAGGTCGGCATTGACGCGGAGGGCCATTGGACGGCGGCCGCGGCGGGCGATGTCAACAAGGACGGCTTCACCGATTTCTTCTTCGGGAGCGCGGACGGCGTGGGGCTCTTCAGTCTCAGCGACGGGCAGGGCCGTTTCAAAACCGCGCCCGCGCCCGCCGGTTCGGAGAACACGACGGCGGCACAGTTTCTCGATTACGACGACGACGGGCTGCTCGACTGCGTGGCGCTGAACGCGGCGGGCCTGCGCGTCTGGCGCCACGTCGGCAGCGAGTGGGCCAACACGAGCGAGCGCGCGGTCGAGCGCGACCTGGGAGCGTCCGTTAAGGCAGACGCCTTGAGCCGCGCCTTCGCTGCGGGCGACCTCGACGGCGACGGCGATACGGACCTCGTCCTCGCCTCTTCGGCGGGAGCTTTGCGCGTCGCACGCAACGAGGGCGGCAATAAGAATCGCAGCCTGCGCGTCAATCTCTTCGGCAAGGTCAGCAACCGGAGCGGCATCGGGGCCAAGGTCGAAACGCGCGCCGGAAGCCTCGTGCAGAAACTGGAAACCTACTCGGCCGCGCCCGCCCCCGCGCCCGCCGATACCATCTTCGGCCTGGGAAATCGCACCGGGGCCGACGCCGTGCGCGTGCTCTGGCCCGCCGGAATCGTTCAGGCCGAAACGGAGATGGCCGGGGCACAGGGCGCGACGCCGCGTCCCGGCGCAGCGAAGGGAACCGCCGCGCAGGCGCTGACCCTGCCCATCAACGAGCTGGACCGCAAGCCCTCTTCGTGTCCCTACCTCTACGCCTGGAACGGCGAGCGCTTTGAGTTCATCACGGACTTCATGGGCGGCGGCGAGATGGGCTACTGGGAAGGGCCGGGCCATTTCAACACGCCGGACCCGGACGAGTACGTTCGCATCCGCGGCGATCAATTGAAGGAGCGCGACGGGCGCTATGAGCTGCGCGTGACGAACGAGCTGGAGGAGGTGCTCTACGTTGACCGCCTGCAACTCATCGCGGTCGCGCATCCCGCGGGCGTCGAGGTCTATCCGAACGAAGGGATGATTGACCCGCCGCTACCGCCCTTCAAGCTCTACACGACGCGCGCGGCCCGCCCGCCGCTCTCGGCCGTAGACGATCACGGCCACGACGTGCTCCCGCGCGTCTCGCAACTCGACCGCCAATGGCCGGACGATTTCCCGCTTGACTCCATTCGCGGCTACGCGGGCGAGCACACGCTGACGATGAAGCTGGACGAAGAGAGACAGACGAAGGAGCGCGCGCTGCTGCTCCTGACGGGCTGGACCGATTACGCCTTTTCGAGCGACAACGTCGCGGCCTCGCACGCGGGCAAGCAGATGAGGCTGCCCGCGCTGCAAGTTAAAAACGGGCGCGGAGAGTGGCAAACCATCATCGAGAACATAGGGATTCCGGTCGGGCGGCCGCAGACCGTGACCGTTGACCTGACGGGCAAGTTCCTTTCCGCCAGCCGCGAAGTGCGTATCGTGACGAACATGCGTATCTACTGGGACCGGATTCTGGTGGACACTTCGGCAGGCGATGCACCCGTTCAAATGACGCGACTCGACCCGGTCGTCGCGGACCTGCGATGGCGCGGCTACTCGCGCGAGGTCACGCCCGACGGGCGCGAACCCTTCGGCTACGATTACGCGCGGGTCTCTTCGACCTCGCCCTGGAAAGTCTTCCCCGGCCGCTACACGCGCGAGGGAGACGTGCGGCCTCTGCTTAACCGGACGGACGACATCTTCGTCATCTCGCGCACGGGCGACGAATTGACGCTCTCGTTCGACGCACACGCTTTGCCGCCCCTGCCCGCCGGATGGACGCGCACGTTCCTGCTCTACGCCGACGGCTTCAGCAAGGAGATGGACATCAACTCGGCCAGCCCGGACCAGGTAATGCCGCTGCCCTTTCATGGCATGAAGCGCTTCCCCTACGCCGCGCCCGATGCGTACCCGATGACCGAAGCGCGCCGCGCCTACCTGGATAACTACAACACGCGCGTCGTCAAGACGCCCGTGCCTAAGATAGTGATGAGTGATGAGTGATGAGTAATGAGTAATGAGTGATAGGCAATCAGTAATGCGTAGTGAGTGAAGAGATAAGAGCTATCTGCTTTTTACTCATTACTCATCGCTCATCGCTCATCACTTTTAGCTCATTACTCATCACCTGCTTTTGGAGATGGTTATGGAACAGATCAGATATGCGGTGGCGGCGTGCCAGACGGCGTTGCCAAACCCGGTCGAGCGCCGGGGGATGCGCGCCAATACGGACCGGATGCTTTCGATGATTGATTCGGCGGTCGCGGGCAGCGCGCCCTTTCTGCCCGTCCGGCTCGTCGTCTTTCCAGAGTTCGCGCACGCCGCGCCGGTCTTTCCGTCGGTCGCGGAGCTGATCGAGAAACTGGCCGTGCGGATTCCGAACGAGCACACGGAACGGCTCGAAGGGAAGGCGCGCGAGTACGGCATCTACATCCAGAGCGGGACGATGCTGGAACTCGATCCGAAGTGGCCGGGCGTGGTCTTCAACACGACCTGCCTGATCGGCCCCGAAGGCGTTTTGTACAAGTACCGGAAGGTCAATACGTGGCTGCCGTACGAAGTCCACGCCAGCCCGCATGACCTCGAAGGCTACGACGAGCCGCTCTTTCCCGTCGCAGATACGCCGATCGGGCGCATCGGTTGCGCCGTCTGCTACGACTGGCTGTTTCCGGAGGCTATCAGGCAGTTGACGGCCAACGGCGCGGAGATTCTGGTCCGCGTCTCGGCCTATATGGACCCCTGGGGCGCGACCGAGCCGATGGATTGGTGGACGGTCGTCAATCGCTGCCGTGCGCTGGAGAACGTGGCCTACGTCGTCGCCGCCAACCAGGGCGCGAGCCTCAAACACTACCCGCCCTATTCCTGGCCGGGCGGCAGCCAGGTCGTGGATTACGACGGACGGCTGCTCGCGCAGGCCAGTCCAGGCCCCGGCGAGCGCATCGTCGTCGCGCCCGTAGACATCTCTTCGCTCCGGCATGAGCGCGCCACGCGCCGCGGCCATCACATGCTCGCGCATCTTCGCACGGAGGCTTACCCCGTCTATCGCGAGCACATCTATCCGCCGCAGATAGAGGGCGAGAACGCCGGGCTTGCGAGCCTCTCATACGAGCGCAATAATCTGCTGATAGACGAATCGAAGCGGCGGCTCGGTGATGGGCCGGAAGGCCGGGCGAGCTTTGAGTAAGGTTTCAGAGGCTCGCCGGGAGAATTTTATTGGCCCGGAAGTCAACCGGATATCGAGAGCAGTAAATGAACTTGCGGAATATTATTGCTTTGAGCGAGGGGCTGCCGCGAGCTTTCGGCGTCGCACTGTTATTGCTGACGAGCGCTTTGCCGGTCCCGGCTCAGCAGCCGTCTCCGACTCCGGCACCTCCCGCCGCGCCGCAGCGCACCGGCCGCTCTTACAGCGGCGGCGAGGGCATCAAAACGCCGCCCCCGCCGGGCCCGCAAGCCCCCTCGCCAGTGACGTTTACGGACATTACCAGGCAGACCGGGATTGATTTCAAACAGGCCGCTTCGCGGACTTCGCAGAAGTACCTGCTCGAAGCGATGGGCGGCGGCGTGGCGATGCTCGATTACGACGCGGACGGACGGCTGGACCTCTACTTCACCAATGGCGCGCGGCTCGAAGACCCCTCGCCGAAGAACGCCACGCCCGACAAGCGCGACCCGAAATACTGGAACCGGCTCTATCACCAGAAACCGGACGGGACGTTTGAGGACGTGACGGTGCGCGCGGGCGTCAGGGGCGAAGGCTACGCGATGGGCGCGGCCGCCGCCGATTATGATAACGACGGCTTGCCGGACCTCTACGTCACGGCGTACGGCGCGAATATTCTTTATCGTAATAGAGGCGACGGGACGTTTGAGGATGTGACGAAGCGTGCGGGCGTGGCGGGCGGCGGGTGGTCAACGAGCGCGGGCTGGCTCGACTATGACAATGACGGGAGGCTCGATCTCTTCGTCGCCCGCTACATGGAATGGGATTTCGAGAAGGGCGCACTCTACTGCGGCGACCCGCGCCCGACTTATCGCGCCTACTGCCACCCGGATAATTTCAAGGGAGCGTCGAATCTACTCTTTCGACAGCAGCCGGACGGGACGTTTCAGGACGTGACCGCCGCGTCAAAAATCTTCGACGCTAACGGCAAGGGGCTCGGCGTCGCGTTCGCGGATTTCGACGGCGACGGCCTGACGGACATCATCGTCGCCAACGACAGCGTGCGCCAGTCGCTCTACCTGAACAAGGGCGACGGGACGTTTGAAGACGCGGCCCTGCTGGCGGGCGTCAGTTATGACGAGAACGGGAAGACCTTCGCCGGGATGGGCGTTGATGCGGGGGACTACGACAACGACGGCCACCCGGACATCTTCATCACGGCGCTTTCGAACGAAACTTATCCGCTCTTTCGCAATAACGCCGACGGCTCTTTTACCTACACGACCAACACGACGGCGGTGGGCCAGATAACGCTGCTCTATTCGGGCTGGGGGACGCGCTTTCTGGACGCGGACAACGACGGCTGGCTAGACATCTTCGTCGCGCAGAGCCACGTGCTGGACACGGTCGAGAAGACTTCGAGCTATTTGAAGTACAGGCAGACGCCGCTCCTGATGCGCAACACCGGAAAGGGATTCGTTAACGTCTCCGCGACCGCCGGACAAGCCTTCAATAGTCCGCTGGTGGCGCGCGGCGCGGCCTTCGGAGACCTCGACAACGACGGCGATACGGACATCGTGCTCTCCGTGCTCGAAAGCGCGCCCGTCGTCCTGCGCAATGACGGGACGCGCAATCACTGGCTCGGAATTTCGCTTCTCGGTGCAAAGTCCAACCGTCATGGGCTCGGCGCGCGAATCACCCTGACGGATACGGCGGGACGACGCCGGACGACCGATGTGACCAGCGCGGGCAGCTATCTCTCGTCGAGCGACCCGCGCGTCATCGTCGGGCTGGGAGCGGCTGCGGGCGTCAAATCGCTGGAGATTCGCTGGCCGGGCAATCGAACGCAGCGGATTATCAACCCGCCGCTCGACCGTTACCTGACAGTCAAAGAGGGAGAGATACCAACCAAGTGATGAAATTCGTGCTGCTTCGCGGCCTCTCTTTGTTCGTCCTTCTCTGGCTGGCCCATCCCTCTCTGGTCCTGACGGCGCGGGCGCAGCAGCCGAGTCAGGCTCCGTCGCCGCGGCCGCAAGGCGCGGGCGGGATGGGCGGCGTCTCGACCGGCGCGGCCGTCGTCTATACTTCGCGGCGCACGGTCGGGGTAGTTGACCCGAAGGCTCCGGTCATCTTCGAGGACATCACGGAGCGGACGGCGCTCAAGGGCTTCCGGCATCGCGCGGGCGGGGCGGCCAAGGATTACATCTTCGAGACGCCGTCGAGCGGAGTCGCCGTCTTCGATTACGACAATGATGGGCGGCCCGATATCTACCTGCTCAACGGCTCGACCGTAGACGCCATGCAGGGCAAAGAGAAGGCGCCGCGCGCGGCCCTCTATCGCAACAAGGGCAACTGGCAGTTCGAGGACGTGACCGAGCGGGCCGGTGTCGCCAACGAGCGGTGGGGATTCGGCGTCGCCGTCGGCGATTACGACAACGACGGGCGGCCCGATATGTACGTCGGCAACTTCGGCGTCTCGCGGCTCTATCACAACAACGGCGACGGGACGTTCACGGATGTCGCGGAGCGGCTGGGCGTGGCGCGCAAGGGCTGGAGCACGGGCGCGACCTGGGGCGATTACGACGGCGACGGCCGCCTGGACCTCTTCGTTCCGGGCTACGTCCAGATAGATTTCAATAACCTGCCGCCGAACCCGAGCCAGGCCGGAAAGCCCGGCGGCGTCGGGCAAAACTTCTGCCAGTTTCGCGGCGTGCCGGTGATGTGCGGCCCGCGCGGCTTGAAGGGCGAGGGCGACACGCTCTATCACCAGAAGGCGGACGGGACGTTTGAAGATGCGAGCAAGCGGGCTGGCGTCCATGACCCGGAAGGCTTCTACGGATTCTCCTCGGCCTTCGTTCACGCGGACGACGATGACCTGCTCGATCTGATCGTCGTCAACGATTCGACGCCGAAGCTGCTCTACATCAACAAGGGCAACGGGACGTTTGAAGAGACGGGCTATCCGGCGGGCGTCGCGCTCAACGAGAACGGGCGCGAGCAGGCCGGGATGGGCCTCGCCGTCGGCGATTATGACAATGACGGGCGCGTCGATTTCTACGTCACGAACTTCTCGGACGATTCAAACACGCTCTATCACAACGACGGCGGCGGCAACTGGATGGACGTTACTTTCCAGAGCGGGCACGGCGAGCCGACCATCCCTTTTCTCGGCTGGGGCGTGAGCTTTATTGATTATGACAACGACGGCTGGAAAGATTTGCTCGTCGCCAACGGGCACGTCTACCCGGCCGTGGACCAGTACCAGTGGGGAACCAGCTTCGCCCAGCAGCTCCTGCTCTTTCGCAATCTCGCGACCGGCAAGTTCGAGCGCGTGAGCGCTGCGCCGGGCAGCGGCCTGGCCATCCCCGTCACGGCGCGCGGGCTGGCCGTCGGCGATCTGGACGCAGACGGGCGGCTCGATGCCGTCGTCAACAACATGGATTCAAAGCCGATGCTCCTGCGCAACGTCAATCAGACGGCCGCGCACTGGCTGGAGCTGCGGCTCGTCGGCGATGTCTCGAAGAAGAGCCCGAAGGATGCGACCGGGGCCATCGTTTACCTGACGGCGGGCAAGCTCCGGCAGCGTGCCGACGCGGTCAGCGGCGCGGGCTATGCTTCACAGAACGATCCGCGCATTCATTTCGGCCTGGGGACGCTTGCCAGGATAGACAAGCTCGAAATCAAGTGGCCCGGCGGCACGCTGGAAACCATCAACGCTCCGGCCCTTGATAGAGTCTTGACGATTACCGAAGGCAAGGGAATCTCAAACACGCTCTTCCATCCACGTTAAATCAAAGCAAGGAGGGGGCGGTGAGCTTCCCAAGATCGAGCGGCATCCTTTTACACCCGACCTCGCTGCCGGGCCGGTTCGGCATCGGAGACCTGGGCGACAGCGCCTATCGTTTCATGGATTTTCTCGCGGCCGCGGGGCAGAGCCTCTGGCAGGTGCTGCCGCTCGGGCCGACGGGCTACGGCGATTCTCCTTACCAGTGCTTCTCGGCCTTCGCCGGTAACACGCTGCTGATTAGCCCGGAGCGGCTCGCCGACGAAGGCTTGCTGGCGCACGAGGACCTCGCGCAACCGCCCGCTTTCCCTGAAGAGAGAGTGGCCTTCGGCGAAGTCATCAATTTTAAGAACGAGCTGCTGAAAAAAGCCTTCGAGCGTTTCAGGCAGACGACCAACGCGCGGCTTCGCTCGGACTTCGACGCTTTCATCCGGCACGCAGCCTCCTGGCTGGACGATTACGCGCTCTATCGCGCGCTCAAGGATGCGCAGCATGGACGGGCCTGGAATGAGTGGGAGCCAGAGCTGACCGGGCGCGTTCCGGCTGCGCTGGCCCGGGCGCGCGAAGAGTTGCGCGAAGAGATAGAGGCGCAGAAGTTCTATCAATTTCTCTTCTTCAAGCAATGGATGGCGCTCAAAGGCTATTGTCATCATCGCGGCATCAAAATCATTGGCGACATCCCGATCTTCGTCGCGCGTGATTCCGCCGATGTCTGGACGCACCCGGAGCAGTTCAAGCTCGATGCAAACGGCAATCCAATCGTCGTCGCGGGCGTGCCTCCAGATTACTTCAGCGCGACGGGCCAGCTCTGGGGCAATCCCATCTACAACTGGGAGCGGATGCAGGCCGAGGGCTTCCGTTGGTGGATTGAGCGCGTGCGCGCCACGCTCGAAATCTTCGACATCGTTCGCGTGGACCACTTTCGCGGTTTCGCCGCCAGTTGGGAAATCCCCGGCGGCGATCAGACCGCGGAGCGCGGCCGCTGGGTCAGCGTGCCGGGACGCGAGCTGTTCACGGCCATCAGGCAGGCCCTTGGCGATCTGCCCGTCATCGCCGAAGACCTCGGCGTTATCACGCCAGATGTCGTCGCCCTGCGCGACCACTTCGGCTTACCGGGAATGCGCATCTTGCAGTTCGGCTTCGGCGGCGACAGCCATAATCAAGACCTCCCGCACAACTACATCGGCAACTCGGTCGTCTACACGGGCACGCACGACAACGACACGACCGTCGGCTGGTTCACAGGCGTCGCCGGAGCGGGCTCGACGCGCGACGCCGCGCAGATCGAGCGCGAGCGCCGCTTCTGCCTGGACTATCTTCAATCGGACGGCAGGGAGATTCACTGGGATTTCATCCGCGCCGCCCTCGCCTCGGTCGCCGACACGGCCGTCGTACCCTTTCAGGATGTGCTCGGGCTCGGCACGCAGGCGCGCATGAATCTGCCCAACAGCACAGACGGCAACTGGGCCTGGCGCTTCAAACCCGAGGCGCTGACCGAAGAGCTGAGCGGACGGCTGAAAAAGATGACGGAGCTTTACGGGCGTGACGCGCGCCAGCGGTAAATGATTGAGGATAAAGGGCATCGGTAAACGACCAGGGAGGGCGGTAATGACTCACGAGGGAGGGCATCCAGGCCCCGCCGGTGCATCAGTTCCCCCGCGAAACACTTGTGCGTCTCGCCCGGCCCTGACTTTTTCGTCTACCGTGTCGCTCGGGCCTGAGCCCGATTAACTGCATCGCGCGCGGGATTTCGCGGTTGCTCATAAACCAGCGCCAGACATTGCCCGTCCGCATGTTTTCGGCACTCAAAAGCATAATCCCGACGTTGATGCCGATGACATCCGTATCAACCCAGCCGTTCGTCGGATTAAAGGCGTCTATGAATCCGTAGCGGCCGTAGACGCGCTCGCCGAACTTCTCATACATCGTGCGCAAAGCCTTGAGCGCCAGCACGGGCGTGAGCATCAACGAGCCGCCGGGCGCTGACGGAACGACCGTCCCGTCTATTGCCGGATCGCGCGGCGGCCCGCCCCAGGCGACGTAACCTTTCGCGCTGTCGGAGGCCGTGATGCCCCAGACGTGCGGCCCGTAGCCGGGGAACTCGCGCGCGAGACTGATGCAGAATGCCCTGTGCGCGAGGGTCGCCGCGACGGAGTTGTCAAAGTAGTTGATGCGCCGCCCGCTCTCTTCGCGGCGGTCGCGGTAGTCTATCCAGGCGTGAGCGTACTGGTGCATGAAGATGGGCACGCGCCTGCTGGTGAAATAGGTCTGGCCCGCGTAGGTCATGCGGTCGCGCCGCAGTGCGTGCCAGGCGCGGGGCGTGATTGCGTGCGTCGGCGAGCCGATGGCCAGCATGTAGAGGATAGTATCTTCGCTGTAGGTGTCCCAGCGCGGGCGGAGAAAGCCGCTCTCCGGTTTCCACCCGTGAGAGAGCAGCATCGGATGCCGGTTGAGCATCCAGCGAAAATCAACGCGCTCGTAAATCAGGGTTGCGAGCCGCACTATCTCTGCGTCTTCGGGAAAGCGCCCGCGCGCCGTCAGGACACCGGCGAGCAGGAGCGCCGTATCAATTGACGAGACCTCGCTTTTCCACCTTCTCTCGCCCGTTCGCACATCCATCCAGTGATAAAACCAGCCGTGCTCCTGCGGCGCACGCTCGGCGAGAAAACGCAGCGTTGAGCGGACGCGCTCGCGCGCTTCTCCCGCCGAGACCCACCCGCGCTCGGCGGCGATGCACCATGCGGTCAGGCCAAAGCCGGTGGCCGCGATGCTGGCAACGTTGCGATGCGCTTCATCATGCGGCGAGGCATCGGCCCGCGCGCGGTCCAGGACCAGCCCCGTGTGCGCGTCGGACTGCTCCCGGAAATAACGAAAGGAGCGGCGCGATAAGTCTTCGACGAAATCCTCGTCACGCGCCGGGTCGTGCGCAAAGTCACTCGCAAAAAGCGGCTCGGATTGAAAGCCGGGGACCGGCGCTGATACCTTGAGGCTGGCTGTAACTGTTGAGCTGGGGCGAGTTAAGGTGATGAGCGCGACGAGCAGGAGGGCGACGGCCGTGATTCGCTTGCCGGGTCTGACGGGAGGTTTGAGAAAGCGTTGACGACGCATTTATCTATTTCCCGTAACTTCAAAACCGGCTTCGAGCCCATCAACGGAACTGGTCCCGACCGTCACTTTGAACGCGCCCGGCTCGACCGCGAAGCGCATCTCCCGGTTGTAGAAGCCGAGCTGCTCGGGCGTAAGCGTGAATTGAACCCGCCGCTTCTCTCCGGCGCGCAGCGTGACGCGCTCGAAGCCCTTCAATTCTTTGACGGGCCGCGTGACGCTCGAAGCCAGGTCGCTGAGATAGAGCTGCACGACCTCATCGCCCGTGCGCCGTCCCGTGTTCTCCAGCTCGACGCTCGCCGTCAAGCGCCCGTTAGCCATGATGCGCCCCGCGCTCAACTGCAAACCGGAGAGCCTGAACTGCGTGTAGCTCAACCCGTAGCCGAAGGGGAAGAGCGGCGTCCATGACACGTCCAGGTATTTCGAGGTGTACTTGTTAGCGGCGTCGGGCGGCCTCCCCGTGCGCTTCTGATTATAGTAGAGCGGCAGTTGGCCGACGGCGCGCGGGAAAGTGACCGGCAGCTTGCCGCCAGGATTCACGTCGCCGAAGAGCACGTCCGCGATGGCGTTGCCCGCCTGCGTTCCGGCGAACCATGTTTCCAGGATGGCCTGTGTGTTTTCGGCGAGCCAGTTGATCGTGAGCGGACGCCCGTTCATCAGGACGACGATGGTCGGTTTGCCCGTCGCCTGCACGGCTTTGACCAGGTCCAACTGTCGGCCGGGCAGGTCCAGCGAGCTGCGCGACGCTGCCTCGCCGCTCATCTCCGCAGATTCGCCGACGGCGACGATTGCAATGTCGGACTGGCGCGCGAGCCTCACTGCCTCCGCGATGCCCTCCGTCGAATCGGTCGCTATCTCGCAGCCCTTCGCATACGCGACTTTCGTGGCGGGCGACACCTTGGCCTTGATTCCGGCCAGCAGTGTGACGGCCTCTGCGGGCCTGCCGTCGCCCGTCCAGGAGCCGAGCATGTTTTGCGTATCATCTGCGAGCGGGCCGATGACGGCGATGGAACGCGCACTCTTGCTGAGCGGCAGCGTCTCGGCCTCGTTCTTTAAGAGGACCATCGAGCGCGCGGCGATCTCGCGTGCGGCCGACAGATGCTCGCGGCTCAGCATGACCGTCTGCTCGCGCCCGCCGTCCGTGTAGGGCCTTTCAAACAGACCGAGGCGAAACTTGAGACGCAGGACGCGCCGCACGGCTTCATCCAGAGTCGCACGCGAAATCCGGCCTTCCTTCATCAACCGCGGGCCGTACTTGTTAAAGAGGCGGCTGACCATCTCGATGTCCACCCCGGCGTTGAGCGCAGCTTCGGCCGCCTCCGGCTCGCCCGCCGCCAACCCGTGGTTAATCAACTCTTTGACCGATTCATAGTCGCTGACGACCACTCCGTCGAACTTCCATTCATGGCGCAGGATTTTGGTCAGCGTGAAGGGATTGGCGGAAGTCGGCACGCCGTTGAGGTCGTTGAAGGCGCTCATCAATGTCCCGGCGCCCGCGTCCACCGCGGCCTTGAAGGGCGGGAGATAGATTTCACGCAAGGTCGTCTCCGACATGTCGGTCGTGTTGTAATCGCGCCCGGCCTCCGCCGCGCCGTAGGCTACGAAGTGCTTGGCACAGGCGACGACCTTCGACGGATTTCCGTAATCCGTGCCCTGGAATCCGCGGACGCGCGCACGCGCCATCCTGGCTCCCAGATAAGGGTCTTCGCCGGAGCCTTCCGCGATCCTGCCCCAGCGCGCATCACGCGCGATGTCCACCATCGGCGCGAACGTCCAGCGGACCCCGGCGGCCGACGCTTCCTGCGCCGCGATGCTGGCCGAACGCTCCGCCGCCTGCGGGTCCCAACTGCTGGCTTCGCCGAGCGGGATGGGGAAGATCGTGCGGTAGCCGTGAATCACGTCGAAGGCAAAGATGACCGGAATCCCGAGACGAGATTGCTCGACGGCGATGCGTTGCAGCTCGTTGGTCCTCTCCGTTCCGCGCACGTTCAGGGTCGAGCCGAGCAGCCCCTTGCGGATCAGCTCGCGGTGTTCGGGGCGGAAATTCCCGTTGGCCTCGCCGTCCAGCTGCTGCAACTGTCCGAGCTTCTCTTCGAGCGTCATGCGTGCGAGCAGGAGGCTGATGCGCCGCTCGATGCGGGCCTGCGCCGTTTGCGCTCCCCGCGAGGGGGCGGCGTTGATGAGCGCGAGAATCAATAACAGGCAAGTCAGCTTCGCAGGCTTCATGGCGAGCCTCCATCGTGATGTGACATGAGCGATTCGAGTATACTACACTGGCGGTTGCCGGTGGCCGAAGGCTTTTGCTTCAAGGAAAGGCCGGTCCAATCTGCCGCACTATCTTTAAGGCCACCCGCTCAACCATTTTCCGCTCGATGAATCGCAGCCGAACATCTCAGCGCCGGACGCTCCTGCTCTTGACCCTCGGAGCAATCCTGGCTGCCCCTGACGACTCTCTTTCAAAGCAGTCCGGCACTCGGCAGCAGAGACGGCCCGCGCCCGCCGCTGCTCCGCGCAGCGATGCGCCCGGCTCGCGCGCCGCAGAGGCCCAGGCGCTGCTGCGTGAAGCGGCCGCGCACTTACAGGCGGGCAGGCTCGAAGAGGCCGCGGCGCTGGTCCGGCGGGCCCTCGCCGCCGCGCCCGGCAGTGCGGACGCGCATAACCTGATGGGCGTCTTGATGGACCAGCGCGGGGAGACGGGGGCAGCGGAGCGCGAGTATCTGGAAGCACTGCGATTGAATCCGCGTGCCGTCTCGCCGCGTGCGAACCTGGGCGTCTTGCTGGCCCGCAGCGGGCGCTCCCGCGAGGCCATTGAAACCTTTGAAACCGTGCTCCGCGAAGCTCCGGGCCACCCGCAGGCGAGCTTCAATCTAGCCTTACAGTACGCCGCGCGCGGCGACTACGGACGGGCCGTCGAGCTCTTCGAGCGCCTCGCCGCCGCAGGCCCGCCCGCCTTTGAAGTCCTCTACAATTTAGGGACGGCGCTTTATCACCTCAATCGTTTTGAGAGGGCCGCGGCGGTGCTCGAAGCGGCTGCGGCGCTCGTGCCCGCCTCGCCCTGGCCGCCTCATTACCTCGGGCTGATAGCCTCTGCCGAGGGCCGCAGCGAAGAGGCCGTGGCCTTCTGGCAAAAGGCCCTGGACCTGCGCGCAGAGCTGCCCGAAGCGAATTTTATGATCGGCGAAGAGCTGAGAAAACATCTGCGCTACGAGGGGGCTGCCGAATTTTACGAGCGCGCCTTGAAGCAGGACCCCGCGAAGCTAGTCTACTACGTGCGGCTCGGCGGCATTTACATGCTGCTGGTTCGCTTTGACCAGGCCTTAGAGGTCTTTCAACGCGCGGCCGAGCGCTTTCCCGGTATAGCGGAAGCGCATTACTTCGTCGGGCTCGCCGCCCGCGCCAAAGCGATGTACGAGATGGCGGAGGCGGCCTTCAGACGGTCGCTGGCGCTCCGGCCCGATAACGTTGACGCGCTGGCCCAGCTCGGATTCCTCTCCGGTGAGCGCGGCGCTTACGCCGAAGCAGAGCGACTGCTGCGACGCGCCGTCACGCTCGGCGATAAGCATTTCTATGCTCACTATGACCTCGGGCGCTTGCTGGTCAAAACCAGACGCTATGAAGAGGCCGTCCCCGTTCTGCAACGCGGCGCAGCGCTCTGTCCGGTCAATCCGGGCGTTCATTACCAGCTCTTTATGGCGCTTTCCAGGCTCAAGCGGAAGGAGGAGGCCGGGCGCGAGGAGCTGCTCTTCAAATCCCTCGAAGAAGACCGCAAGCGACGCCATGACGGAGCGGACATCTGCCAGGCAGATCAGACGGGCGAGCTGCCTGCCGTCGCCGTCCCTTCAAACCCTGCAACGCCGCCCGCTGCCCGGACTCCCTGAGCCCTCGACGGCCAGGCGCGCGGGCGCAGCATTCGATTTTTCGCCCTGACGAAAACGGCATAAGAATGGAGAGGCTACCTGGCCTCTCCATTCTTGTTTTGCGAGTCAGCTAATGCGTCCGAGTGAGAGTCGGCGCGTTCTAAAAGACGAACCTTCCCTGAAATTCGATGACGCGGCCGGAGAGTCCGCGCTCGGCGCGACCGAAATCGTTGCTTTCGATGAAGACGCCCGCGCTGCCGAACCTGAAGGGCGTCAGGTTGAGGATGTTGAAGATGTTGAAGAAGTTGGCCTTGAATTCAAAGGCGGCGGCTTCGCCGAGAAAAGAGGGCAGGCCGAAACGCTTCGCGGCCGTCATGTCCACGTTGAAGTACCTGGGGCCGCGAAATGTGTTGCGCCCGATGCCGGGAGGGCCCGGATGGCTGATGTCGAAATACTTGGTCCCGCCGCCGGGGAAATTCCCGCCCTGGCGCATGAAGGCTTCATTGCCGGTGTCCTCCAGGTTGCCGCCGAAATAACCGACCGGGCGAGCGGGACAGAGCGTCTGGCCGCCCGGCGTCGTGTTACAGGCGAGGCCCGTCTTCGGCGTCCAGGGAAAGCCCGTATTGAAACTGACGATGCCGCCCAGTTGGAATCCGCCGAACGCTTTGCCGATAAAGTCCTTGCGGTTGCGGAAGATGGGCAGGTCCCAGAGGCCGGAGGCGATGAAGTAGTGCCGGACATCGAAATCCGAAGGCCCGCGCTCCGTGCGGTTATCCTGCGGGTAGGTCTGGTTGGTCTCCGCGCCCGGGCCTTCGTTCGAGAGCTGGTCCGTGCTCTTGGAGAACCTGTAGATGGCGTCGAACATGAAGCCCTGCGAGAAGCGGCGCGAGAGGCGCGCGTTGAGCGCGTTGTAGTTCGAGTTGACATCCGGCTGCGGGATAAAGACAGCGCGGAAGGCAGGGTTGTTCGGATAGATGAAGTTTTGATTGACCAGGCGGATGAGCTTGTGGCCCGCGCTGCCCTGATAGCCCAGCTCGGCCGTCATGTTGCCCGGCAAACTGTACTGGCCTTCAAACGAATAGGCGTAAACGTAAGGGTTCGGGACTTCCGGCTCCGCGCCGTAGATTTCGACGGCGCTGCCACGGGGCGCGCCCGTCGCCGGGTCAATCCCGGTCGCCAGCGCAGTGTTGACGGGGAAGCTGGTCGGGGAGTTGTTGGCCCCGAGCGCATAGAGAATCTGGCCGCCCGCAAACGGACTGCTGAAGTCGCTGGTCGAAGTGCCGCAGCAGATGGCGTAGCGGGCGAAGAACGGCGGATTGCCGCGCGTGTTGGAGAAGAGCACGTTGGGCAGGCGGTTATAGCTGATGCCGAAGCCGCCGCGCAGGACCAGCTTTTCCTCAAAGCGCTGCGGGCTCCAGGCGAAGCCCAGGCGGGGCGCGAAGTTGTTCCGGTCCGGCTTGAAGAGGTCGCCTTCGACGACCGTCACCCTCGATGTCCGCAGCCCGTTAATGGGATCGTTCGAGCCGAACTGGATATTGCTGAGCTGCCCGCGTTTCTCCCTGAGCGGCGTGAAATACTCGTAGCGCAGGCCGAGATTAAATGTCACGTTCGGGCGATACTTCCAATCGTCCTGCACGAAGAAAGCGTAAGTGTCCGTGCGAAAGTAACGCTGTGCCGCGGCCGGGCCGCCGGTGCGCGGGTCGGCGTTGATCTCGTAAAAGAGCGGCGCGTCGTTGGCGAAGTTAAAGAGCCCGCCGAAGGTGAACTTCGGCCGAGCGCCGCCGAGCAGATTGTTATTGTCCTGCTCGAAGCGCAGCTCCGCGCCGAACTTGAGCGCCTGGTTGCCCCTCAAGTGGGTCAGCACGTCGCGGAACTCAAAGGTGTTCTGCGCGAAGATGCCGGGCGTGGTTTCGGCCCGGTCGGCGCCAAACTTGATGCGCTGAATCGGCAGCGACTCGATCTCGATTCGCGGGATGCCGAAGTTGGTTTCGGTGGCGGACTCAAGCTCGTTGAAATCGAAGCGCGTGGCGCTCAAGCGGGCTTCGTTGACGGTGCTCGGCGAGAAGGTGCGGATGTAGGTCAGGAGCCCGTAGAGGTTGGTCGGGGTGGTTCGGATGTCGCTGCCCGGGCGTCCGGCGGCTTCCTCCTCGCTGGCCTGAAAATCGCTTCTCGTGACGTAGGTGCTAAAGGCCAGTTGGTCTCTTTCGGTCGGGGTGAAATCGAGGCGCAGGTTGTATTGATTGCTCCTGGTTTGCCGCGGCAGCGAGATCAGAGCGCGCTGGATGTCCGGGATGCCGTCGAGCCCGCCGCCCTGCAAATTGCCGAGACTCAGGTACTGTCCCCTGGCCCCGGCCAGCGAGCCGATGTCGAGCCCGCCCGCGACCTGCTGGCAGTTGGCGCTGAAGTTGGCCTGTGCGCAGGTGGTCGGGACGAAGCCGATGACGCGCGGCGCGATGCCGGGCGAGCTGAAGATGGTCGAGACGATGCTGCCGGGCCGCTGGTTGATGACCTGTTGCCGGAACTCCGGCGTTTCCACGAAGCGGACGGCGTTGCCGGAACTGCTTTCGCGCAGGCCCTCGTAAGAGAAGAAGAAGAAGGCGCGATTCCTGCCGAGCTTGAAGGCGGGCGCTGGCCCCTCACCGAAACGCGGCACGGGGATGGGGCCGCCGAGCGAGCCGCCGAACTGCCGGAAGAGCCTTTCCACCCGCTCAGGCCTGGCCCCGAAGCCCGTCCCGTACTTGTTGAAAGCGTTCAACTTAGGGCTGTTGTACTTGAGAAAGGCGCTGCCGTGAAACTGGTTCGTCCCGTTCTGCGAGACCGTCTGCACCTGCGCGCCGGAGTTGCGCCCGTCCTCGGCCGAATAGGTGGAAGACTTGACGCGGATTTCCCTGACCGATTCCTGGTTGGGCGTGACGACGGCCGCGCCGCCGAACTGGAGGCTATTGACGCTGACGCCGTCAATCTGGAAATTGTTGGCCGAGATGCGCTGGCCGTTGGCTGAAATCTGCGGCTGATTTTCGACCTGAAAGATAGAGGCGTTCGAGCCGCCCGGCCCGGTCGAGTTCGGGAGCCCGAGGGCCCCGCCGCCGCCTGCGCGCCCGCCCGTCCCGAAAACGCCCGGCGTCAGGCGCAGCAGCTCGTATGGGTCGCGCCCGACCTGCGGCAACTGGCGCACCTCCTGCGTCGTAATCCCTTTGCCGATATTGGCGTTCTCGGTTTCGAGCTGCGGCTGGAGCACGTCCGTCACGGTCACTGTAGCCGTCACCTCGCCCACTTCCAGGCTGAGGTCAACGCCCTGCGTCTCTTCGGCCCGGACGGTCAGATTCTCCAGCAGCTGTTTCTTATAGCCAGCCTTTTCGGCGCTGAGCGTGTACTGTCCCGGCGGCAGGCTGGAGAAGCGGTAAAAGCCGTCTGTGCTGGCCGTCACGCTCTGGGCCTTGTTGGTCTCCTTGTTGGTCAGCGTGACGGTGGCCTCCGGCACGATAGCGCCCGAAGTGTCCGTCACGGTCCCCTGGACGTTGGCCTTGAATTGTGCGGCGGCGGGCGTCGCCAGTAAGAGCAGGAACAGCACGAATAGAGAGCAGCGGAGAAAGAGTGTCTGACGCATGGTTAGTCCTCCCGGACAATCACAGTGTGCGTCGCGCGGCCCATGTCGGGAAAGGCTACGGGCCGCCTGGCGCGAGGGCTCGAAACAGACCTTGACCGAAAGGGAGAGACGGCCCCGGCCTGAAACGAGATTCAACAGAAGAAATAAAGCAACGGACGGCCCGGCCTGAACTTGATAGAGATGCGGAGCCGGGAAGTGTACTTGCAAAATATCACCTGCATCTGAATATTTCAATGGAAATTCTCGGCCGGGCTCTGTTAAGCTAACTGCCTCGATCAGATTTAATTGTCTGCTGATCCCCGAACAAACGGACAGAGCGTCAGGGCCAGGCTTTTGCGGCCGTCGGCGGACAAGGAAGCGCACCCGCCGCCGTCGTCTCGTCCGCCGGTAATGTCTCGGCGCAGACGCTTGCCCTCCGTCTCGCGCCGCCGGGCGCGTCCAGAAATTATCAGTCACCAGAAAGGAAAGGGACTCCAACTTATGCGAAGCCTCGGCACACTGGCGGGCCTCTTGCTGCTCCTCTCCACGCTCTTTGTCGGCGGCTGTGTCAGCGGCCAGCAGGGACAGAGCGCAGGCGGCGCTTGCGGCCCGAAGACGAAGAAGAACGGCCCCGTCAAAATCGGTTTTTCGATGGACACGCTCAAGGAAGAGCGCTGGCAACGCGATAAGGAGCTGGTCGAGCAGCGCGCGAAGGAGCTCGGCGCAGAGCTTTCCGTGTTGGTCGCCAACGGCGACGACAACGTTCAGACCAAGCAGGCCGACAACCTCCTGACGCAGGGCGTGGACGTGCTGATAGTCGCGCCGCATAACGGGGTCGTGGCCGCCTCGATCGTCGAAGCCGCGAAGAAACAGTGCGTCCCCGTCATCAGCTATGACCGCCTGATTAA
>DASVWH010000105.1:0-21736 GCA_036389715.1 Pyrinomonadaceae bacterium | reverse complement strand
TTATCGACTAGCTGGTGATGATTTCTCTCTTTTGCCGGAGGCCGCTGAGGAGATGCAGTAAGGTTCCCGCGACAATCGTATATGCGCCCCAGTGGCTGAGCGGCGTGCGTAGCTTTTCCAGCGTCGGCTCGTAGAAGAAGGCCGCGATGAATAATAAGGAAGCGACCATCACGAGGGCCGAGCCGAGCAGTTGCAGCGCCTTCTGCAAGGTCTCCGTGCTGGTGGTGAAGTAGGCCCCGATTCCGAGGTTGAGCAGGCCTGCGAGGAGGATGAAGATGTGCCTGGTGCGGTAGAGCATTCTGAGCCCGTCCGCGACTCCCTCCATGTGTTGATAGTACTTGTCCATGTACTGCCCCGTCAGGAGGAAGGCAACTATCACGAGGCCGCCGAATATCAGGTGAGCCGTCTTCATCTCTTCATCAACGCTCCGCTCCTGGCTGCGTTGGCCCGCGCTTTAGCGACGAGCTTCGGGAGCACGCTCCAGGGCCGCACGCTCCCACCCTGCGAGGTCAGCGCCCGCTTCGTAGGTGCTTTGCAGAAACTCCAGCAATGCCTGTTCGGGCGAGTCCGCACGCCGCACCTCGTCATAGGGCAAGAGGAACTCCTTCATCTCCGCGCTGTAGAAGGCTCCGCGCGGCCTGACGGGTTGCCGGTCAAGGCCCGCCGGTTCGGGCGCTGTGTATGAATAAAAGGCCGCTGCGGGGAACGCGCCGCCGCCGGGCCAGAAGCCGTGGCTGATTACTTCATGCGAGTAGGCTTCGCGCGTGATGGGGTCGGCCCCTTCCCTTTCGGGCGCGGGCCTGCCGGAGAAGCGTGTCACGGCCAGGTCAAAGCTCCCCCAGAAGAAATGCACAGGGCTGACCTTTCCGGTGAAGCGCGCCTGGAACTCCTTGAAGACTTTGTCCGACTGGACCAGAATCCGCCAGAAGCGGTTGGCGTAGACCGGATCATAAGAGGCGTGCTCGTGGTCCTGCTCGAACGGGACGGGGTTCTCCAGCTCGACGGGGACGGGCCAGATGCTGACCTCGATTCCCAGCTCGGCGAGCGCGGCCATGACCTCGCGGTAGAAGTCTGCGACCGAGCGGGGCGCAAGCGCCAGCGTCCGCGAGCTGCCGTCGCTGCAACTGATGAGCAGTTGATGGGCGATGAAGTCGAAGTTGATTTCGAAGGCGCGCTGGCCGTAGTGGATGGCCGACGTGGAGAGGCCGCGCGGCGTGACGTAGAGGGGAACATTCCACCAGTGATTCTGAAGAGGCGTCAGCGCGAGCCTGACCTTGCCGACGACCTGCGTCCACATGTGCAGCGTCGCATAGGTGTCCTTCCATTCTTCGAGCGGCAGCGCGGGCCAGCTTTCGCCCCCGGGCGCATCGCTCTTCGCCAGCCCGTCCGTCATGCTCTGCTCCGTTTCATGCCCCGCTCGGGGCTGTCAAATATTCCAAAAAGGTCAATCGTAGATAAGCCTGTCGGGCCGTCGGGCCGCACATCTCTTCGGAGGGGCGCAGGCTCTGACAGACGGCCGGGCGCTCCGGCTTGCCGAACAGGCGGCAGCGATTATCTTCCGTCAACTGCACGCAGCGCACACCGGCGGGTTTGCCCCGCGGCATTCCCGGTATCGGAGACGAGATTGACGGCGCGATACAGCATGCGCCGCATCCGGTTCTGCATTCCACTGGCGTGCCCTCCCGTTTCAAGACGGCGCGGATGATGGGCTGAAGGATGAAAGCCGCCGGTTTCTCCGACCGCCGCCCGGAGCCTTCTGCGCCGGAACTGCTGGCCGCTACTTTCTGACCAGCTTAATCTCGAAGAGTTTCGGCCACAGCTTGCCCGTGACAAAGAGGCGGTCATGCGCTTCGTCATAAGCGATGCCGTTGAGGACGTTGGTCTGGCTGGTGCGGTCTTCCGGGCGGAGCAGCCCCGTCAGATCAATCCAGCCGAGAATCCTGCCCGAGGCCGGGTCGAGGCGAACGATCCGGTCCGTCTCCCAGATGTTGGCGTAGATTTCACCCTTGATGTATTCCAGCTCGTTGAGCCTGACCACGGGTCGGCCCTGGTCATAGACGCTGATGGTCCGCTGCACCTTGAGCGTCGCCGGGTCCAGGAACCGAATCTGGTTCGTCCCGTCGCTCATAATCAGCGACCGCCCGTCCTGGGCCAGCCCCCAGCCTTCGCCTTCGTAAGAGAACTCGCCGCGCAGGTCGAAGCTCTTGCGCTCATAGACGAAGCCCTTGTGTGCCTGCCAGGTCAACTGAAAGATTCTATCGTGAAAGACGGCGATGCCCTCTGCGAAATACTCTTTGGCGATCTCTCTCTTTCGCTTGACCTTCCCCGTGTCGGGCTCGACCCGGCGGAGGCTCGAAGACCCGTAGAGCCCCGTGCTCTCGTAAAACTCCCCGTTGAGGAAGACTAGCCCCTGCGTGTAGGCCTTCGGGTCGTGCGGGTAGCTCTTGACGACCTCGAAAGTATAGACCGGGACGACCTCTGCGGCCGTGTCCCCGGCTCGCGTTTGCCCGTCGGCGTTGGGCCGTGCGGTCTCCGCTTGCGCCGTCATCAACGGCTGCGGGCTGGCGCGCGGGTTCTCCTGTTCGTGCACGCAGGCGAGCGACAGCGGGAGCAGCGCCGCCAGCGAAAGGGCCGCGAATGATTGACGACCTGTGATGCGACTCTTCAACTCTGTGCGGCGACCTCCGTCCGCTTACGGCGCTCTTCGCTGACGGCGAACAGGCTTCTTCTACTTCGTCGTTCGCTTCGGGGCAGGCGCTGTTCGCGGAGAGGAAGCAGGCTGGGCCAGAGCGCGGTCGATGGCGGCGCGCATCCCCTCCGCGCTCAGGTTGCGCAGGCGCACGCCGTTGATGAAGATTGACGGAGTCTGCTCGACGCCGTACACCTCCCCGTCGGCCACATCGTGGCTCACTTCGGCCGCGTACTGGCCGCTATCTAATGCGGCGTCGAAGCGCGTCCGGTCGAGGCCGAGGTCGGTCGCGTATTTCTTCAACGACGGCACGTCGAGCGCCGATTGATTCTTGAAAAGGACGGCGATGTACTCGAAGAACTTCCCCTGCGCGGCAGCAGCCGCAGCCGCTTCCGCAGCCTTGCGCGCCTGCGCGTGCTGCGCGAGCGGGAAATCGCGTATGACGAGGCGCGCGCGGCCCTCGTAAGATTTCATCACTTGGTCAATCATCGGATGCGCGGCGGAACATGCCGGACATTGAAAGTCCGTAAAGACGACGACGGTGACGGGCGCGCTCTCCGCGCCGCGCGAAGGGTCGTCGTCCGTGCTGATGGCCTGGACGGGCGGCTCCGGCTCGGTCAGAAAGAATTGCAGCCGGGCCGTGCTGCGCAACCGCTGTGCGAACTCGGCCTCCAGCCGGTTCTGCTGTTGATCCTTGAGGATATTGATGATGTCGGCCCGCACGGAGTTGAGATCGCCGGGGATGCGTGCCTTATTCTCTTGATAAAACTTCGTCACCTCGGCCTCGGCGGGCTGCGTGACCTTGTCCGCTATCTCTGTCCGCAGGACCTCCTCCGGGGTCTTGCCGCGCCGCTTGGCCTCGGCAATCAGCAGCAGGTCGTTGACCTTGGCGGTGATGGCCTGCATCTCTGCCTGGTAAATCTCGTAGCGCAGCTTGTAGACGTAGGGCTTGAGCCGCTCCTCGAAATCGCGTGCGATGATCGGCTGCCCGTCAACGGTGGCCAGGACGGAGGTGGGCGCGAGATTCGGCGCGTTGACATCCACTTTGCCCATCACGACCGCGTGCGAGGCGCGCAGGCGCGTAATCAGGTCGGAAGCCAGCTTCTGGCCGCTCTGACTGCGCAGGTACTCGATGATCTGCGGGCGGACGGCTGAGATGTCCGCGTTGCCTATCTGGCTCCGGTTCGCGTCGTAGACGGCTTTAATCTCGGCCTCGGTCGGGGTGGCGACGCGGCCGTTGACCTCTGCGGCGACCAGTTGCTCGGCCGTCACCTTGCGCTTCTGCGCCTCGCTCTCGATGAGCAGCGTGCTGATGCGCGCGTCGAGCGCGTCGCGGCGCAGCTCGCCCATGTTCCGGTCGAGCCCCTCGACGACTTCGCGCACCTTCGGGTTAAGGTCAGCCAGCGTGATGGGCTGTCCATCGACGGCGGCCAGCGTGCCGGTCGGCGGCGTGGCAGCAGCGGCGGCGGCAGTTCTGGTCGGCACGATCTGCTTCGGGGCGGGCTGCGGCGCGGCGGGCGTCGCGGCCTTCGGCCTCGGTCTCTGCCTCGGAGATTGAGCGGCAGCGGAGGCCGCCGTCAACAGCAGGAACAGGAGCGAGGCCAGGGCAATCTTCTGATACTTCATCAAAGCTCTCTTTCTTTCGGGGACTTAACCGCCAGTGACTGTCCGTGTGATGATATGAGATTCGCGCCGCGAATGACAAACGCGGGCAATCCCGCTCGCTCTGACGGGCGAGCCAGGGGAGAAGGTTTTAGATGAAAGGGAGCGGACGCCCGTTGCGCTAAGCGACGGTTAAGGATGACGGCCGTCCATGGCCGCACTACGGGCTTAGCCCTGCTCGGCCAGCCTGCGCACGGTCTCGACCGTGTCTATCTCGGCCACGGTCTTATCGTCGCGCAGGCGCAGGATGCGCGGAAAGCGCAGGGCGTAGCCGCTCTTATGTCGCTTCGATTCCTGCACGCGGTCAAAGGTCACTTCCAGAATAATCGAGGGCTCGACCGTGCGCACTTTCCCGTGCGCGAACTCCGCGAGCGTGTGCGCGCGGAACCACTCGGTCAATTCCAGCAGCTCCGCGTCCGTCAGCCCTGAATAGGCCTTGCCGACGTTCAAAAGCTCCGGGTCATCCTCCGAGCGGCGGACGGCAAAGGTGTAGTCCGAAAGCAGGTGCCGCCGTTTGCCGTGCCCGACCTCGACGGCCGTCACGACTACGTCGAGCGTCGCCAGCGCGCGCTTGAGCTTGAGCCACTCGCGCCCGCGCCTGCCGGGCTTATATGAGGAGCGCGGGTCTTTAATCATCAAGCCTTCGTTGCCGCGCGCACGCGCCGCCTCGAACTCCTCATCGAGCGAAGCGACATCCCGGACGCGCTTGGCCAGGGAGAGGCAGACGGCGCCTTGCCCCGGCACGAGCTGTTCGAGCAGGCGACGGCGCTCCGCCAGCGGCTCGTCTATCAGGACGCGCCCGGCCGCGTAGAGCAGGTCGTAAGCGATGAAGACGACGGGCGTCGTCGCCAGCAGCTCTTCCCCGACGGTCTTGCGCCCGAGCCGCTTCTGCAACTCGGCGAAGGGCAGAATCCGTTCGCCCTGCGCAGGGACAAGCTCGCCGTCCAGGATCGCATCGGAGGATAGCGCGGCGAGCGGCACGGCAAGTTCCGGGAAGCGGTGCGTGATTTCGTCCATCGTCCGCGAATAGAGGCGGACGAGGCCCTCCTTCGTGTGCGCCTGCGCGCGGATGCCGTCGAATTTGTCTTCGACGAAAAACTGTTCGGGCATCGTGCGTGCGATGTCGGAGAGGTCCGCGGCGGCCGTCGCGAGCATGAACTTGAGCGGGTGAAAGAGGCGCATCGTGATGCCGCCAAGCTCGGCGCGGCGCGCCCGGATGGCCGTCTCGCCGATGTCGCCCGTCAGCATGTTGGCCTGCGCCACCTGGGCCAGCGGCTGCGCGAAGGCTCGCGCCAGGGCGTCTTCGACGAGCCCCTCCTTCAAGCCGATGCGGAGGTCTCCGACGAGCAGCTTGACCAGGTACTTGGCTTCGAGCGGCGTTGCGCGCGAGAGCACACCCGTGAGCAGCGTCTTCTTGTTCTTCGTTCCGCGCGTCTCGCTCAGTTGCTCGATGAGAGACTCGGTTTCGGCGAGCGTGATTGACGGCTCGGCCTGCTCGCCCCTAACTTCGCGAATCACTTCGCAGGCGACTTCGCCCGCGTCGCCCAGGCGAACGTAGCGCGGCCGCAGGCTCTCTACGCTCTGGCCCGTCGCTGCGCTCAGCGCATCGCGGAGCACGCTCGTTCCGACGTTGGTCGTGCGCGCGTCTTTGAGCGCGAATTGCTGCCCGGCGAAATAGCGGGCCGCGCGCGCCAAATCCATGTCGTCCAGCTCGTGCAGGTACTCTTCGAGCAGCCGCGCCTTCTCCAGCTTCTTCGTCGTCGCGCCGACCGCTTCGGCCCTTTGCGCAAAACTTTCGAGCAGCCCGGGCGCGTGCCCGCCCTCACCCGTCGTCGCGGATGGTGATAAAGGTGCAGGGCCGGGCGCGGGTGGGGCCGCTTGCGCTTTTTTTGTTCGAGCCATCTTCTCTGCTTATTTGCGTCCGTTGTCTGTTCAGGATTTCATCAATTCGGCGGGGACGCGCACGGCGTCGCGCTCGGACGGCGGGCCGAATGTCCCCGGATGAAGAATGCGCGCCAGGATTTCCGCGCCCTCGACGACGCGCGGCCCCGGACGGCTGAAATAGGAGGTCGCGTCAACTGCCCAGACCTCGCCCGCGCGCACCGCCGGAAGCTCCGGCCAGCCTTCCGGCAGCCGCGATTGCGGCAGTTGATGCAGGATGTCCTCCTTGTAATAGCCGCAGGGAATCATCACGATGACCTCGGGCGCGTAATCGCGGATGGCCCCGGCCGTAGTAGTGACCGAAGGCCGGCCCGCGTGTCCGAAGGCATGATCGCCACCGGCGAGCGAGACCTGTTCCGGGACCCAGTGGCCGGGAGCGAAAGCGGGCTCAAGCCATTCGAGCATCAGCGTGCGCGGGCGTCGCGCCAGTTGAGCCGTGCGGGCCGCGAGCGCCGCCTTGCGGGCGCCGAGCTGGCCGACGAGCCGTTCGGCCTCTGCTTCTCTGCCAGCCAGTTGGCCGACCGTCAGGATGTTGGCGAAGATGTCCGCGATGGTGTTCGGCTCAAGCGAGACGACGCGGACATCCGCCTCGAACATCCGCGCGGCCCTTTCGACCGTCTTGTAACTGACGGCGCAGACATCGCACAGCTCCTGCGTCAGAATCAGTTCCGGGTCGAGCGCGCGCAGGCGCTCTTCGTCCAGGTCGTAGATAGAGCCGTGGCCGTCGAGCTGCGAGCGCACGGCATGATCTATCTCGGCGCTCGTCATCGTCTGGTGAGAGATACGGCTAGCCGTCAGCCGCGGCTTCGACGTGATTGACGGCGGGTAATCGCACTCGTGCGTGATGCCGACCAGTGCGTCTTCGAGCCCGAGCGCACAGACGATCTCGGTCGCGGACGGCAGCAATGAAACGATGCGCGGCGGTTGCTTACTCATTGAATCCGGCGGCCTTCCTTTTCGCTTCTCTCCGGGAATACGGTTGATAGGTTGGCGCGAGGGCGCCGCCGCTGTCAAGAATCCCCAGCGCCAACCGTTATTTGCTACAATATTTCCAGGCTTCGACGGTTTCCCGGAAGATGGATGCGACGGGCGGCAAAGTGGTCTCGCAAAGGATGCAGCGAGTGCGCTCAAGGCCGCAATTCACGCTTCGCCCGGCGGAGCGCAGCCCTTATTTGTTTCGATGGAGATTGAAGTTATGCAGCAACAGAGCGAGGCGCGCTTCGGCGGCGTGATGGACCACATCGCCATCAGGTCGGAGGATTTGCAGGCCGACGTGCGCGAGTATGAGCGAATCGGATTCCGGCTGGAAACTCTCTATGACGATTGGGCCATGCTGCGCGACCCGCGCGGTTTCGGCATCGCGCTGCTCGCGCCCGGCTCGAAGCACCCGCCGCACCTCGGCCTGCGCGTCGAGACACGCGAGGCGCTCGAAGCGGCCGCCGCCAGCGAAGGCCGCCCCTTGAGAGAACACCGCGACCGCTCCGTCTCTTTCTACACGAAGGGCGTCGGCGGGCAGGCGGTCGAAGTCATCTATTACCCGCCCGAGTACAGGACCGGCGCGGAGTAAGGCGCGGCGCAAGCGGAGGCGCGCGCCCTCCGGCGATTGGTCCAGGCCGTATTGCTTTTGGCCCGAGAGGTATTGCCATCGAATTGTTACCGAGTGTAATATCGCGCTCGTTCGTTTACCGCTTTACCCATCTTTGGAACCCGTCTGAAAGGAACTCGAACGATGCGAAAGTATTTCCCCCGAATTGCGATTCTGGCCCTGGTCTTCTGCGCGCTCGCGGCAGCCCCGCTGCTCACGCGAGCCGAATCGCAGAGAGCCGAATTCATGATCGTCAACAGGTCGGACTACGATATTTATCACCTCTACCTGTCGGCGACGCACAAGGACACCTGGGGGCCGGACCAGCTTGGCGATAACGTCATCAAGTCCGGCACGTCATTCACCATTCATAACATTCCCTGCGGCCACTACGACATCAAGGTCGTGGACGACGACGGCGATGAATGTGAAATCGAGGATGTCATCATGTGCAAAGATCATACGCACTGGGATATGACCAACAAGGACCTCCTCAAATGCGAAGGCTGGGGCGACTGATCGTCGTCCCGGCAGAGTCCGCTCCTGCGCCCCTTGAACATTGCCCAGCCGACGCCTCGTCAGGGGTCATCGGCCGGGCAATGCGATTTTAGGGGCGCGGGCTTCGAGGGCGCGTCCTGCTTGACCCGCCGGAGAAGCGGCGCGTAGAATTTTTCGTGAACTCCTCTTTGCTCTCTCTTTAAGAGGCTCATCGGGACGGCGGCCTGGCGCTTGAGGGCGCGTGCGGCTCAGCCCGGGGAACGGATTAAGATAAAGTGTTGCTGTTCATACTTGAAGGGCTCGGGACGAGCGAGCTGCTGCTGATTCTGGTCGTCGCGCTGATTATCTTCGGCCCGCGCAAGCTGCCGCAGTTGAGCCGCTCGCTCGGCAAGAGCCTGGGCGAGTTCAAGCGCGCGTCCGAGGATTTCAAGCAGACCTGGGAGAAAGAGGTCGAGCGCGAGAGCGCCTTCGGGCAGGCGCGCATTGAAGAGGCGATGCTGCCGCCCGAAGACCGCTCCATCCTGGGCGAGCCGGTCGAGCGCGGTCGCGCCGTCCTCGCAGCCAGCCACGCGGAAGCAGGCGATGCTTCCGTCTCTTCTTCTCCCGCAGCGGCGACGACAAACGATTCCACGCCTGCGCCGGTGACCGCGCCCGAGCTTGCGCCCGCCGCTCCTGAGCCGACGCGCAAACGCGACTGGCTCTAAGAGACCCTACGTTTGCGCCTGAGAGCTTGAACTACTGAATGGCGACTCTCCTGGGAACACGCTCCGAAGACGGCCCGCACGACGAGCAGCTCGGCGGCCAGATGTCTTTTCTAGAGCATCTGGACGAGCTGCGCAGCCGCATCATCCGCTCCATCGCCTTCATCTTCGTCGCCTTCGTCGCCTGCTGGTTCGTCTCCGACTACATCTATAATTTTCTGGCCATGCCGGTGCAGCGGGCGCTGGCCGAAGCGCAGCGGCGCGAGCTGCCCATCGGCGGGCTCACGGGCAAGGAGACCATCCTGCCGCTGAGCGCTCTCAAGGAGGGCGATACGGGGCGCTTCGTCTTCGCCGAGACGACCAAGCTCGGCGCGAGCGTGATTCCGCCCGGCGCATCCGTCACGGCCAGGGTCTCGAAGGACGCACAGGGGCGCGTCGGGCTTTTCACGGACGAGGCGCTCTATGCCGGTAACACCGTGATTCCAAAGGGCGTGCGGCTCCCCCTGGATTTCAACGCGCGGCCGAGCGCCCTGCCCGGCATCGAAGACCGGCTGATCGTGACGACCGTTATGGAGCCCTTCTCGCTCTACGTCAAGGTCTCGCTCTACGCGGCGATTGCGCTCTCGGTCCCGTTTCTGCTCTGGCAAATCTGGGGGTTCGTGAGCCCCGGCCTTTACCCGCACGAGCGGGCCTACGTGACGCCCTTCGTGCTGCTCTCGACCATTTCGTTTGTCATCGGGGCGGCCTTTGCCTACTACGTTATCTTTCCCCCGGCGGCGAAGTACCTGCTCGGGCTCGGGCAGGATTTTCGCGCCTTCCTGAAGGCCACCGACTACTTCGACTTTATCATCCTGGTGATGCTGGCGATGGGCGTCGTCTTCCAGATGCCCGCCGTCACCTACGTGCTGGCGCGCATCGGCATCGTCACGGCGCGCTTCCTGCTGCGCATCTGGAAAATATCGCTGATCGTGATTCTGGTAGCGGCCGCGGTGCTTTCGCCGACCAACGATATTCCGAACATGCTGCTCTTTGCCGCGCCGATGATTCTGCTCTACATCGTCTCGATCTTCATCGCCTGGATGTTCGGGAAAAAGCGGCGCACCGCTTGAGCTTAAAATTTACGCCCGCGCTGTAAGCCCTTGATTTTGCGGAGCGGAATTTACCGGAACTCGCCTCGCGGCCTTCCGGGAGCGGAGCGTCCGGGGCAGGTTTTCGCCCCTTTTGAGGCAACTTTTGACCCTCTTTCCGGCATCTTGACTCTGTTCCGAGCGGGGCCTAAAATCTGTCGTTAACCGAAAGCCGGTCATGCTGCGCCGCGCAGTCGTCTTGCAAACAAAAGATTTAACTCTGGAGTCTTTCTTCAAACAAGCTGGTTAATGCGCCGGACCTCTTAGAAAGGCACGCTCTTGCTGCGACACTTTGCGCCGCAGCAGCCCGCCGGGGCCGGTTCCCCTTTGAATTCAATAGGAGTTATCCCGTCTATGTCTTACCAGAAATTGATTCGCCGCGTCGTGGCAGCCCTCTTCGCCCTGGCCATGCTCGTTCCCACCGTCTGGGCGCAGGGCACGGAGCCGCCCGACCGCAAGCGCAACCAGAAGCCAGAGCTTAAAAGGGCCTACAAGGACTGGCTCGAAAAGGATGTCGCCTACATCATCACGGACCAGGAGCGGCAGGCCTTCAAGAAGCTGACCACCGACGAAGAGCGCGAGCAGTTCATAGAGCTTTTCTGGCGTCGCCGCGACCCGGACCCAGACACGGACGAGAACGAGTACCGCGAGGAATATTACGAGCGCATCGCTTATGCCAACGAGCGTTATGCTTCCGGCATCCCCGGCTGGAAGACCGACCGCGGCCGCATCTATATCATGTACGGCAAGCCCGACGAGATCGAGACGCACCCGACGGGCGGAGGCTACGAGCGCCCATCCTACGCGGGCGGCGGCTCGACGACGACCTACCCGTTTGAAGTCTGGTTCTATCGCTACCTGCCCGGCATCGGCTCCGGCATCGAGATCGAGTTTGTTGACCCGACCGGCACGGGCGAGTATCGCATCGCCCGCTCGCCCGACGAAAAGGACGCGCTGCTGCATGTTCCGGGCGCGGGTTTGACCCTGGCCGAGCAGCTCGGGCTATCGGATAAGTCGTCCAGAATCATGGGGATGGGCACGGGCAATGGCAGCTTCGGCCGTGAGCAGGACAATCCCTTCTCGCGTCTGACGCTGCTCAGCCAGCTCAGCTCGCCGCCCCAGGTCAAGTTCAACGATCTGGCGTCGCTGGCCTCGACGACCGGCGCTGTCATCGAAGACAACCCGCTCAACTTCGACATCCGCGTTGACTTCTTCCGCCAGTCCGACCAGCGCGTCATCACTGCCTTTACCATCCAGACCGAGAACAAGGACATGGTCTTTGTTGATAGCGGCGGCCTGCAAACGGCGACGCTCAATATCTTCGGTCGCATTCAGGCTGTCTCCGGCAGGCGCATCGGGATTTTTGAAGACCCCGTGACGACGACCGCCACCAGCTCCGAGCTGGCCGAGGCCAAGGACCGCAAGTCCGTCTACCAGAAAGCCGTCCCGCTCGCGCCCGGCACGTACAAGGTTGACGTGGTCGTCCGCGACGTGAAATCAGGCGCGACCGGCGTGCGCCACGTCGGCTTCACGGTTCCCAAGTACGACGACAAGCAGCTCTCGACCTCGACGCTGATTCTGGCCGCGCGCCTTCAGAGCATCGGCGACCAGCCCTCCGTCGGACAGTTCGTCATCGGCCAGAACAAAGTGATTCCGAATCTTTCGGGCCGTTATCGCCAGGGTGAGCCCGTCGGCATCTACATGCAGGTCTACAACGCTGGGATTGACCAGACGACGCTGCGTCCGGCCGTTGATGTCGAGTACGCGCTGCTCAAGGACGGCAAGGAGGTCGGCAAGCAGAAGGAGGACTGGAGCGGCATGAGCGATGCCGGTCAGCGCCTGACTCTCGCTCGCCTGATTGACACGCGCAACCTCGGCCCCGGCGAATACGAGATTTCCATTCGCATCCGTGACCGCGTCTCCGGCCAATCGCTGACGCCAGCCGCCAAATTTACCATCACCCAGTAAGTTTATAGTTTAGGTGAGAGTTGCGGGCGCAGGGTTACTTGGTTAACCCCGCGCCCGCAACTTTTTAGCCCGAAGCATCTCTCTCCCCGCGCCTGAGGGCGTTGACGAGAAGGTGCGCGCGCCGCGTCGGTTCCGGCTGGCGATAGCCGCCGTCGCAGGCGAGCGTCAGCTTGATCGCGCCCTCCAGGTCAATCAAATGTCCGGGCGAGACGAAGATCGGCTGGACGTTCTGCTTGGTTCTCAGGGCCGCGCCGACGACCTCATTTTTATCAACCAGCTCTGTCCAGTGGCCGCGCTCGGCGGGCGGCTCCTCGTATTTCCCGACCAGCACGGATTTCGCGCAGCCGAGCGTCGGCCTGTTTATCAGGAGCCCGACGTGCGAAGCGATGCCGACCCGTCGCGGGTGCGCGATGCCCTGCCCGTCGAACATCACCGCGTCGGGCTCCGTCTTGAGCTTCGCCCAGGCTTCGAGCACGGACGGCGATTCGCGGAAGGAGAGCAGGCCCGGCACGTAAGGGAAACGCGTCCGGCTGACGATCCCGACCTCTTCGACGACTTCAAGCCCCGGCAATCCGAGGACCACCAGCCCGGCGTAAACCGTCTCGGAAAACTTATTGAACGAGATGTCGGCCCCCGCGATGGTCCTGACGGAACTCTCAAGCGGTCTCAATTGAACGCGCTCGCGCAGCCTCTTCTGAAGCTCGACGGCCTCGCGCGGCGTCACCGTCCAATCGTGCAGCTGTTCGTATCGTGCCATTAGCCTTCAGGCTTTCTGTGTTGAAAAGTTGATGGTTTCGCTTGGAGAAATCTCCGCGCCGCCGTCAATGATCGAATGCACGCGCCAGTGCGGGTCTTCGCGCTGCGGATGGTCGAGGCGAAAATGAGCGCCGCGGGATTCCTCGCGCCAGAGCGCGGCGCGCGCGATGATGGCCGCGACGGTCAGAAAGTTTCTCGAAGCGCGGCCGAGCGGCGCGCGTGCGATCTGCTCAAACTCGAAGAGCGCCCGCCTGATGGTCTCGCGGCTGCGCAGGATTCCGACCCGCTCCCACATCAAGCGCCTGACGCGCTTGCGCACGGCGAGCGCGATCTCCCCGTGACCATGAACGTTTCGCTGCGCTTCATCCCCGGGCGCGGCCGCCGGAGCACCCGCGAGGCTAAAGCTCTGCGCCGCGTGATCTGCGGCGGCGGCGCGCCCTGCACGCGCACCGAAGACCAGCCCTTCGAGCAGTGAATTCGACGCCAGGCGGTTCGCGCCGTGAACGCCCGTGCAGGCCACTTCGCCCGCCGCGTAGAGCCCGCGCAGGCTGGCCCGCCCGTCGAGGTCGGTTCGCACGCCTCCCATGCAGTAATGCGAAGCGGGCGCGACCGGCAGCATGTCTGTCGTGATGTCGAGCCCGAAACGCAGGCAGGTCTCGTCAATCTTCGGGAAGCGATGCCTGACGAAACGCGGGTTAAGCGCCGTCATGTCCAGGTAAACGGTGCGGGTCGCGGTCCGCTGCATCTCTGCGACGATTGAGCGACTGACGATGTCGCGCGGCGCAAGCTCGGCGCGCTCGTGATAGCGGGTCATGAAGCGCTCGCCCGCTTCGTTACGGAGCACGCCGCCCTCGCCGCGCATCGCCTCCGTGAGCAGAAAGCGCGGCGCGCCTTCGAGGTTGAGCGCCGTCGGATGAAACTGGACGAACTCCATATCGGCCAGCTCGGCTCCGGCCGCGTGCGCCATCGCCATCCCGTCCCCTGTGGCGACCTGCGGATTCGTCGTATGCAGGAAGACCTGCCCCGCGCCGCCCGAGGCCAGGATGACGGCGCGTGCCCGAAGCTCGCGCGGCGCGCGCACCAGCGGGTCCAGGTAACGCACACCGCGCACGCATCCGTCTACGACTATCAGCGACTCCGTCGCCGCATGCGCCACGAAGGCTATCTCTCTTTCGGCGCGCGCCCTGGCGACGAGGGCGCGCACTATCTCCCTGCCGGTCGAATCGCCGTGCGCGTGCAGGATGCGACGGCGCGAGTGCGCGGCCTCCTGCGTGAAAACCAGGCGGCCGCCGTCGCGGTCGAACTCCGTCCCCCAGGCGATCAGCTCCTGAATGTAGCGCGGGCCTTCTTCGACCATCAGGCGAACGGCGCGCGTGTCGCACAGGCCAGCGCCCGCGTTCAAGGTGTCTTCCTCGTGGAGCGCGACCTCGTCCTCTTCCGAGAGAGCGACGGCGATGCCGCCCTGCGCATACTCCGTGTTCGATTCCTCCGTCCGGTCTTTGGTCAGGACGGTCAGGCGTGCGCCCGCCTGCGCCAGCTCGATTGAGGCGCGCAGGCCCGCGATGCCGCTGCCGATGACGATGAAATCAGTTTCGAGAGCCATTGCGGAGCTATGGATGATGCCGCCGCGGCCCGGAAGGGTGAAGTAAAGACGAAAGTGCTTTACGGCCTTCTGCTCATTGACTGGGCGCTCATCTTGGCGGTTGATTCTAGCAAGCCGTGCGGGGCCGGGCAACATTTGCATGTCCGCCGGGGCAGGAGTTAGAATGGCCTCGCATTCTTCCCCTAAAACTCAAGCAAACAGTAAGGAGACCGCCGCGCCTGTGTTGTCGGCCTGCGCTTCGATTCGATTCTTCAACAGACGCACTGGCAAAAGGAGAATTACACGATGAGACTGAAAAGACTGTTCCTGATCCTGCTTGCCGTTTCGCTCTTAGCGCCATCGCTCGCGCTCGCGCAGAAGAGAAGAAAAGCCTCGACGAAACCAAAGAGCGCGCCCGCTGAGACCGCCGTGCTACCATCCATCAAATTCAATGAATTCAAGCTCGCCAACGGCCTGCGCGTGATTCTGCACGAAGACCACTCGACGCCCATCGTCGCCGTCAACGTCTGGTATCACGTCGGCTCGAAGAACGAAGTGCCGGGCCGGACAGGCTTCGCGCACCTCTTCGAGCACATGATGTTTCAAGGGTCGCTCCATCACGACGACGACTATTTCAACCCGCTCCAGGAAGCGGGCGGGACGCTTAACGGCTCGACCAACACCGACCGCACGAACTACTGGGAGGTCGTCCCTTCAAACTTTCTGGAGCTGGCGCTCTGGCTCGAATCCGACCGGATGGGCTACCTGCTCGAAGCGCTGACGGACGCGAAGCTCAACAACCAGCGCGACGTTGTCAAGAACGAGAAGCGCCAGAACTATGACAATCGCCCGTACGGACTCGTCGGCGCGAAGATTGCCGAGACGATCTATCCGAAGGACCATCCCTACCACTGGCTGACCATCGGCTCGCTCGACGATTTGACGGCGGCCTCGCGCGAAGATGTCTCAGACTTTTTCCGCCGCTACTATACGCCCAACAACGCGAGCCTGGTCATCGCGGGCGACATCAATCCGGCTGAGGCGCGCACGCTCGTCGAAAAATATTTCGGCCCGCTCAAGCCCGGCCCCGAAGTCAACAAGGTCAATGCGCCGCAGCCCCGAATGGAGAAGGAGCAGCGCCTGACGATGGAAGACCGCGTCTCGCTGCCGCGCCTCTACCTGACCTGGCACTCGGAGCCGCAGTTCACCAGCAACGATGCCGCGCTCGATACGCTGGCCTCTATTCTCGCGGGCGGCAAGGGCTCGCGGCTCTACAAATCGCTCGTCTACGAAAAGCAGATCGCGCAGGACGTTTCGGCCTTCAACAACTCGCGCGAGCTGGCCGGGCAGTTCCAGATCGTCGCCACGGCCAAGCCCGGCAAGACTCTCGAAGAGCTTGAGCAGGCCATCAACGAAGAGCTGGCCAAGATCAAGGCCGAGCCTCCGACCAGTGAAGAGATGGAGCGCGCCTACAACGCGCGCGAGTCCTCCTTCGTTTACGGTCTGCAAACCGTCGGCGGCTTCGGCGGCAAGAGCGACCAGTTGAATCAGTACGCGGTCTTTCTGGGCCAGCCCGGCTACTTCCTGCAAGACCTGCTGCGCTATCGCAACGTGACGCCCGCGGACATCACACGCGTCGCCAACGGATACCTCAACGAGAAGCGTCTCGTGCTGGCCGTGCGTCCGGCTGCGCGCGACAGGAAGACGACGGGCGACCCCGCGCCTCCGAGCCCGACCGGCGCTATCGCTTCGCCGTCTCAACAGACTGGAACGAGCGCCACTGGCGCGGCATCCACCGCCGCGGGAACACAGGCGGGCAGGACCGGCGCGGCGGCAGCTCCGGCAGGCTCAACCGCTCAGACCGGCACGGATCGCCCCGCCGGAGTTCAGCCGCAGACGAAGCCGGAAGCTGCCGCCACGACGCCCGCGGGCGCGGCCCCGCCGACCACTACCGCCCAGCGCAACGCCAACAAAGGAAAGCGCGGGGATCAATCGCAGCTCGGCGGCCTCTACGTTCAGCCGAAGCCTAAGCCCGAGCCGCGCTTCACGCTGCCGCAGATACAGCGGCGCAAGCTCTCCAGCGGGCTCGACGTGCTGATCGTCGAACAGCATGAAGTGCCTGTCATCAATATGAACCTGGTGTTGAAGACGGGCGCGGCCGCTGACCCGGAGGATCGCGCCGGGCTCGCCACGCTGACCGCCGCCCTGATTGACGAAGGGACGCGCTCGCGCTCGGCCCTGGACATCTCGAATCAGCTCGCGGCCATCGGCGCGCGCCTCGGCACTGGCGCTGACTTCGACAGTACGAACGTCAATCTCCTGACGCTCTCCAAGCATCTGGACCGTGCGCTGGAGATTTACACGGACGTGATTACCAACCCGTCTTTCCCTGAAAGCGAGCTGGACCTTCAGCGCAAGTCGCGTCTCACCTCCTTGATGCAGCGGCGCGACGACGCCAACGCGGTCGCCGGAATCGTCTACTCCTCGCTGCTTTACGGGCGCAACCATCCTTACGGTCATCCGTCCATCGGCAACGAGCAGAGCGTCCGCGCAATCACTAACGAAGACATCAATCGTTTCTACCAGACTTACTATCGCCCGAACAACGCGGCGCTGATCGTCGTCGGCGATGTCAGGGCGGCCACGCTGATGCCGAAGCTCGAACGCGCTTTCGCCAGCTGGAAACCGGGAGACGTGCCGACGGTCAACATCGCCGCCCCGCCCGCGCGCGACAAGTCCACGCTCTACATCGTGGACAAGCCGGGCGCGGCCCAGAGCGTGGTCTACATAGGGCAGGTGGGCCAGCCGCGCTCGACGCCGGACTACTTCCCGCTGCTGGTGATGAACACGATGCTCGGCGGGCAGTTCACCTCTCGCGTCAACATGAACCTGCGCGAAGACAAGGGCTACACCTACGGCGCGCGGACATCCTTCGACTACAGGCGCGGGGCCGGGCCGTTCGCCGCCAACGCGGGCGTGCAGACGGCCGTGACGAAGGAGTCGGTCGCGGAGTTCCTGAAGGAGCTGCGCGGCATTCGCGGCGAGATTCCGGTGACGGCCAAGGAGCTGGAGTTTTCCAAGCAGGCCATCACACGCGGCTTCCCGCGCGGCTTCGAGACGCCCGAACAGATCGCCAATCGTCTGACGGATGTCGTGCTCTATAATCTGCCGGACAACTATTTCAACAACTACCTCTCGAACGTGCGCGCGGTCTCGTTAGAGGACATCAACCGCGTCGCCAATCGCTACCTTGACCCGTCGAGAATGGCGATTCTGGTCGTCGGCGACCGGAAGGTCATCGAGCCGGGCCTGCGTTCGCTAACCGATGTCGGCACGACCATCACGCTCCTCGATACGGAGGGCCGCTCTACATCCGAAGGCGGCAGCAGCGGCGGCGGCACTCGTCAATAGTCCCGGACCGATGCTCGCTGCTCGCGGGCGTTCCCGGCGAAGCTCACAAGCAGAGGCTGTGCGAAGCAATCTACGCTTCGCGCAGCCTCTGCTCTATTGTGCGGGCTTACTATTTCCCGCAACTCATCAAAGTGCCCGCGGCCTTGCGTTCACTCTTCAAGCGCGTCCTCAAATACTAACCGCTGGTCCAATTGATAGACGCATTTTATCCGAATATTCGTATGCGCCGACGATTATTCGTAGACAATCATCGCGCGCGGCCGTTTCTCTTCACTTAATCAGAGCTTAATCGGAAATTTTTCGATGCGCGGCTCAATTAGCAGAACTTCGCCGAAGATAGTTGCGTATAGCTGTTTCGACATCAGGCGGGCTCGCGCTCCCCGGTCCAATCGGATGTTGCTCGGTTTGCGTAGCTTCATTGTGAGCTGAATGATTTGCCACAAAAGAAGCGCGCGCGGTGTTTTGATATTAGAGCGGCGAGGTTATCGAAGACGAATCGTCTTTGAAGAGCTTTGTCTATTTCAATGGCAAGAAAATTTTCTTGGAACTCCCCCTTCTCCTTTCGCGTAAACAGGGCGGACGGATTTCCAGGAAGGTGATTACGGAAGGAGTGATGATGATGAAAAGAATAGCAAGTCGGGTGCTGATCGCGTTGATGGTTTGTGCTCTCTCGGGCAGCATGGCTCTGGCCAAGGTCAAGAGCAGGACGGTGACCTTCGGTCAGGATTTTGTCGTCGGCGAGACGATGGTCAAGAAGGGCACTTACAAGCTCAACTTCGATACTAAGACGGGTCAGTTGACTATCACCGGCAAGAACAAGGAAGTTGTTGCCAGCACCACTGCCCATGAAGGAAAACGCGAGAGCGCGACCTTCGGCATGGAGCTCGTCTGGGCCCCGAAGGGCGATAGCCAGGCACTGGTTAGCGTGGCCTTCCCCGGCGAGAGCAGCAGCATCGTGCTCGGCACGGCCGTCGCCCAGAGATAAGAGAACCCGCACAAAGATTAACCCCAATAGCAATGCGCGCCGAATGACTGACCTCATTCGGCGCGCATTCTTTATCCTTCTTTAGCCTTTCGGGCTTCGCGTATCCGGGCGGACGCTGGCTGTGAATGGGCACGGCGGGATGTTAAAATACGTCTGCGATGAATCAAGCAAGACATCTGACGGGGCTCTCGCAGGCGGAGTTGTCCGCCTTTGCAGGGGAGCTGGGCGAGCCCGCCTATCGCGGGCGACAAATCTTTGCCGCGCTCCAACAACGGCGGCTGCGTTCATTTGACGAGATCACGGAGCTGCCCGCGCAGCTCAGGGCGAGGCTGGGCGAGAGCGCGGCCGCCTCGACGCTCAAGATCGAATCGCGCTACGTCTCGGAAGACGGGACGCGGCGCTACCTGCTCAAGACGCACGACAACCTGCCTGTCGAGACGGTCTTCATCCCCGAAGAGCGACGCGACACTATCTGCTTCTCGTCACAGTCGGGCTGCCCGCTCCAATGCGATTTCTGCCTGACGGCGAAGCTCGGACTGCTGCGCACACTGACGGCGGGCGAGATCGTCGAGCAGGTCATCATCGCTCTCAACGACGCTTACGGCGTCGGCGTCCAGACACCGCACGGGACGAACCTGGTGGCGATGGGCGCGGGCGAGCCGTTCCTGGCCTTCGAGCCGCTGATGAAGGCTCTGCGCGTTATGGCCGAGCCGCAGGGGCTGCACATCGTCCCGAACCGCGTGACGGTCTCGACCGCCGGTATCGCCCCGCGCATCAGGGAGCTGGCGACGATCCCGGACCGCCCGCACCTGGCCATCTCGCTGGCGGCCCCGACCGACGAGCTGCGCGACGTGCTGATGCCGATCAACAGGAAGTGGCCGCTCGACGAACTGCTCGCGGCCTGCAAAGAGTTCGAGGCTTCGCTCAAGCCGGGCGAGCTGTTCACCTTCGAGTACGTCATGCTCGACGGGGTGAACGACGACGACGAGCAGGCGCGGCAGCTCGGGAACCTGCTCAACCGTCACGGGCTGCGCGCCAAGGTCAACCTGATCCCGCACAATCCGGCCGAGCCGCTGCCCTATCGTCCGTCACCGCCGGAAAGGGTCGAGAGCTTCAAGGCCATCCTGGAATCCAAGGGCAGGCACGCCTTCGTCCGTCGCCCGCGCGGGCGCGACATCTACGCCGCCTGCGGCCAGCTCGCGGCGCGCCGCCCCGTCGGTCCCGCGCTGCACACGCTTCAGCAATCTGGATAGCTTAAATTCAATCTTCAACTCCGGCCGGATTTACAGTTTTGCGATGAAAGATAAAAACTACACACGTTGGGCGCGCCTCTTCGTCATGGCGCTCTTCATGCTCGCCCTTCCCGCGAACCTTTACACCCGGCCGCGCGTCGCCATTCAGCCGGGCATCGGCATGAACGGCTTCTTCTCCGCCGACAAGGCGCAGCGCGGGCGAACGATTCAGGCGGCCATCGTCATGGAAATCCCCGCCGGTTATCACGTCAACGCCAACCGGCCGCTCGGGAAATTCGCGGTCCCGACGAGCCTCAAGATCGAAGCGCCGGGCGGCATCAAGGTCAGCCCGGTCGGTTACCCGCGCCCGGTCGTCCGGCGGCTCAAGTTCTCCGAGGACCAGCTGGCCCTCTACGAAGGCCGCGCCGTGATGCGCTTTAACGTCACGGTTCCGGCCAATTACCAGCCGGGCGTGACGGAGTTGCGGGCGCGGCTCAGATACCAGAGCTGCAATGACGAGGTCTGCTTTCCGCCTGTGACGCGAGAGCTTGCGATGCCGATTGGCGTCGTCGGCGCAAACGAGCCGGTCAAGCGAATCAACGGCCGGATTTTCGGGGGCGGGCGACGCACAGGGAAATGATGTCGCGGGCCGGAGGCCGGGTAACGGCAACGGGCTAACGCGCGACACCCGGCCGTCTTCCGATGACCGACATCAGGCGCCCGACGCGTCCATGCAGACTCTTTTCGCGGCGATAAGAGAAGAAGAGGTCCGTCCGGCAGATGGTGCAAAGCGGCGCTGTGTGAATCCGCTCCGGCTCAACGCCCGCGTTCATCAACTGTTCACGGTTTGCTCTTTGAAGATCAACGCGCGCGTGGCCGGGCCGTGTCGGAGTGAAGAGCGCGGAGGCCCCGTCGAACCGTCCGGTGAAGGCTTCTATGACTTCGCCGCCGACCTCGTAACAGCACGCGCCCGCAGACGGGCCGATGGCCGCCCGCACGTCCTGCGGCCGCGTGCCGTATTCTTCGCCCATCAGGTTGAGCGCGCGCCCGACGATGCCCGCGAGCGTGCCGCGCCAACCGGCATGGATGGCGGCCGACGCGCCCGTCCGCGCATCGCCCAGCAGCACCGGCACGCAGTCGGCGGTCTTAACGCCCAGGAGCAGCCGCGGGACAGCAGTAATCAGCGCGTCGCCATAGACGGTCTCGCCGCGGGCATTCTCCGGCGGCCGCGCTTCGTCGAGGCTTCTCACGACGCGCACGTCCGCGCTATGAATCTGCCAGCAGGAGGTGAGCACCCATTGGCCCTCAAAGAGCTTGAGAAAGCGGCGGCGATTCTCGTGAATATTTTCGGCCGCATCTTCGTTAAAGCCCGCCAGGTTGAGCGCGTCGCGCTGCATGGGGCTGACGCCGCCGAGCCGCGTCGAAAAGCCGTTGCTGAAACCCGCCTGCTCAAGCGGCGTACACGCGAGCGCCAGCGCGCCGTCTTTCTCGCGCCAGTGAAATCCGGCGCTCGTTAACTTCGCATCATCCGTGATTATTTCCATCGGCATAGACATCATAGAAGTCCACCGCGTGCGCAAAGTCCTGGCGCGCACGCCC
>DASVWH010000104.1:0-11257 GCA_036389715.1 Pyrinomonadaceae bacterium | reverse complement strand
TATCTCTGCGTGCGTGGGCAGGGAGGGTCGCCCTTGAGACCCATACTATAACACGAGACAGGCAAATTCGTCTTGCCTGAAGCTCAATCGAGTTTCAGGCAAGACGAGAATTGAATAATCAAGAATAAAGAGTGCTAGTGAGGATTGATTTGAAGTGGTAAAGGCCAATCAAATGCCAAGGGAGCGATACTTGCTGCCCCGGCTATTCACCGAGGAGGGGCGAGGACAAATTTATAGTGGTGACCTCTCCCTTGGCTTCCGCATCCTAAAGCAAAGAGCATGCCAGCAAGGTCGAGGGCGAAAAGACTGGGGATTTCGCGGGCCAGCCCATTTCCGGCCCCTTTTCGTCTCCAAATGTGTCTACAATTGTGAACACTACTGTCCACAATTGTAGACACAGGGGCCGCTCCCGGGAGGCGCGCAAGGGGTTACCAAAACCGGGAGCGGCAGGCACTTGCCACTAGGTAAGTGCCTGCCGCTCTTGATGATAGGGCTCGGGCGCGGGCTCTACTTCGCGCCGGGGGTGGTATCCGGCTGCCGGTCGCCGTTTTGAGAACGCGCGGCGCGGTCAACGAAATTGACGAGCGTGCGCACGGCAACCCCTGTCGGGCCCTTGGCGCGATAGGGCTTCACCTCGTCGCCCCAGGCCGTGCCCGCGATGTCCAGGTGCGCCCAGGCCGTGCCGTCCGCGAACTCCTTGAGAAAGGCTGCGGCGGTAATCGTCCCGGCCTTGCGCCCGCCGACGTTTTTGATGTCGGCGATGTCGGACTTGATCTGCCTCGTATACTCTTTGTCCAGCGGCAGTTGCCAGAACTTCTCGCCGACCTCTTTGCCGGCCCCGATGACTTCGTCAATCAGGGCCTGGTCGGTTCCGAGAATGGCCGTGTTCACGTCGCCGAGCGCGATGGAGACGGCCCCGGTCAGCGTCGCCATATCAACAATGCGTTTTGCGCCCAGCTTTTTCGCGTAGCAGATGGCGTCGGAAAGAATCAGGCGGCCTTCGGCGTCCGTGTTGATGATCTCGATGGTCTTGCCGGACATCGCCCTGACCACGTCGCCGGGCTTGGTGGCGCGGCCCGACGGCAGGTTCTCGGAAGCGGGGACGACGCCGAGGACGGGGATCGAGGGTTTCAACTGCGCTATGGCCTGCATGGCGGCGATGACGGTCGCCCCGCCCGACATGTCGTACTTCATCAACTCCATATTTTCGCCGGGCTTGATCGAGATACCGCCGGAATCGAAGGTGATGCCCTTGCCGATGAAGGCCAGCAGGTCGCCGTCCTCCTGCGTGGCGGCGTCGCGCGGAGTGTATTTTAAGATAATCAGCTTGGCGGGCTCTTCGGAGCCGCGCGAGACGCTGAGCAGCGCCCCCATCCCTTCCTGCTCCATCCGCGCCTCGTCGAGCACGTCCACGCTCAGGCCGAACTGGGTGGCCATCGCCCGCGCACGGTCGGCCATATCGGTCGGCGTCAGTGAAGCCCCCGGCTCGTTGGACATGTCACGCGCAAAATTGACGGCCTCGCCGATGATTCGCCCGCGCTCGGCCGCACGCTTGAGGGCGTCGTCATCCCCGCCTTCGGTGATGATGATGAAACGCTCTATGGTGCGCTCTTCCTTGTCAACGGTGCGGTACTTGTCAGGCTCAAAGAGTCCGATGCAAGCGCCTTCGGCAGCCGCGGCGACCATCTTTTCCGCGTTCCCTTCGGCGCGGACGATGAAGCCCACCGTCTTGACGTTTCGGCTGCGGAGGAAGCGGACGGCCGTTCCGGCCAGTTGCGAAACCTGCGCGGCCCCGCACTCGGCGCGCTCGCCCGCTCCGACCAGCAGGAGCCTGCGCGCGCGCAGCCCGCCGCCGCCGGAAGCCAGGTGAACGTAGGCGGTTTCGCCCTCTTTGCCCTTCAGCTCCTCGGATTCGAGGATCGAGCGGATGACGCCGCCCGCCGCATCATCCAACTCTTTCAAGAGACCTTCGTCGGCCTTTTCGTCTTTGAAGACGGCGACGGCCAGCGCCTGCACGTCCTGGTCCTGATAGCGCCCGGCGCTCGATTGTAATTCCATAAACTTTTCCTCTCCGATCTTTAATCCGCACATGTTACCGGCGATTGGAGCGCTCTTTCAACTGAGCGCGCGTCTCACGCTCGACCGTCCGGCGCATCTCTGTTTCGCGTTTATCATACATCTTCTTGCCACGCGCCACGCCGACCTCCAGCTTGGCCCGGCCATTCTTCAAGTAAATCCGGGTGACGACCAGCGTCATTCCCTGCATGGTCGCGGACTGCTCCAACTGCGCGATCTCGCGGCGATGCAGGAGCAGCTTGCGCGTCCGCACCGGGTCGTGGTTCTCCCTGTTGCCATGAGAATAAGGCGAAATATGGGCATTAAACAACCACGCCTCGCCATCGCGGACCGCGACATACGAGTCTTTCAACTGGACGCGCCCCTCCATCACGCTCTTGATTTCAGTCCCCGTCAGCGCGATGCCCGCCTCGTACTTATCCGAGATGTGATACTCGTGGAAAGCCGCGCGGTTCGTCACCAGCGCCTTCTCTTCTTTAGCTGCGGCCATAATTTATTTTCAGTTCCGCGATTTCCGGCCCGCCGTCGAGCCGACCCGTCAGAGAGAGAGCGAGCGCCCGGCAGACACTCTCTCCGGCCGTGAATCCAGACATTAGAACTCCATTCTAAGAGGTCTCGTCATCAGCGCGGCCGCGGCCTCATGCGCCTTCTTGCCCTCGTACAGCACGGCGTGAACTTCGTTTGTAATCGGCATCTCGACCTTTAGCTCGCGGGCCAGCCTGTGAACGGCGAGCGTCGTCTTGATGCCCTCGGCCACTTCGCGCATCCCGCCGACAATCTCCGCGAGTGCGCGTCCCTTCCCCAGCTCCTGCCCGACGTAGCGATTGCGCGAGAGTCCGCCCGTGCAGGTCAGGACCAGGTCGCCCATCCCGGCCAGGCCCATCAGCGTCTCCAGCTGCGCTCCCTGCGCCAGGGCGAAGCGCGCTATCTCCGCCAGTCCGCGCGTAATCAGCGCCGCGACGCTGTTCGTGCCGAGTCCGAGCCCGGAGACCATCCCGGCCGCCAGCGCCATCACGTTCTTGACAGCGCCGCCGATCTCCGTGCCCGCGACATCACTATTCGTGTAGAGGCGCAGGTTCCCGAAACTGAGCGTCGCCTGAACGAAGCGGCTGTCGTCGGCGCTGCGGCTGGCGGCGACAACGGCCGTCGGGTATCCGGCTGCAACCTCTTCGGCAAACGACGGGCCGGAAAGACAGACGAAGCGCGGCTCGAAGCGCACGCCCATAACCTCATGGAGAACTTCGGAGATGCGCTTTCCCGTCTCGGTCTCGATGCCTTTCGTCGCGCTGGCGAAGACCATCTCCGGCCTCGCGCCGGGCAGCATCCGCGCCAGTAGCTCCCGCGTCACGTGCGACGGTGCGGCCAGCAGCACAAGCTCTGCGGCGCAGAGAGCCGCGCTCAAATCATTCGTCGCTTCGACGCCGGGCGGTATCTCGTGCGCGGGAAGATAGCCGCTGTTACGACGCCCGCCATTGATGGCTTCGACGACCCCTGCGCTGCGCGACCAGAGCCGCACACTGTGCCCGGCCCGGCCCGCAATAATGGCCAGCGCCGTCCCCCAGCTACCCGCACCGATAATCGCAACACGGCTCATTCAGAGTTAAAGATGAAGTCGCGACGCCGGGCGATGAGCGGCAGAGTATCTGTCTCCACTTCATCGCCCGCGGATGCTGCGCTTAGCCTTTCACTTAAACTTGCTCTCCGTCCCGCGCAGCAGCCTGCCGATGTTGGCGCGATGCATCAGGATGATTATCGCCGCGCAGGCCAGGGCCGCCGCCATCAACGGAGCGAAGTCCGGCCGCGGCTTCAGGTAAACGCTCGACAGCCAGACGAACAAAGGGAACACCGCCGCCGCGAGCACAGAGCCGAGCGAAACGTAGCGCGTGGCCCCGACGACCAGGATGAAGAGAAGAGCCGCGCACGCCACCCCCAGCGGCGAGAGCGCGAGAAAGACTCCGACGCCCGTCGCCACGCCCTTGCCTCCCCGAAAGCCCAGCCAGACCGGAAAGCAATGGCCCAGCACGGCCAGAATCGCAGCCAGCGCGACCCAGCCGTTGACCCCGAAATCTGCCGTCGCCAGCCAGCGCGCCAGCAACAGGGCCAGCGTGCCCTTGGCGGCGTCGAGCAGCAGCGTCGAGAGCCCTGCCAGCTTACCGGCGCGCCGCGAGACGTTCGTCGCTCCCGTACCGCCCGAGCCCGTCTCGCGCACGTCCGCGCCTTCCCTGGCGCGCACGATTAAATAACCGAAGGGAATCGAACCCAGCAGATACGCGGCGATGAGAACCAGCAAGGCTCGCATTTGAGGCGACTCCGCGCCCTCTGGAAGAAAACTTTGCATCAGGGCCGGGCACAGACTATAGCAAGCAAAGGAAGCGCGGGACAAGGCAGAGCAGGGCGCGAGCGAGCAGGAAGATGTGCTGAAAGTGTGACTATTCGAGTTGAAACTGGGGGCGCTTCAGGCTTGAGAGCCGGGACTGTTCCGGCCCGGCCATCATCCTTTAATTCTTCGACCCTTCTTTAATTCTTCGGCCCCTGCGGCTCATCATTTATCCGGCCCCTGACCATTAAGAGATTCAGATTAAGCGGCGGCGCAGCAGATCGAGCGCGGCTTGCGAAGCTCGCCAGCGGATGAGCTGGCGGTCGCCGGGCAGCATCAGCTTGCGGTGCTCCGTGTGGGCGTCGTCCGAGAGCGCGATGTAGACGAGGCCGACGGGCTTCTCTTCCGTCGCGCCTCCGGGCCCGGCGATGCCCGTGACTGAGATGCCGAAGTCCGTATCGGCGCGCCGCCGCACGCCTTCGGCCATCGCTTCGGCCACCTGCGCGCTGACGGCCCCGTATTGCGAGAGCAGTTCCGGTTCGACGCCGAGCGAACGCGTCTTCGCGTCGTTGGAGTAGGTGACGACGCCCTCCATGAAGTAGACGGAAGAGCCTGGAACTTCTGTCAGGCGCTGGCTGACGAGCCCGCCCGTGCAGCTCTCCGCGACGGCCAGCGTGAAGCCGCCGACCGCCAGCCGCAGGCCGACGACCTCCTCCATCGTCTCGCCGCGAAAGGCGAAGATTGAGTCGCCGAGCCGCTCCTCGATCTGCCCGGCCAGGCCGTCGAGCAGCAGTTCCGCTTCGGCCTCCGTCTTGGCCTGTGCCGTCAGGTGAATCTCGATCTCGCTGCGGTTGAAGAGGATGGTCGTCTGCGGATTTCTATACTGCGTATAGACGGGCGCGATGCGTTCGTCAACCGCCGACTCGCCGAGCCCGGAGACGCGCAAAGTCCTGCGCACGACGCGCACGCCGCCCGCCTTGGCGACCAGTTTCGGCTGTGCGAAGGTCTCGTACATCGGGCGCATTTCGCGCGGCGGCCCGGGCAGGAGAATCACTGAGCGGCCGTCGTGTTCGAGGTACATGCCGGGCGCGGAGCCGTTCGGGTTGTCGAGCACCGCCGCGCCCTCTATGACCATCGCCTGCCGCGAATTGATCTCGGGCATCGCGCGTCCGAGAGACATGAACTTGGAGCGAATCTGTTCCAGCACCTTTTCGTTGAGCAGGAGCCTGCGCCCGAGCGCACGGGCCGCGACCTTGCGCGTGATGTCGTCTTCGGTCGGCCCGAGCCCGCCCGTCGTAATGATGACGCGCGAACGCCTGAAGGCATCCTTGATCGCCTCTTCGAGCCTGGCGTCGTCGTCGCCGACGATGGTCTTGAGCTTGACTTCGATCCCGATGGCGTTGAGCCTCTCGGTCAGCCAGAGGCTGTTGGTGTCGGTCCGGTCCGGCGTCAGGAGTTCCGAGCCGATGGCGATGATTTCAGCAGTGAGCATAGATTTAGTAATAGATTTAGTATCGGGGCTAAGGAGATTCATTGCCGGGCTGCCGCGACGCTGAAGACCTTCACTTCGCGCATCCACATGACGAACGGACGGCCGAGCGGCCCCTGCTGCGCGGGTTGAAGGATTCTGGCGCGCGCCGTCTGGACGGGCGCGAACTCGAAGGCCACGCGGTCGTGGTCATTGCCGGGATTAACCTCGGAGACTTCGCGCCAGCCGCCCTCTCTGTCCGCCACTTGCAGCTCTACGCGCCGCGAGGGCATAAAACGGTTGCGATCAAAGCCCCAGTAGAGATAGACGGCGGCCAGCGTCACGGGCCCGTCGAAATCCAGCTCGATCCAGTGCGGCCCCTCGGTTTCGGCCGAGACCCAGTTGCCCAGGTTGTAGCGCATGGCCGCGATGCGCTTCACGTCAGCCTCCCCGTCCGTCAGCGGCTCTGGGCCATAGCCATCATAGCTGGAATCCACCTTCACGCGCGAAGGCTTCAATTCGACGAGCGCAGAGGCCGGGACGGGGGTCTGCGAGGGCTGCGGCGTGACGGACTGGACGGGAATGCTGCCGTTGACGGGAGCAGCCGTGCGCCGCGCGAGGTAGACGCCGCCGATGCCGAGCAGCAGGGCGACGAGCGCGGCCCCGGCCCAGAGGTTGAGCGAGCGCCTTCTCTGCCACTCGGCGGCGTCCTGCCGCGTCAGCCTGACGGTCGCGGGTGAGGCGTTGAGCTCATGCCCACACTCGTGGCAGTGCTTGTCTCCGGCATCGGCGCTCGCGCCGCAGGCCGCGCAGCTCAGAGCGCCGATGGGCTGTGTGGCGTAGCTCTGGCGCAGGGCGTGGGCAAACTGCGGCTCGTCTATCTCCTGCATCCCGACACTGATGCGAGCACGCGTCCCGGGGCTTGTGCTCTCGGTGATGTCGCCCGTCTCGCGCCCGCGCGCGTGGCGGACGGCGCGCAGAAAATTCACTGCCGAAGCGAAGCGCCGCTCCGGGCTTTTTTCGAGCGCCCGCATGATGACGGCTTCGATCTCGGGCGTGACCGCGGGGTTAAGCTCGGAGGGCGGCTGCGGCGTGCGCTCCAGGTGCGCGCGGACGATCTCGGCCTCCGGGACTCTTCCCTCCCGGCTGTCAAAGGGCGGCGCGCCCGTCAGCATCTCGTAGAGGAGGATGCCGAGCGAATAGATGTCGGAGCGCGGGTCAACGGGGCGGGAGGCGGCCTGTTCGGGCGAAACGTACTCGGGCGAGCCGTAAGAGCCGCCGAGCGTGTCCGTGTTCTCCGAGCCGACGAGCTTGACGATCCCGAAATCCGTTATCTTGATGCGGTCGTCGGGCGTGACCATGATGTTGGCGGGCTTGAGGTCGCGGTGAATCAGTCCCTGGTGCTGCGAGCCGTCCTGGTCCCTGTAAACGAAGCCCTGCGCGTAGGCGATGGCGGCCAGCATCTGCTCGAAGAGGTCGAGCGCGCGTTCGAGCGTCAGCGGGCGGCCCTCCTGCGCCAGCAACTGCGTCAGCGAGCGCCCCTCGACGAACTCCATGATGATGTAATAGGTCTGCTCGGCGACGACGTAATCGTAGACCTTGACGATGCCCGGATGGTCCAGCTGCGACTGGACAAAGGCCTCTTTGTCGAAACGTGAGCGCAGGCGTCGGAGGTCGCGCTGGCTGGTCGCGCCGATGCATTTGATGGCGACTTCGCGCGGCAGGTTAAGGTGATGGCCGCGATAGACAATGCCCATCCCGCCGCGCCCGATGGGCTCTTCCAGACGATAGCTGCCGATGATGGTTGCGTTCCCCAAGCTCTTGATTCCCCCGCCGGTCCGAAGAGCCAGGGCGGAGGCCGTCCGCCTTGAGCTTAACTGCCTGTTATAACAGAAAATCGGCCGCCCGACACGAAAACAGGGCAAAGGCCCAAAGGCGAAGGGTGAAGACGTGGGCCAGCCTGCCCTGCGTCTTCACCCTCGCCCTTCGAGCTTTTCCTCAAGGGGCTGCTTAAGCTGTCTTTTTCTCGCTCTCGTAGAGGTCGCGCAGGACTTCCGTGATGGGCGGAGGCGCAGGCTGCGACGCATGGCGGCGTCCGTCGTCGGACCTTGCGGCCGGGTCCGCGCTCGTCGCTGACGCATGTCTCGGGAAGGCATCGGAGACGGGCGTGGCCTTGAGCGCGGGGATGGCGTTCAGGCGCTCGCGGCTCTCGGCCAGCATGAAGGCGGCGCGGTTCTGGCGCGTCCGCTCAAGGCTGCGAATGGCGGCCATCGTCTGCGGCGCGACGGCCGGCTCGCGTTCGAGCTTGCGCAGGATGTGAACGTAACGCCTCAGCTCCGGCGAGGGCCTGTAGCTGTGACGCTCGTTGGCCAGATCGTTTTCGACCACGTAGGAGAGGTGTTCGGCCGCCGCCTCGTGATCGCCCGCCTTCTGGTAGAGAGCGCCGAGCGCAAAATAGATCAGCGGCGGCGGGTCGCTCATCGAATGCAGGACGTGCTCGCCGCGCTCGATGACCTCGGCAATCTCAAAGCCGAACCAGCGCCTCTCTTCGTCGCGCAGCACGTCGTTGGCCGCGATGTAGAACTCGAAGATGCGGCCCGTCTCCTGGTGCTCCGTGTGCTGGACGGCGCGCCAGATGAAGAAAGTGATGGTGGCGAAGAAGATAATCACGGAAAACGGAATCCCCATGACGCCGAGCATCGCCACGATGATGATGATGGCGAGCAATCTTTGTGCTGCTTCTCTACCCTTGCTATTCATATCTTGGAAAACCCTGAACGGCCGCAGCCCGGACTGCCGGTTAAGAGCAGGAGCGCCTGCCCTCTCACTCGTCGTCCGCAGCGCCTGCGGGTTCATCCCTTACTTCTTATTCGATGGCGAATCGCCGCGCCAGCTTCTGCGGTCGAGAGCGTGCCGCCGAGATCGCGCGTCGTCTCTCCCTGAACGAGTGCCTCGCCGACCGCCTCTTCGACCGCACGGCTCGCGCCGTCGGAGCCCAGGTATTCTAGCATCATCGCCGCGGTGAGAATAGAGCCAACCGGATTGGCGACCGATTTTCCGGCCAGCGGCGGGGCGCTGCCGTGGACGGGCTCGAATAAAGAGACGCGGCCGGGATGAATATTGCCCGAAGCGGCGAGCCCGAGCCCGCCCTGCAACGCCGCCCCGAGGTCCGTCAGGATGTCTCCGAAGAGGTTGTTGGTGACGACGACATCGTACTGCGCCGGGTCCAGAATCATGAACATCGCCATCGCGTCCACATACTGGTGATTGGCTTCAATGCCGTCGAAGCGGGCCGCGACCTCCTTAAAGACACGCTGCCAGAGGTCGCCGCCGAAGCGCTGGACGTTCGATTTATCGGCCATCGTGACGCGCCTGCGCCCGTGCGCGCGCGCGTACTCAAAGGCGGCGACGATGATTCTCTCCACGCCGCGGCGCGTGTTTAGTTCCTCCTGCGTGGCTATCTCGTCGGGCGTCCCTCGCTTGAGAAATCCGCCCGCGCCGCAATACGCGCCCTCCGTATTCTCGCGGAAGACGACGAAATCGAGGTCGGCGGGCGCACGCTCGCGCAGGGGCGTCAGCCGCTGGTCGAGCAGCCTGACGGGCCGCAGGTTGATGTAGAGGTCCAGGCCGCGACGCATCCCGAGCAGGATGTCCTCGGCGTGCTTGTTGGAAGCGACGCGCGGGTCTCCGAAAGCTCCGGCCAGGATGGCATCGAAATCGGCTGCGAGCATTTCGAGAGCGCCTTCGGGCAGCGTCACGCCGTCGCGCAGGTATCTCTCCGCGCCCCAGTCGAAGTGTGTCAGTGCCAGCTCGACGCCGTGCGTCTCGCGTAGATGTTCGAGAATGCGGACGGCCTCGGTGATGACTTCCGGGCCGATGCCGTCGCCGGGAATCACTGCGACTCTCTTTTTTCCTTCCGACATCATTTCTCCGGCAGGGTCACGGGCCCGCGATCCGACGGCATGGTGGCTTCGACGACCGTCGCCTCCTCCAGTATCTCCATCACGTAGGGCGTATCGGCCGGGATGCAGTAGCTATCGCCCTGCCTGACCTCGAAACTGTGGCCGTCGAACGTGAGGCGCAGTGCGCCCTCGATCACGTAGGCGACATACTCGTAAGGATTGATGTGCTCGGGCTTGGCCGTGCCCGCCGGTTCCCTCTCCCACAAACGCATGGCCATGTGCTGGCCGTTGACAAGCAGCTTCTCGCCGCGCTCGCCGCGCGCCGCGTGCGCGCCCCGCACGATGACCGTCTCCGCATGTTGATCCATCAATTCCCCCTTAGTAAATGGTAAATGGTAAATCGTAAATAGAAACACGGGTCGTCTCTCTCCGGCCGTTTCTTATCTATTTACGATTTACCATTTACCATTTACGATTGACCACTTACGATTGACCGCTCTTAAAACGGCACACAAAGAACAGGGACGCGCGAGCCGCGCAGGACTTTCTCGGCGGTCGAGCCGAAGAGGACTTCTTCGGGAGGCGTCGTGCGTCCGCGCATGCCGATGACGATCATAGGCAGGTCAAGGTCACGAGCGATTTTCAAAATCTCCACAAAAGGCACACCGACGACGATCATCCGCTCGACGTTGACGCCGCCGGACTCCACGTTTTCGAGCATCCCGGCGAAGTCGGCCTCGGCGCGCTCGCGCATCCGGGCCGTAATCTCGTCGGAGGCTCCGAGCGAGGCGGCGACCGCATCGTCAACGAAGTTCTGGTCTATCACGTGAAGCAGTGTCAGGTCTCCGTCGGGCGCGGCGATGGCGACGGCGGCGCGGACGGCGTTGACGGAAGGCGGCGAGAAATCCACTGGAACGAGTATGTCCGGCGCTTTGAGCATAACTATTGCTCCTTCCTGGTAAAAAAAGCCCTGCCGTTTTTTTCTAAGGCGCGCGATGCTCCAGCAGGTGCTGTTCAATGCGCGGGAGGCTGGCGAGCACTGTGTCGCCGACGATTTTGAGGCTCTGCGGCGAGATTTTATCGAGCGTATCTTCGGCCCTGTGCCAGTAGGGATAGGTGCTCAGCTGGATGATGTCCAGGGAATCAATCCCGGCCTTGAGAAACGGCTCGTGGTCGTCGCCGCCGACGCCTTCGGTCTCTTCGACGAACTGTGCGCCGTGGCCGAGCTCGCGCGCGGACTGCCAGACGGCATCCATCAGCCAGCCCGTGCTCATGTCCTCGTCGCGCCCAAGCCGCAGCTCTTTGTAGCCGATCATGTCGAGCAGAACCATCGCGCGGACGCGGCGCGTCTCGTTGCGCTGCCTGAGTTGTGCGACGAAATGACGGCTGCCGTAAGTGTTATCGGGTCCGTCCGGGTTATGGCAATCCTCCCACTCCTCACAGAAGGCTTCCTCGCCGTCGAAGAAGACGAACCAGTAAGTGAAGCGCGGCTTT
>DASVWH010000103.1:0-5872 GCA_036389715.1 Pyrinomonadaceae bacterium | reverse complement strand
TGAGAAAGATGGCGTGCGTTCCCTCTTCACTCGTCAGGGCGGGGCGCTCCTGAAACTGCGGCAGGAGCTCCTTGGCCCGCACGACCGGCCCGGCAATGACAGTCGGGAAGAACGAGACGAAGGCCAGGTAATCAATATAACGCTCGGTCGGCTTCATCCCCTTGCGGTAAACGTCTATCACGTAGCTCAGCGAGCGGAACGTGATGAAGGAGAGGCCGAGCGGCAGGACCAGGTTCTGAATGACGAGCGGCGTCGTCTGCCAGCCCGCTTTGCCGAGCAGCTCGCTGAACGAGAGGCTGAAGAAGTTGAAATACTTGAAGGTAAAGAGCGCGCCGATGTCGGTCAGGATGCTGGCCCAGAGCAGGAGCTTACGGCGGCCCGGCTGTTCACTGGCCGCAATCCCTCGCGCCGTCAGGAAATCAACCGTCGAGATAAGGAAGATGAGCGCCAGGAATTTCGGATTCCAGAGCGCGTAGAAATAGTAGCTGGCGGCGAGAATGAAGAGCACTGGGACGCGCCGCCGCGAGGCCAGCAGCCAGTAGGCAAAGAAGACGACGGCCAGGAAGACCATGTACTTGCCGCTCGTAAAAAACATCTCGAATCACTCCATCAGGCGAAACGCTTGAATCAAGACTCACAGAAGAAGGGCTTGCGGACAGACCCCGCAGCGCGAGTCGCCTGCCGCGGGCCGTCCCGAATTATGACAAAGAGACGCGCCGGTTGTTACGCGTGCAGCAACGATCTGAAGAAAGGGCATCCGTAGGACGAGGTTGCGTCTAACCGCTTATCATTACTGTGGTTATCCACACTAACTTGCGGGCTAGAGGAAAATCCGTAACGCGGGCTGCAAAGACCGTAGGAGAGCCGGGGGTGAGCATGTCCTCTTGATGTTTGCGGGAAAACAAATTCGCTTTGATCTGAAATATTGAACTGCCGGACGGGTTTCGCACCTGCGCTCGGGGCTCTCGGAAGAGAAGACAGCCGAAGCACCGGGCGCTTTCACCATCGGCTCGGAATATACAAAAGCTAGGGAGCGGCGTCAACCTGATAGCGCGTAAAGAGTTAAACTTGCCCCCGGAGACCGGTAAAAAGGGGCGCAAGCGCCCCGGCGGCGACTACTGCCGTCCCCTGCGCGGCTGAGTTCGCGGCGCGCGCGAGAGATACTTCTTATAAGCGTCCGTCACGTCCTCGTAAAACATCCCGCCCATCCTGACGTAGCCGTCTTTGGTCAGGTGAACGCGGTCGCCCTGCGCCAGCCCCAGCGAGGCCCAGGCGCCCATCGAGCCCGAGCCGCCCATCGCGCCATACGAATTCCAGAATGCGGCCCCGACTTCAAAGGCCGCGCGGCGCTGCGCTTCGATCATCGCGGGCATCTTGCTGCCCGCCAGCGCCACGTCGCCGCGGTCCGGCGGCCCGTAGACGATAATCGAGGCCTGCGGCGCGGCGCGGCGGAAGCGGCGCAGGATGCCCGCGAACATCCGCTGGTATGATTCGACCGTCCAGTCCGGGTCGGTCACTTCGTTGGTCCCGTAAGCGATAATGATGAGGTCCGGCTTGCGCTGGACGAGGTTGTCAACAAAGGCCGTGTCGTTCCAGCTGAGCAGCCGCGTGGCCCGCGCGCCGTTGATGCCGAGCACGTCATAGCTGACGCCGGGCGCGATGTGTTCCGTGACGATGCCGAGGATGCGCGTCTTGCCGGGCGTGACGGTGCGGACTTCTATCCGGTGATTGCGGTCGGCGGGCGCGTCGAAAGTGAAATAGTCGGGCAGGGGCGCGTCGGAGGCCAGCGAGATGGGCTGCTCGACGACGCTGATGCCGTCAACGGCGATGTCTATCGTGCCGCCGCCGGGCTGGCGCAGGTAATAGACCTCGAAATGGTTGCAGGTGGTTTCGAGCCAGGCGCGCTCGCCCGACTGCGTCGTCCCGAGGCTGATTCCGGCCAAGCCGTAAATACCGTTGGCTTCGACCCTGCCGCCGATGCCGTCAACCACCCAGCCCGAAGTCGCTCCGCTCAAGACCCCGCGCCTGGGCGTGCTCATCGGGTTGCGCGGGACCATGTAACCGGCCCCGCCGTCGCCGAAGTCGCGCTGAAAGCCTCTCCTGATTTCGGCCGTGAGAATGTCTGCGGCCGTGTGCGAATCGCCGAAGTGCATGATTCGCACAGGCTCTATGCGTCGCTTAACGGTCGAGAGCGAGCGAAAGAATTTGTCGAGCGCGGCGGCGTTCTCAATGCCGCGGATGCTTCTGGGCATCGTGACCGGCTGTTGCGCGGCGTCCTGCTGCGCCCGGACCGGGATGATGGACATCAGAAGGCCCGTCTGAAAGATCAGGCCGAGAGAGATTGCGACAAACTTTTTCATCGAGCCACTAATCATTCTTACTCCGTGCGTCTTCGCGTAAAAATCCTTCTTCAGTCCGACTGACCGGGAAACATCCATCTTCAGAAGCCCCGTCGCGAGGAGATAAGTAAAGAGGAGTGGCTGAAGCGCCGGAACAGCCGGTCGCTGCCGAGTGACCGGACGAGACTAGAGAGATGCGCTCGCGGCGGCGGCGGTTGCATGGCGCGCGCCCTCTGTGAGAGCATCATAACTCGTTTCCGACCGGATTTCTTCCTATTTTTTGCGAGCGAGATAAAACCATGACGCCCTCGGCTTCACCACCTCAACGCTATATCTCGAATAAGGCCAGCCGTTTCACGGAATCCGTCATCCGCGAGATGACGCGCGAAGCCCTGAAACACGGCGCGGTCAATCTTTCGCAGGGTTTTCCTGACTTTGCAGCCCCGCCCGACATCAAGCGCGCCGCCATCGAGGCCATCACGAATGATGTCAATCAATACGCCATCACCTGGGGCGCGCGCGACTTTCGCGAGGCCATTGCGCGCAAGACGAAGTGGTATCTGGGCCTGGAGATTGACCCCGAGCGGGAGATTACGGTCACGTGCGGCTCGACCGAAGGGATGATCGCGGCCATGATGGCGACCGTTGACCCCGGCGAAGAGGTCATCCTTTTCGAGCCGTTTTACGAGAACTATGCGCCGGACGCGATTCTCTCGGACGCGCGCCCGCGCTACGTTGCGCTGCGCGCGCCCGACTGGACATTCGACCGCGAAGAGCTGCGCGCCGCCTTCAACCCGAAGACCAAGGCCATCATCATCTGCAATCCGAATAACCCGACGGGCAAAGTCTTCACGCGCGAAGAGCTGGAGTTCATCGCCGCGCTCTGCCGCGAGCACGACGCGCTCTGCTTCACGGACGAGATTTACGAGCACATCATCTACCCGCGCGAGACGGCCGAGGTCGAGCACATCTCGATGGCTCAACTGGATGGGATGCGCGAGCGGACCGTCGTCGTCAACTCGATGTCGAAGACCTACTCCGTGACGGGCTGGCGCGTCGGCTACGTGCTGGCCCCACCGGAAGTGACCGGCGCGATTCGCAAGGTTCACGATTTTCTGACCGTCGGGGCGGCCGCGCCGCTGCAAGCCGCCGGAGCCTATGCGCTCTCGCTGCCGGAGGACTACTACGACAGGCTGCGGGCAGAGTATCGCGCGCGGCGGGACCTCCTCCTGCCTGTGCTGGAAGATGCGGGCTTTCGCACCTTCAGCCCCGACGGCGCTTACTACATCATGACCGACATCAGCGGCTTCCGATTCAAATCCGATGTCGAATTCACGCGCCACCTGATACGCGAAATCGGCGTCGCCTGCGTGCCCGGCTCCTCCTTCTACAGCGACCCGCAACTCGGCTCGCAGCAGGTCCGCTTCTGCTTCTGCAAAAAGGACGAGACGCTGCTCGCGGCCGCCGAGCGGCTCACCAAGCTGCGCGCCGGTACCTGAACCGCAAGACGCTCCGGCCCGGACGCTCACCCTTACTGGCCCTGCCTTTACTGACGGCGCGGGGCCTCCGTCTCGTCCAGCAGTCTCGTAGTGTTTTCCGTAACGCTCGGCGGGACCAGCTCTGCGGTATTACCGGCCTGCGGTCTGAAGACCGGAACAGGCGTGCTCTGCGGCGGGGGCAGCGCGCCTGCGCGCATGCCGGCGTTTAATTGAGAAGGCATCGCGGGCGAGATATTTGCGGGCAGCGCCTGCGAGCGCGCCGTGTTCTGCTCAAAGACGATGGCATAAATGATGCGCATCAGCCCGCCCGCGAAGAAGAGAATCGCAGCCAGCGGGACCAGCCTGTCGAGCGTGCTGGGCCCGTGCTCGAACGAATCGAGGACGGCCAGGATGGGCACGATGACCGCCCCCATGAGCATCATCATGACGCCCTGGCGCACACCCTTGCGGCGCGGCGAGAGGTCGGTTTCCTGCCCTTCCGCGAGCCTCACGGGGAGGACTCCGCCGCTGGTCAGCAGTTCGAGCACACCGGCGAGCGGGAACCCGCATCTCGAACAGAAACGCACATCGTCGGAAACCTGCTTCTGACCGCATTGCGGACAATACATTACTGGAGAATCCTTTTTTGAAGAGATCGGCGAACTATTGCGAAGCGTGCGCCTTAGTGTGGCATAATCGAGGCCGAGATGGAAGACTGTAGTCACCCGACGGAAAACAGAGGCCCGGTGCTCGGAGCGCAAGAACGCCTCGCGGAGAACTGACAACCGATGTGGGACGCGAAACGCCAGGCCATCTGGCTCACGACCGCGCTGGCCATCGCCACTTTCGTCGTCTACCAGGACGCTCACGACGAAGCCGGACGCTTCGACCCAGCCTATTTCGCCCTGCTGGAGACAATCTTCCTCGCCGTCATCATAGTGATGTTCTACATCTACTCAAGACAGAATAAACGATGAGCTATGTGTCAGGATAGAAGGCTCAAGGATTAAAGCGGTAAAAGGATCGAGAACCTGAGCCTGAGCCGGATGTTCGAGCCGGATATTCGGGGCGGGCTGTTTTCCATCAACGCTCTTCCGCGCTATTTTCCTTCGACACGCTTCCGCTCTTCCGCTTGCTGCTCCTCTATAACTGACAACTCAACATTTCTATTTGGGCGGTTGGGCCGTCTTGGCGCGGATGTTGATGCCGGAATCGGCCATGACGAGCAGGCGGCGCACGTCGCCGTAAGAGACGTTGGCCGGGGCATAAGAGAGCACATAGCGATTATTGCGTAGCTCGTCGCAGATAGCCTTGGCGGCGTCGCGCGGGGCGTTAATGGGAAAGATGCGGCCGCCCGTCCCCTCCGCCAGCTTGTCTATCACCTGCACGGGCTTCGGTTGGTCGCGCCGCAGAGCGCCGCCCGTCCGGTCCGGCGCTTGGACCGCGTAGACCGTAATGTCCTGCGATTGCAGCTCGGCGAGCGCCTGGTCGAACTTCGTCTTGCTGCCGCGGTCGAGCCCGTCGCTGATGACGACGATGATGCGCTTCTGGTTGGAGGCTCTTAAAGGCAGCAGCGCTTCCTGTGTGACGGCCATCAAGGCATCGAAGAGATGCGGCTCGCCCTTCTTGCGAAAGCCCGCCAGCGAGGCTTCGACCTTCTTCGCGTCGTCGGTCCAGTCCGTGACGATCTCGGCCTGCTCGTCATAGCCGACGATGAGCAGTTGGTCCCCCTCGTAAATCTCGTAGGCAAACTCGCGCGCAGCCTCTTCGAGCTTCTTCACGTCCGCACGAATCGTCAGGGAGTTATCAACCAGGAGAACTATCCGCGCGGGCGACGGGTCGGGCGAGAAATTCTTGATCGTCTGCTCGATCCCGCCGTCGTAGAGCGAGACCTGCTTGGACGTAATCCGCGCTTTTGAATCGTCCTCGCGCGCGGCGACGACGTTGAGCATGACAGCGCCTTCATCGGCCGGACGCGGCCGCCGCCCGGCCTGGCCCGCGGTCAGACCGATGAGGGCGAATAAGAGAAGCGAGGCGATCAAGGTTTTGTGTGGC
>DASVWH010000102.1:0-22387 GCA_036389715.1 Pyrinomonadaceae bacterium | reverse complement strand
CCCGCGACCGTCCCGGCGATGGTCGGAGCGAGGAAATCTTCGCCGTAGCTGAAGCCCTGGCCGCTGATTTCGGCGCGCGTATTGGCCGGGTCTATTTTCTGGCGCTGCATGCTGATGCGCTGGAAGAAAGTGCCGTTGTCGCCCGCCGGTTTCAGTCCCCAGCGCGAGAGATTCAGTGCGATGAACTTGGCGACCGTATCGAGGCCGCGCGAGGGCGTGTCGCGTCCCTCCATCTCGTCCGAAGCGATGAAAGAAAGGTAGTCCCTCAATTGAGCGGCTGTAATCTGCGCGGCTGCGCGGCTGACGGGCGCGGCAGCGGCGGCGGCACTCGCGCCGTTGCTGCTTCTGCGCTGCCCGTAAACGCCCGGCAGCGGCGTCGCCAGCATACCCGCGAGTAGAAATATCAGAGCGAATCTTCGCATTTATCCTCCGTTTTGGTTGTTCCTGATTTGGGGGTCTTCGGTCTTATAAGGACACTTCGATGGCGGCCCGGCTGGTACTCGTTGGCTCATCGCTCGCGATAATCTCTGGCCCCGGAGCGCGCGGCATGCCGAAGGACTAAGGGGAAGATTTTCTCGCGGAGGGGTTATACGAAGCCGGGAGATGAAATGTTTAATCGGATTTCGACGGGAAAGCCCCCGCGCACGCGTAAGTCGCTCCGGCCTCTTAAGCATGCTGGACGGCCTGGACGAGGCGCGTCAGCGATTCCCTCGCGTCGCCGTAGAGCATCCCCGTCACGGGCTTGAAGAAAAGCGGGTTCTCGATGCCGGAAAAGCCACGGCCCTGCCCGCGCTTGAGGACGACGACCGAGCGTGCGCGATCAACTTCGAGAATCGGCATCCCGGCAATCGGGCTCTGCGGATTATCGCGCGCGTCCGGGTTGACGACATCGTTTGCGCCGATGACGATGGCCACATCGGTCGCCGGAAAATCCGGGTTGATCTGCTCCAGCTCGTAGAGCGAGGAGTAAGGCACGTTGGCTTCGGCCAGGAGCACGTTCATGTGTCCGGGCATCCGCCCCGCCACCGGATGAATCGCATACTTAACGGTCACGCCCTTCTTCTCAAGAATGTCGGCCAGCTCGCGGACGATGTGCTGCGCCTGCGCCGTCGCCATCCCGTAGCCGGGCACGAAGACCACCTGCTTGGCGTAAGCCAGTTGGACGGCGACATCCTCCAGGTTGACTTCGCGCATCATTCCCTGTTGGCCGCCCGCCGCCGCGCCCGCGTCCGCAGCCCCGCTGCCGAAGGCGCCGAAGAGCACGTTGCCCATCGAGCGATTCATCGCGCGGCACATCAGAACGGAAAGAATGAAGCCCGAAAAACCGTCGAGCGTGCCCGCGATGATGAGCACGTTATTCGAGAGCGCAAAGCCGGTCGCGGCCGCCGCCAGCCCCGCGTAGGAATTGAGCAGCGACATGACGACAGGCATGTCGGCCGCGCCTATCGGCAGGACCAGCATGATGCCGAAGAGGAACGCCAGGCCCGTCATGATGTAGAAGAAGGGCGTGGCCGCCGGGACAAAGAGCAGGTACAGAAAAGCCCCGATGGTGGCCGCCAGCAGCGTCATGTTAAAGACGTTCTGCCCCTTGTAGGTCAGCGGAGCGCCGCGCACTAGGCCCTGCAATTTGGCGAAGGCCAGAAGGCTGCCCGTCGTCGTCAGCGCGCCGAGCATCACTTCAAAGCCGATGGCCCCCATCTTGAACTGGCCTAAGCTCGCCCCGTGGCGGTAATACTCCGAGATACCGACGAGCGCGGCGGCCAGCGCCCCGAAGGCGTGCGAGAGCGCCGTTCGCTGCGGCATCGCCGTCATCGGAACCCAGTAGGCCATCGCCCCGCCGATGATTGAGCCCGCCACTAGCCCGATGATGATCCATTCGTAGCTGACGATCTCCTGGTGCAGCAGCGTGCCGATAATCGCCAGCAGCATCCCGAACTCGGCCAGGTGCATTCCGCGCTTCGCTGTCTCGGGATGGCTCAAGCCCTTCAGTCCAAGGATGAAGAGGATGGAAGCCGCCAGGTAAGTGAACTCGATGAAATAGCGCGTGTAGTCGTTCACGATTTCCGCTCGTCCTTATCGCCGGTCGCGGCGTTCGTCCTCTTGCGCTTGAACATCCGCAGCATCCGGTCCGTAATCATAAACCCGCCGACGACGTTGATGGTCGCGCAGGCGACGGCCGTGACGCCGAGAATCGTGCTCATCGTGTTGTAGTGTGCGCCCGCCGTGACGATTGAGCCGACCAGCGAGATGCCCGAGATGGCGTTCGTCGCCGACATCAGCGGCGTATGCAGCAGCGGCGGCACGCGCGAGATGACCTGGTAGCCGAGAAAGGCCGCGAGCGCGAAGACGTACAGGGCTGGAATCAAGGTCTCTGAACTCATGATCGAATTCTCCCTCCGGCCGATTTTAACCGGGTTCTATTGCGGCCGCGCCGTGCGCTGAATGTATTTGACGGCCGCGTCGAGCTGTGCATCATAACCCTTGAGCAGTCCGGCGCGGCTTAATTTCACTTCGATGTCGGGCAGGACTCCGCGCCCTTCAATGACAACGCCCTTCGGGGTTCGCGGCTGCCCGTAAGGATAGATGAGATATGCGCCGGTCGGCAGCTTCTTCAAGTCTGCGTCCAGATCGTCGCCGGACGATTTTGTGCCGATGACGGTCGCGCGCCCGGCCTCCTGCATCCCGGCTGCGAACTGCTCGCTGGCCGAGCCCGACAGCTCGTCCTGAAGGATAACGACCGCGCCGGGAAACGGATGCTTGTCGGGCCGGGCCTGGTAATAATCGTCATCCTGCTGGCGCATCCGGGTAATCATCAGGACGGTCCTGCGGGCGAAGAGCAGCCCCGCCAGCTTGATGCCGACTTCGTCGTCGCCGCCACCGTTGCCGCGCAGGTCTATAATCAATCCCGGCGCATCGCTCATCGAGAGGACGGCCGCGCGAATCTTTTTGTTGAGGCTCCGGGTGAACTCGCTGAAGCGGATGTAGGCGATGCCAGCCGCCAGGCGCTTGGACTCGAACTCCGCGTGGAAACCGACGCCCTTGTAATAGTCCATATCTGCCTGCAAGACCTGGCGTTCGAGCGTGACCTCCCGCAGCCGCTCCTGCTCATCGAGATAGCTTAAGCGGACCCTCGTCTGCGGCTCACCGGAGAGGGCCTCAATCGCTTCGTCCAGTTGCTGGACCTCGACCGGGTTCTCGTCAATCTGCTTGACGACGAAGCCAGGGCGCAGCCCCGCGCGCTCGGCCGCAGAGCCTGGCCGGATGTTCGTGATGACGGCCAGGCCGTCGAGCGCCCTTAAGCCAATCCCGACATCGCCCGGAGCCCGTGAGCTTTTGGAGATGGCTTCCGGCGGTACGACGCCGACATGTGAGACATGAAGCTCGCCCAGCATTTTGTTGAGCAGGGCGTACAGCTCGCCATTCGTTTTGACTGCCGCGAGCTGCCCGGCGTAACGCTCCCTGACTTTGTCCCAATCGAGCCCGCCGAAGGTCGCGTCAAAGTACCTATCCCTGATGGTGCGCCAGACAATCTCGAATGTCTTTTGCCGCAACTGCGGGCTGCTCTCGGGCGCGAGGGGAGGCCGCGCGGCCCCTTGCTCCGGCGCGGCTGAGGAGCGGGCGGCGCTCTGCCCTTGTGCATGAAAGGGTGCTGCGATGCCGAGACAGGCGATGATGAGCAGCGCCGGTTTTTTCATAAGCGATAATCCTGCCCGGGAGAGCTCAGGTCCGGCGGCGCTCGGCCGCCCGAGATTTCGCGTCCAATGAGTTTCGCCCGCAGATAGTTTAGCGGCTCGCTATCTCTTCGAGCGCCGCCGCGACGCGCGGGTGAACATACTCTTCCCCGTGTGCGATGCAGGCCGGGCCGACGACATCGTCCGTCATGTCTATGTTCAGCTCTCCGTCTTTCAGCAAGAGGCCGAGAAACGCCGTCACGTTGCGCGAATAGAGCTGGCTGGCGTGGACGGGCACGGTCGCCGCCAGGTTGAGCGGCGACATCAGGAGCACGCCGTTGACTTCGATGGTCTCGCCCGGACGGCAGGCGGCGCAGTTGCCGCCCGTCGCACCCGCCAGGTCCAGAACGAGCGAGCCGCGCTTCATCCCTGCGACGGCCGCTTCCGTGACCAGCAGCGGCGCTCGTTTGCCCGGCACTTGCGCCGTAGTGATAATCACGTCGGCCGTCTTCGCCTGCCTGACGATCAATTCCCGGCCGCGGTTCATAGCCTCTTCCGTCAGCTCGACCGCGTAGCCGCCCGCGTCCTCCGTCTGAATCCCGCCGAGATCGACTTCGAGGAACGTCGCGCCGAGCGAGCGCACCTGTTCGCCCGCGGCCTTGCGCACGTCGTAGGCTTCGACAACCGCCCCGAGGCGACGCGCCGTCGCGATGGCCTGGAGTCCCGCAACGCCCGCGCCGAGCACCAGCACGCGAGCCGGGGGAACCGTCCCGGCCGCAGTCATCAGCATCGGGAACATCCGCGGCAAACGCTCTGCGGCCATCACGACGGCCTTGTAGCCGACCACCGTCGCCATCGAAGAGAGCGCGTCCATCGCCTGCGCGCGGGTGATGCGCGGAATCAACTCCATCGCAAAGGCAGTCAGGCGCTGCTCGACGATCTGCCCGAGCGCCGCGGGCTCGTCCAGGGGACGCAGGAAACCCAGGACGACAGCGCCCCGCTGAAGCTCTCGCGTGTCTTCCAGGGAAGGACGGTTGACGACCGCCAGGACATCCGCGGAGGCCAGCAGCGCCGCGCGCTCCGTCACGATTTCCGCACCGGCTTCGCGGTAAGCCTCGTCGCCCGCGCCCGCCTGATTTCCGGCCCCGCTCTCGACGCGGACGGTCGCTTTAAGGGCGATGAGCTTGCGCACGGATTCGGGAACGAGCGCGACGCGGGCTTCGCCCGGCTCTGTTTCCCTGAGTACCCCGATGTTCAATTCCGTTCTCCTTCGACGCAGTCGCCCGGATTTGAATTGCGGTGCTGCTGCTGCGGTTGTTCATCAAAAAGCGTTCGGGATTAGCTCGGAGAGTCTTGAAAAAATCTACTGCGACGAAGGGCCGCCGCATTTTGCGCTGGCTGGCGCTCTACGCTCAGTTTGAGCGTAGAGCGCGCCCGCCGACCAGAGGCCGGAGGGCGCGCGCTCTCGCCGAGAAGAGCTTTTGCCGGAATGAATTACCGTTAGTAGGTCCTTGCCGAACGACGACGCTTGCGGATGCCGTAGGTGTAAACGGCCGCGCCGCCGCCGCCCGTAATCGCCCCGATGGCCGCGCCCTTACGGCCGCCGATGATGCCGCCTATCGCCGCGCCGCCGACAGCGCCGCCCGCGGTCGTCAGCTTATCGCGGTGCTTCTGCCAGAAGCTGCGCCCGTGCTTGTGACCATCGCCGACGCAGCTGCGGTGCGTGTGCCAGGTATTGCCGTGCCTGTGCCGCAGGTTACCGCACTGCGCCTGCGCCGCCACGGGCAGAACAATCGCCAGCAGCGCCGCCGCGATGAGAATTGCCAGAGACTTTTTCATTTTTACGAACTTCCTTTCAGGTTACTATCTTCACGGGAGAGCTGGTCCTTTGAGTTCAAGATAACTATAAACTCAAAAGAGAAAGAATGAAACCCGCCTGGCCATCGAAGCCTGCGGCGGCGACACGTCCGCTCCAGCAAGGCTGCCAGAGCAGGCTCGCTTGCCAATCGCCCGCGCACGCCTCTATAATTCGTCTCACTCTTTAAGGCGCATTGGTGTAGTTGGTTAACACGCTGCCCTCTCAAGGCAGAGACCACGGGTTCGAGCCCCGTATGCGCCGTCATTTCAATAATCAAACAAGAAGGTGGCGATGAAAACCGATAGCGGTACGCGTAAGAGTGCCTTTCTTGGCATGCCTCACGGAACAGCCAACGCACGATTGAGAAAAAAGATTCTGTTCCATCTTCTCCAAAAGCATGACGAGAATATCTGTTTCAGATGTTCAGAGAGCATCGAGACGGTCGATGAGTTGAGCATCGAGCATAAGCAGCCCTGGGAAGGCGTCAGCGTCGAGCTGTTCTGGTCCCCGGACAACATCGCCTTTTCACATCCGCGCTGCAATGTCCCGCATCATTACAGAGGAGGTGGCGCGCGCAGACGCAAAGCAGGCCCCGCCGGGACGGCCTGGTGCAGGAGGTGCAAAACCTTTTATCCGGTGGCCGCCTTTAGTCGTAACAGAACCCGCTGGAATGGTTTACAAGCATGGTGTAATAAGTGTATGAGTGAGCGGCGGCTTTAAGACGCGCTCTCAAGACCTTCGAGGTTGACGGCCACCGATTGGGGTGGCCTTTCCTTTATCAAGCCGGTTTGAAGAGCATCATCACAGTGACCGCAGAGGCCCGCAGACTTCAGGAAGCAGACGAGCGCAGGGCGAACTGGAAGCGCTGGGGGCCTTACCTTGCCGAGCGCGCCTGGGGAACCGTGCGCGAGGATTACAGCGCCGACGGCAGCGCCTGGGACTACCTGACGCACGACCAGGCGCGCTCGAAGGCTTATCGCTGGAACGAGGACGGGCTCGGCGGCATCTCGGACAAGCATCAACTGATCTGCTTTGCCCTCGCGCTCTGGAATGAACGCGACCCCATTCTCAAGGAACGGCTCTTCGGGCTCGGCGGGCCGGAGGGGAATCACGGCGAAGACGTTAAGGAATACTACTTTTACCTTGACTCGACGCCGACGCATTCCTACATGAAGTTTCTCTACAAGTACCCGCAGGCGCCTTACCCCTACGCTCAACTGCTGGCCGAGAGCCGCCGCCGCGGCAAGCGCGATTCCGAGTTTGAGTTAATGGACACGGGCATCTTCGACGAAGACCGCTACTTCGATGTCTTCATCGAATACGCCAAGGCCGGAGTCGAAGAGATGCTGGTCCGCATCCGGGCGGTCAATCGCGGCCCCGCGGCGGCACGGCTGCACCTGCTGCCGACGCTCTGGTTTCGCAATACCTGGTCATGGGGCTTGGAGGGCGACAACGCGCGGCCCGCCCTGAGCAAAGGCGCGGGCGGTGACGCCGGGGAAGACGAACCGGGCTTCGCGCTCCTAGAGCTGGAGCATGGCTACTATGGCCAGCGGTTTCTCTACTGCGAGGGCGCGCCCGAGCTGCTCTTCACCGAGAACGAGACCAACAACCAGCGGCTGTACGGCGCTCCGAACCCGACACCCTTCGTCAAGGACGGCATCAACGATTACATCGTCAACGGCGCGAGCGAGGCCGTCAACCCTTTGCAGAAGGGGACGAAAGCGGCCGCGCATTATGCGCCCTTGATTGGGCCGGGAGAGACGGCCACCTTCCGCCTGCGTTTCACCGAGAGGCGGGAGACGACCGGCGCGACCGGGCTTTTCGGGCCGGGCTTTGACCAGACATTTGAAGAGAGACGGCGCGAGGCCGACGAATTTTATGCAGGCGTTATCCCGCCCGAATTGTCGGAAGACGCTCGCGGCGTGATGCGTCAATCTCTGGCCGGGCTGCTCTGGTCCAAGCAGTTCTATCATTACGTCGTCGAGCAATGGCTGGCAGGCGACCCGGCGTACCCTGCGCCTCCGGCCCGGCGCTGGGAGGGGCGCAATCACGACTGGCGGCATCTCTATAACGCGGATGTCCTCTCGATGCCGGACAAATGGGAGTATCCCTGGTACGCAGCCTGGGACCTGGCTTTTCACTGCATCCCGCTGGCGCTCGTTGATGCGGACTTCGCCAAATCGCAGTTAATCCTGATGCTGCGCGAGTGGTACATGCACCCGAACGGGCAGATTCCGGCCTACGAGTGGGCCTTCGGCGACGTTAATCCGCCGGTCCATGCCTGGGCCGCCTGGCGCGTTTACCGGATCGAGGAGAAGCGGCAGGGAAAGGGCGACCGCAAGTTTCTCGAACGCATTTTCCATAAGCTCCTGCTCAACTTTACCTGGTGGGTCAATCGCAAGGATGTCGAGGGCAACAACATCTTCGAGGGCGGCTTTCTCGGCCTGGACAACATCGGCCTTTTCGACCGGAGCGCCAAGCTCCCGGACGGCAGCTTCGTAGAGCAGTCGGACGGGACGAGCTGGATGGCGATGTACACGCTCAACCTGCTGGCGATTGCGCTTGAGCTGGCGAAGGAGGATTCGGCCTACGAGGACGTGGCCAGCAAGTTCTGGGAGCACTTCATCTTTATCGCGCACGCGATGAACAACATCGGGCGCGACAACATGGAGCTGTGGGATGAAGCGGACGGCTTCTATTACGACGTGCTGCACACGAAGGACGGCCAGCACATTCCCCTGCGCGTTCGCTCGATGGTGGGATTGATCCCGCTCTTCGCCGTCGAGACGCTCGAACCAGAGATGCTCGACCGGATGACGGGCTTCAAGCGGCGGATGGAGTGGTTCATCCATCACAGGCCGGACCTGACGGGCAACGTCGCCTCGATGGAGCGGCCGGGCAGGGGAGAGCGCCGCCTCCTCTCGCTCGTCAACCGCAAGAAGCTGCGGCGCATTCTCGCAGTGATGCTCGACGAAGGCGAGTTCTTATCGCCGCACGGCATTCGCGCCGTCTCGCGCCATCACCTTGAGCATCCCTGCAAGCTCGTGCTCGACGGCACGGAGCACCGCGTTGACTATCAGCCCGCCGAATCTACGACCGAGCTTTTCGGAGGCAACTCGAACTGGCGCGGCCCCGTCTGGTTTCCCGTCAACTACCTGATTATCGAATCGCTGCAAAAGTTTCACCATTACCTCGGAGACGAATTCAAGGTCGAATGCCCGACGGGCTCGGGCCGGATGATGACGCTCTGGGAAGTGGCCGCGGACATTTCGCGCCGGTTGTCGAGCCTCTTTCTGCGCGATGAAGCCGGGCAGAGGCCCGTCTACGGCGCGAACGCGAAGATGCAGGACGACCCGCACTGGCGCGACCTCCTGCTCTTCTACGAATACTTTCACGGCGACAACGGCGCGGGCCTCGGCGCGAGTCACCAGACTGGCTGGACGGCGCTCGTCGCCAAGCTGCTCCAACAGAGCGGAGAGCCGTAAGCTGTTATACCTGAACGGCTTTCGCGCCCGGGCGGAGTCGCATCTTGCGCTAACGCCGCGTCATTCCTTATCATGCGGCCAGTCTGTCGAAATCAGCCCGGCGGAAAAACCCGGCCAACGGTCAGGATAGGTCCATATTAATTTTCCACTTCAAAGGAATCATCCATAAATGAGTCGCCCCCCCAGCGTCGTCGCATCTCTGCTCCTGGTCTGTCTTCTGGCCTTAAACACTGCCGCGCAGCAATCGGCCACTGCAACCCTGAGCGGAATCATCAGAGACCCGAACGGCGCTGTTATCTCCGGCGCACAGGTCACGGCCAGGCAAAAGGCCACCGGCATCGAGCGCCGGACGACAACCAACGACGAAGGGCTCTACGTCCTGACGAATCTTCCGCCGGACGAATACGAGGTCAAGGCCGAGGCCGCCAACTTCGCTATGAAGGCCCTGGAGGCTCCCATCGTGCTTCAGGTCGGGCAGTCCGTCAGGCTGGATATAACGCTTGAGGTCAACCCGAAAACGGCGACGATAATCATAGACGACATCGATAACATACCCCTGATTGACACCCTCTCGTCCAAGGTGGACAGGGTCATCAACGAACGCGAGATTGCGAGCCTCCCTCTCAACGGTCGCAACTTTCTCGAACTCGCGCTCCTCGTCCCGGGCAATTCGCCCGCGCCCAATTTCGACCCGACCAAGACCAACACCGTCGCCATCTCTTCGGCCGGGCAACTAGGGCGCGGCGGCAACGTGACGATTGACGGCATGGACAACAACGACGACGTGGTGGGCGGGCCGCTTCAGAACATCTCGCAGGAGGCGGTCGCGGAATTTCAGATTGCGACCGCCCGCTTCTCCGCCGAGCTCGGCCGCTCAGGCTCTTCCGTCATCAATATCATCACCAAGCAAGGCACGAACTATCTGCACGGGTCAGCCTCCTTCTACTTCCGCGACCGCAGGCTGCAAGGCTTGCCCGCGACCTTCGACCGGGCCGCCGGGCCGAAGCCGCCCTTCGACCGCGAGCAATACGCCTTCGCAATCGGCGGGCCTATCAAGCGCAACACGGCCTGGTACTTCGGCGCATTCGAGTACCGCAATCAGGACGGCGCTGTTTTAGTCGGCGAGCGCGACACGGCGCGGCGCATCATCACGCGCAGCTTCGCGCCCGCTCCGCTCAACGACCTGCTCCTGACCTTGCGCGGCGATTGGCAGCTCGGCGATCGGAACAAGCTGGGCTTTCGTTACTCGCTTGAACGCGCAGACGACGTGGCGGCCAGCACGCTCATTCGCTCTCTCGGCTCGGCCTCGCAACGCCAGTCCGGGCGCAACAACTATCATTCGTTCCTGGCCAATTGGACGCGCGTCCTCTCGCCCACCGCGGTCAACGATTTCACCTTCAGCTTCAGCGATTTTCTCAATCGCACGGAGCCCGTCACGGTCGCGCCGCAGTTGACCTTTCCGAGCTTGCAGGACGGCGCGTCATTCCGCGTGCCGCAGCAGACGACGCAAAGGCGTCTACAGTTTAACGATGCCCTGACGAAGATCAGCGGCCAGCACACGCTGCGCTTCGGCGGCGAGGTCCAGCGCGTCAACGCCGCCTTTAATCTCGGCGTCTTCCGCCAGGGACGCGTCGAGCTGGTCCAGGATTTCCCGGACTTCGATCACAACGGCGACGGCCGCGTTGACGACAACGACCTGCTCTTTGCCATCACGCTGCGGAGCGCACTTCCTGATAGGTCGCTCGTCATCCCGGACGCCGATAACACCTACCTGGCCTTCTTCGCGCAGGACGACTGGCGCGTGCATCCCCGCTGGACGCTCAACATGGGGCTGCGCTACGAAGTTGATACGGATGTCAAGAACCTCAGCCGCGTTGACAAACTCAATCCGCTGATTCTGCCTTTTCTCAAAGGCCCGCGCTCGCGCGACGGCAATAACTTCGGCCCGCGCGTCGGCTTCAACTATTCGCCGGACGACGGACGCACCAGCATTCACGGCGGCTACGGCATCTATTACGACCGCGTCACACTGGAGCTACAATCGCTCGAACGCGGGCTGGACGGGCGCGCTCTGCCCATCGCCGTGCGCGCGGGCAATCTCTTCTTCATTGACCCCGCGACGGGACAGTTCCCGCCCTTCGCGCCGACCATCTCGAATCCCTTCACGGGCTTTATTCTGCCCGGCGCGGGCGCTTCCGGCATCAACATCATCGACAACGATCTTCAGAACCCGATGGTCCAGCAGTCGAACATCGGAGCAGAGCGCGAGCTTGCCAGGGACTTCGTCATTCGCGCCGATTACCTGCACAACTTCGGCACGCACTTCATCATCGGCCGCACGGTCGGGACCGTCTTCAACCCGGTCGTCGGCGGCCCGGACCGCGTCGTCAATCTCGAATCCTCCGTCAAGACGAAGTATGACGGGCTGCTCCTGAGCTTTGAGAAGCGCTACACGAAGGGCTACCAGTTCCGCGCTTCCTACACGCTCTCGAAGACATTCAACTACGCCAACGACGATCAGATTCCCTTCTCGAACGGGCCGGTTGACCCGAACAACCTGCGGCTTGAGTACGGGCCTGCGCCGAACGACCAGCGGCATCGGTTCACCTTCGCGGGCGTCTTCGAGCTGCCCGCGGGCCTGAGGCTCGCGCCCATCTGGACGATGGCTTCCGCCGTTCCGATGGACATCATCCTGCCCGGCGGCTCTTCGCGTATCCCCGCGCTCCAGCGCAACGCGGGCGGGCGTCTCTTCCATACGGGCGCGGAGCTCAACAGCTTTATCAGCCAGCTCAACGCCGGGGGCGGAGTGGGCGGACAGTTGCTGCCGCTCGTGCGCGAGGACGCACGCTTCAGCGACAGCTTCAACTCGCTGGACCTGCGGCTCTCGAAAAGGTTCATGTTCACGGAGAGCGTCAGCCTTGAGCCCATCGTCGAGGTCTTCAATCTCTTTAACGTGACGAACGTGCTCGGCGTCTCGAACGTCAACTATTCGGGCTTCTCGAACGTGCTGGTCCGCGACAGCGATAATCCGTCTGACCCCGGCTTCCTGCGCTCGTCGAGCTTCGGGCGGGCCGTGACGACTGCGGGCGGCGTCTTCGGCTCGGGCGGCCCGCGCGCCTTTCAATTCGCCGCGCGCTTCACGTTCTAAGGCTTCCCCAGAGGTTTTTCGAGCTTACGGAAGGTCGGCACAAGTGCGAGCGCAAGGCGAACTGAAGCGACAGCTTGGACTCGGCGCGGCGACGGCGCTGGTCGTCGGCGAGGTAATCGCCGTCGGCATCTTTCTGACGCCCGCCGGGATGGCCAAGTCGCTGGGGTCGCCGATGTGGCTGCTCGTCATCTGGCTGGCGATGGGCGCGATGGCGCTCTGCGGCGCGCTCTGTTACGGCGAGCTGTCGGCGCGTTTCCCGCAGGCGGGCGGCGGCTACGTCTACCTGCGCGAGGCATACGGGCCACAGCTCGCCTTTCTCTACGGCTGGATGGCGCTGCTCGTCCTCGATCCCGGCTTGACGGCGGCCTTCGCGGTCGGGATGGCGAGCTACGCCGGTTTCATCGTCAAGCTCTCGCCCGTCGGCATGAAGCTCGTCGCCGTCGGAGCCATTCTCGCGCTCGCCGCCGTCAATATTCTCGGCATCAAGTTCGGCTCGCGCCTGATGCAGACGCTGACGGCGCTCAAGCTCGGACTGCTGCTCGTGATAGTTGTCTGGGGCTTCGGCTCGGGGCTCGGAAGCTGGGCCAACTTCGCGCCCTTCGCGGCGCAGCGGCCCGGCTCCGAAACGCTCGTCGCCGCGCTCGCGGGCGCGATGGTCGCCGGGTTCTTCTCGTTCGCCGGGTGGTGGGATTTGACCAAGGTGGCGGGCGAGGTGCGCGATCCCGAAAGGACTCTGCCGCGCGCACTGCTCTTCGGCATCCTCATCGTGACGGCGGTTTATGTCCTGACGAGCGCGGTCTTTCTCTACCTCGTGCCGCTGGAAAATGTTCCGGCGGGCGAGACCGCGGCGCAGACCTTCGCGGCGCAGGTGGGCGTCGCACTCTTCGGCGAGACGGGCGGGCGCATCTTCTCCGGCATCGTCGTCATTTCCGTGCTCGGCAGCCTGGCCGCCTTCATCATGGTCGCGCCGCGCGTCTATTACGCGATGGCGCGTGACGGCCTCTTCCTCAAATCAATCGCGCGCCTCCACCCGCGTTTCGGCACGCCCATGCGCGCCATCATGCTGCAAGCTGCGCTGGCCTCGCTGCTGGTGGCGGTCGGCACGTTCGACAAGATTATCGCTTACTTCTTTTTCGTGACGGTCGTCTTCATCGCGCTGACGGTCGCGGCCGTCTTCGTCTTCAACCGCCGCCAGGGAGAGGGCGTCGGCTTCAAGACGCCCGGCTATCCTTTGCCGCCGCTCTTTTTTCTGGCGCTGGTCATCGTGCTGCTCGCGCTGCTGGCGATGAACAACCCCTTGCAGGCTTTCCTGGGCGTGGCAGTCGTCGCGCTCGGAGCGCCCGTTTATTACCTGCTCTTTCGTCGCGCGCCTGAGAGCGCGAACGGGGATGTGAGACGATAGGGCGAACATTAAAGTGAAGGAAATGAATCGCTTATGACCTGGATTAAGACCGTTCCGCCGTCGGAGGCGGACGAAAAATTACAGCGCGCGCTCGAAGCGCAGCGCGAGTTGTATCCGATTGAATACGCCGCTCCCGTGCATCCGACGCCGGACGGCGGCTCTTCCGGCATCGTCGCCTCGCACAGCCTGATTCCCGACGCGCTCTATCACGCTTTCGCCACCTTCGGCTCGCTGATGTCGCCGGACCTGCCGCTCTCTCGCCGCCAGCAAGAGATGATTACGACGGTCGTCTCGGTCAATAACCGCTGTCACTATTGAATCGAATCCCACGCAGAGTTTCTGCGTCGAGTGACACTGGATGAGAAGCTGGTCGAGGCGCTACAGGATGACTATACGAAAGCGCCTCTCTCGGACGAGGACCGCGTCATGCTCGACTACGTGGTCCAGTTGACCAAAGACGCCACGCGCATCTCGCAGCAGGACCACGAGCGATTGCGCGGCGTCGGCTTCGATGACCAGGGAATCCTGCAAATCACGCTCATAGCCTCCTGGTTCAACTACATCAACCGCGTCGCCGATGCGCTCGGCGTCGGGCGCGATTAGCGGGCGGGCGCGGCCGGGAGTGACCCGCGCGGCCCAGGCAAATGAACGCTGCGCCTCGCGTCCATCTCTTCGTGGCCCGGCGCGAGGGCCTTGCGCCTTTGAGCGCAGGTTTTATTTGTTGTGCCGCCGTTGACCAATGTGTTATTAAGTCCACCGCTCGTTTCAAGAATGGAAAGGAAAGTCATAAATGCCGAAAACATCGCACAAATCATTGCTCCTGCTCCTGGGCCTGTTCGTTATCTGCACCACCGGCGCAGTCAACGGACAGCGACGAAGGGGCGCTGCCACTGCGGCCGCTTCGCCTTCCAGGCTCTCTGGAATGAAAGTCATCCCTTACGACCGGATGAGTGATAGCTTCTCCGAGGACATCGCCGGTTCCAACCAGGAGCGTCTCAACGAAATTGATCTCTCTTACCTGGTCAAGGTGGAAGTGTCCGGCAAGGCCGGGGAATATTCGGACAGGCAGGTCCAAATCACGGTCCATGAAGGGAAGAAACTGATCGTGAGCAACACGATGATGGTCGGAATATTTAACGAGGCCGGGAAGTATTACGTTCCCGTCTGGATTTACGGCCCGCTCTGCCAGCCGACGACTATCCAGGCCAGACTGTTGGGCCAAAAGGGAGCCGCGCCCATCAAGCGCACGCTCAAGTTCCAGTGCGGCGAATAGAAAATTGCAGCCGACGAAAACTCTTCCCAAAACTCTCCTCACCCTCCTCTCGATTTACACACGATATAGTGCCGTGGCCTGCACCATCTCGGATAGAAGGCCGCCTCGCCCGGCCGCAATTACAAGAAATTTGCAATAAAACCAGCTCAGGCGTGCCTGCGCCCGGCGGCAGGCACGCGCTTTGCTCACCGGCTCAAATACCAGACTAAAGCCCTCGCACAGCTTTTCTCTCGGAAGCGCGCATGCTCTCTCTGAGCGTTGTCTTGTGCGCGTGTGTCGAAGCGAGCGGCCCACTTCTAGACCTTTCACAGATTAAGGAGCATGCGCCATGCGTTCTACGCGGCCTACTATCTCTATCTCTCTCCTGCTGCTGTTGACACTGCTCATCACCCTGACGGTCACCGTGCGGGCCGACGACGACGCGACCGCCGACGAATACGACGAGACGGCACGTGTGGCGCGCGTCACCTTGATTCGCGGCGACGTGCAGCTCAAGCGCAACGGCAGCCAGAAATGGGAGAGGGCGCGGATCAACCTGCCGCTCGTAGAGGGCGACGCGCTGGCGACGACGGGCTCGGACGCACGCATTGAGATACAGATTGACGCCCGCAACTTCGTTCGCGTCGGCCCGGACTCGATGCTGCGCATCATCAGCCTGCGCTATGAGGGTGTCGCGCTCAGTCTCTCCGAAGGGACGGCGAGCATCAGGCTGGCACGCTTCGATCACGACAGGGAATACTTTGAGATTGACGCGCCGCGAACGACGCTCGCCGCAGAGAAGACGGGCCTTTACCGGCTGGATGTCGAGCCGAGCGGGCGCGTGCGGCTGTCTGCGCGCGAAGGCGGGCGCGCACGCATCTACTCCGACACGTCCGGCTTCACTTTGCGTGAGGGACGCAGCGCCGAACTCGTCTACGACGGGACGGACGCGGGCGATTGGACGCTCGGCTACGCTTCGTCGTCCGACGGGTGGGACGATTGGGTAACGGAGCGCGAAAGATACCTGGCGTCGCGCCTGCGCTATGAGCAGCGCGACCGTTACTACGATAACGAGGTCTGGGGCGCTGAAGAGCTGGACGCTTACGGCGACTGGGTTTACGCGGGAGACTACGGCTGGGTCTGGCGTCCGCGCGTGACCGTCATCAACAACTATCACGACTGGGCTCCGTATCGCTACGGGCACTGGGTCTGGTGTCCGCCCTACGGCTGGACCTGGGTGGGCGATGAGCCCTGGGGATGGGCTCCGTATCACTACGGGCGCTGGGTCTATTACAACAACGGCTGGTGCTGGGCTCCGCGCGGGTACGGCTACAATTATCGCCGCAGCTGGTGGCGTCCCGCCCTGGTCGTCTTCACTTACATCCCGACCTCTTACGGCGAGCACGTCGCCTGGTATCCGCTGACCTACGGCCAGCATGACCCGCGCAGCCGCAACTATCGCCAGCGCCTGCATCCCTTGCGGCGAAACGAGCTGGCTGGATTAGAGCGCACCAATCCGGCCTTCCTGCGTGCGGTCACGACTCTGCCCGCGCGCGAGTTCGGGCGACAGGCGGCGCGCTCGGCAGAGCCTGCCGCAGCGGAACTGGCGCGGCGCGCAGTCGCGGCGGAACCCGTGCGCGGGCGTCTGCCGATAGCTCCGACCAGCGGCGACGGAACCGGCGGCGCGGCGCTTGGCAGGCGCACGCCCCGCGGCCCCTCCGCACGTCCTCCTTCAACCGACGGCGGCACACCGCTCATTCAGGAGCGCCCGACGGGAGCGGCGACGCGCACGCCCGGCGTTCCGCTCGACGAAGAGTTGCGCCGGACGCGTCTCTACAATGGTCGCATGCCGCGTCCGTCAGCGGGCACGGACACAAGCGGCGCAGGCGGCCCCGTCAACGGCGGGAGCGGCGGCGATAATGCGGGCCGGAGGGGTTTGGGCGGCGCAGATACGGGGGCGATAGCGCGCCCGCCGCGCGTGCGTCCAGCTGAGCGTCAACCGGACGAGCGAGGCCCTCAAGGGAGCGATGTGGATGCGGGCACACCGGCGGTTATTCGTCCGGCCAGACCTGCGCGGGTTAATGGCGGCGAAGAGCGTCCGTCTTCGCCCGGCGCGGAAGGCTCGCCCGCGCCGCGCATGCGTAGACCCGACGCCGCGCCCGTCGTGCGCCCGCGCCCGGAAACACGGCGCGAAGAGCCAGCTTCGCCGCAACCCGAGCCGAGGTTTGAGCCGCGACCCGAGCCCCGCCCGGAACCGCGTCCTGAGCCGAGGCCGGAACCCAGACCGGAGCGGCGCGAAGAGCCCCGCCCCGAGCCACGGCCCGAACCCAGGCCGGAACCACGTCCCGAGCCGAGACCGGAGCCGCGGCCTGAGCCTCCCCCCGAATCGCGCCCGGAGCCCAGGCCCGAGCCTCCCCCGCAGCGTGAGCAGCCGCCGCCGCAGCGTGAGCAGCCCGCGCCGCCTCCGCCGCGCTCGCGCGACGAAGATTCCCCGGCTCGTCCTGCAAGACGCGGCGAGCCTTGACGAGAGGCCGGGCTTTCTACGTCAGGCACGGTTTATCTTTTTCACTTGAAGCACGGCCTTCTTTACTCGAAGCACGGCTCTTGAGCCTTAATTGAAACCGGAGGAAACATGAAACGCTTATTTCAAATTGCGCTCGGTCTGTCGCTGTTGACGGGCTGGATGGCGCTCGGCGCGGCCCAGGACCGGGCGCGCGTCGTCAGCGGCGCGCACAATACGACGCTGGCGGAAGCGGCTGCCGCTCTCGAACCGACCTACATTCCGGCCGGTTCGCGCGTCTACATCAACGAGATTCAGGGATTCGAGGGATTTGAAAACTATCTCATCTCGGCCTTCAAGAAGAAGAAGGTCGCGCTCCTGGTCGTCGCCGACAGGTCGCAGGCGGACTTTGAAATCACCGGCTACGCGGCGCACCAGAAAGCAGGGTGGGCCAAGATCATCTTCGGCAGCGGGCTGCCCGAATCAGAGGCCAGCATTCAGGTAATCAATCTCAAGAACAGCGTCGTGGCTTACGCTGTCGCCTCCTACAAGGTGGATGCGATTAACGGTAAGAAGAGCACGGCCGAACACCTGGCCAAGAATCTCAGGCAGAAGATGGAGCGCGACGACAAGCGCTTCAGCAAGCCGTAGAGGACGGGAGTTTTTCGAGATGGACGACGCACGTTTACGCCGCTTGACCGGCACGCTCCTGGTCGCCCTGATGTTGACGGCGCTCTGGCCCGGCCGGACCGGCTACGGGCAGCGCAGCCGCGCCACCGGAGTGCTCAAGCCGGACGTGGGCCGCGCTCTCAGGAGTCGCGTCAGCGAGGCCCCGCGCGGCTCACGCCAAAAGGACGGCCAGGATAATGCGGCGCGCGAAAGCAGGTCTCTCCTCGGAGCACGGCCGCGCGCGAAGACGGATGCGAGCGGCGCGGAGCGCAGTCGCCCGGCCCGCCTGCGCCGCAACGACCCGGCCCTCGTCAGCCAATCGGAGACTGCGGCCGCCGCGACCGGCATCCGCGCGGGCACACCGCTTGGCCGCATCCTTCACACTTCGCAGTTGAGCCTCACGTCCGCGGCCGGGACAGACGAGCAGTACGTTGACCGCGACGGCAATCTCGTCGCCGACGAGCGCAGAACGTTCGACGCCGACGGCGGTTCCTTTGACATCGCCGTGGGCCGCTCCGGCGCGCGCTATGAGGTCTATTCGGCGATTGACGACAACAACACTTCGGCGACCGGAGACGACGTGCGCGTCGGCGTGTTGGTCGTCGGCCGCGATACGAATGGCGACTACGTGCGTGACTCCGCGAGCACTTACGATCTGGAACGCTACTTCGGCCTGCCTTCGGCCATCTCGGTCGTCTCGGGCACTTCGCGCGCGGGCCGCGAGTTCGTCATCGCCTCGTCGAGCGGTTACTACAATTTTGACGACCCGCACGACCCGGACAACGAAATCTCGGCGGGCGTCGCGCTGCTCGTCGGCGATAACGCAGGGGGCTTTGACCTCGCGCTCTCGCGTTCGCTCGTCCGCGCGGGCGGCAACGAGCTGAACAACGCCAACGCCCTGACTTTGCTCCCGAACAACGATCTCCTGATCGCGGACCTCTCTTCCTATGAGCTGCGCATCGTGCGCGACACGAACGCGGACGGAATCCCGGACACGCTGGACCCGAAGCCCTACTATTCTTACCAGTACTCGACCGATGCTCCGCTGGACATCGCGGCCAATTCGCGCGGCGTCGTCTTCTCACACTCTTTCGGCAACGACACGATTCTGCTCGCGCTCTACGATACTGATAACGATGGGTACGCGGAGACGGAGCGGGTCTGCATCGAAGGAGGTCTCTCGATTGACAACAGGCTGGTCTTTCACGGCCTGACGGTTGATCGCGAAGGGACGGTCTACGTGATCGAGAATGCGGCGGGCGCGGCAGACGTGGTAGCGGAGGGCGGGAACCTGGGCTCACCGCAGATTGACGCCTTCCCTGACCCGGCGCTTAACGGCATCCTGCGCGACGGAGCCGTCTACACGGAAGCGGACGCTCCGAAGTCGCAGGCACTGTCGGGCCTCTGCTTCGGCGTTAACACGGTGCTCGGCCCGGTCAGGCATCTGACGATGGTTAATAGCGCGAGCCTGCGCGGGGCTGGAACTCGTGACGGACTGGCCTCGATCCTCGGGACGGGACTGACGCGCGGCGCGAGCGGGAGGAGCACGGACGACGCGGCATCGAGCGGCGTCAGCGTAAGCATCGAAGGCCGCCGCGTGCCCGTGCTCTCTTTCGACGACGGGCGAATCAACATCTACTTGCCGGACGCCGCGGGGACGGGCGTCGGCTCGGTCGTCGTGACCCTTAACGGTGAGGTGACGGCCGGGGAGGACGTGAGCGTCGTCAACGATAATCCGGGCCTCTTCACACACTCGCAGACGGGAGCGGGCGAAGTCGTCGCCCTGCTCGTTTCGGGCATGCGCTATACGAGCGGGCCGTTCGCGGCGAGGACGGACAACCAGCCGACTGTGATCGCGCTCTTCGGGACGGGCTGGCGTAACTCCCTGCCGGTCGCGGTACGCATCGGCGGGCAGGCGGCCGTCGTCGAATACGCAGGCCCGGCGGGCGGCTTTCCCGGCCTCGACCAGATAAACGTGCGCATCCCCGATGGCGCGAGCGGCACGCTTCCCGTCGTCGTCACCACTTCGTCCGGCGCGAAGAGCCGCGAAGATGCCCTCGTGACCATCAAGTGATGCGACCCGCCTGAAGAACGGCGAGCGAGTGCCCCGGCCGGAGGCGCGCGCTCGAAAACAGACTCGCAGGTGAAATGTCTTCGAGCGCGCGATTGATGTGTTAGGGGAGGTCTCTCTGTTTATATCCTGTCAGTTCAGGTCGTCCGAGGCGGAAGATGAGAACTTTCGGCGACAAATTCAAGTTATGGGTTATCATTCCGGTCACAAAGCTCGGTTGGATTAAAGCCTTGGAAAAGATCGTTTTCTTAGACCGCAGCACCCTGCGGGCGGAGATTAGAAGACCGGCCTTCGCGCACGAGTGGCGCGAGTATGCGGAGACGCAACGCTCCGCAGTCGTCGCAAGGCTCAGGGATGCGACCATCGCCGTCACCAACAAAGTGCCGCTCGGCGAGGCCGAGCTGGCGCAGTTGCCCGGACTCAAACTGATTGCGGTGGCGGCGACCGGCGTGGACATCATCGGGCTGGACTACTGCCGCAGGCGCTCGCTGGCGGTCGTCAACGTCCGCAACTATGCGCGCCACAGCGTGCCCGAACACGTGCTGATGCTGATGCTGGCCCTGCGCCGCAGCCTCTTCGCCTACCGCGCAGAGGTGGCCGCCGGAGAATGGCAGCGGGCCGCAGGCTTCTGCCTGCTGACGCAGACCATCCGCGAACTGCACGGCGGCACGCTCGGAATCATCGGCTACGGCGCTCTCGGTCAGGCGGTGGAAAAACTCGCGCTCGCCTTCGGAATGCGCGTCCTCATCTCGGAGCACAAAGGCTCTCGGAAGACCAGAGAAGGGCGCGCCGCTTTTGAAGAGACCTTGAGGACGTGCGAGGTGCTCAGCCTGCATTGTCCTCTGAATGAAGAGACGCGCGGGATGATCGGCAGTGCGGAGTTTGCCCTGATGCGGCGCGACGCGCTGCTGATTAATACGGCGCGCGGCGGACTGGTTGACGAAGCGGCGCTCGCAGAAGCCCTGCGCTCCGGGGCAATCGCGGGCGCGGGCTTCGATGTGCTGACGGGAGAGCCGCCGCGCGAAGGGAATCGCCTGCTCGATTTAGACCTCCCCAACTTCATCCTCACGCCGCACGTCGCCTGGGCCAGCCGGGAAGCGATGCAGGCTCTAGCCGATCAACTCGTTGACAACATCGAAGCCTTTATCGCGGGCCGCCCGCAAAACCTCGTCAACTAAAGCGCGCGCAGGAAGAGGGCCGGAAAGCAAAAAGGCGAAAGCGAAGAGGACAAGAGGCACTTTGCCCTCTCCCCTTCACTTTTGCCCTTTTTGAGCCTGACTGCCTGCTTCCCGTTATGTTCCGCTTGCGCCCGCTGCGCCTTCGGGCTGGGCGGCCGCTTCGTCCGGGTGGTCCGACGTGTAGAGTCGCAGGATGTCCTGCCCCTGGCGCGAGCGCGGGTCAATCGTGCGCAGGTGTTTGCGCCCCTGCATCTCCCAGATGGCCGTCACCTGCCCGTCCTTTTCGACGGCGTGGTACGTAATCTCTTCGGTCACGGCTGGCGCTTCGGGTTCGGCCGGTGTTTCACTCGCAGCCGGTGCTGCGGTCGCCGTTGGTTCTGCTGCGGCCGCCGACGTTTGCTCTCCACCGCTCTCTTCCGGCGCGCTCACAGCATCGGGCGCGGTCTCGTTCTCTTGCATGTGGGTCTGGATGCTCCCCTCTTCTAATCATTCAATTTTGATCTTTGATTTGACTGCGATTGTGTCATACGAGCGTCGGGTGTGTCTAGCATCGGCCGCGACTTCCCGGCTCAGTCTTCAAAGCGTTTGACGAGATTGACGTACTCGCCGCGCTCGAAGCCGTTGGCGCGGAAATAATCTATCAGGTCGCCGTCGTTCCAGTTGACCATCGTATTGACGACCGTCACGCCCGCCTTGTGAAAGCGCGCGCAGAGCTCGTTCATCAGGGCGCGGCTGACGCCCCGGCCCTGGTATTCAGGCTCGACGCCGATGATTTCCAGCCACCCGGAAAGCTCCGCTGCGAACTCCCAGCCGCGCACGTCGCCGAGCACGAAGCCGACCAGGCGGTCGCGGTGCTGGGCCACTAAACAATAGTCGGGGCTGCGCCCGATGTAGGCGGCGGCCTTCGATTCATAATAGGCGGCGTGCGGCTTGCCCGTGATCTTTTCGTCTATCCGCAAGACCTCGTCTATGTCGCGCACCGTCATGTTGCGCACCGTGATGTCCGGCATGTGCCTGGCCCTGCGCGCTCTCTGGCCGCGGACGCCGCGCAGGACTCGCGCGGCGACCTTCCTGACCAGTCGCGGCTTCAACGAACGCCTGATGATGTTGCGATACGAATCGTGCCCTGAGACCGAATCGAACAACGCATCAT
>DASVWH010000101.1:0-2923 GCA_036389715.1 Pyrinomonadaceae bacterium | reverse complement strand
CGGCCCGCGAGCCCCAGTTCCGCGATCAGGCGTTCGAGCCCCGCCCGGTGCTCGCCCGTCCGAGTCGGGTCCTGCCCGGCAATGATGAAGTGCGTGTCCGGCAGCCTGCGCAAGACGGAGGCCGCCGCGTAGAGAAATGCTTCGTGCCCTTTGAGCGGATTAAGCTCTCCGACAGTCCCGACCAGCAACCCCTCGTCCTCGATCTTCAGTCCGAGCCTCAAGGCACGGCGGCTCTCATCGTCGCGCTCCCTGCCGAAGCGCCGGAAGTCAATGCCGTTGGGAATAAGGGCGAGCTTGCCCGGCCGAAAGATGCCCTGCGCCGCGAGCGACCGCTCGACGGCGCGCGAGACGGCGATGACGCGCGCGGCGTGCGAGAGCGTGATGGTGTGAAGCCTGCTCAACGGAAAGAGGACGTGGCGCGTGATGACGAGCGCCGCAGTCTCCTTGCGCCTCGTGGCCAGCGCCGCCAGCGGGTAATCGCGCGCCATGTGCGCATGCACGATCTCGACTCGCTGCCGGAGCACGAAGCGCGCCAGCTCCATCGCGCTCGCGACATCGAGCGCATTGCGCAGCCTTAATTCGATGATGTTCGACGCGGGCAGGGCCGCCAGTTTTTCACGGAGCGGCGATTGCGGGACCAGTGCGGCGTAGACTTCGTGGCCGCGCAGCGCCAGCCCGTTCGCCAGGTCGGACAGGTGTCTTTCGCCGCCGCCGAGAGAACGCGCTGAGCTGAGATGCAGAATTTTCACGGGCTTCGGTAAGCGAACGCAGAAGTCCGGGCATGAGCGCGCAAGCCGCGGCGGCTTCGTCGCGTTCTTAACCTGCTACTTTTGCTTCCTGCTCCTCTGCGCCGCGCCCGATGAGCGAGTCGTCGTAACGCGCCAGCAGGTCGGCCGGGTCCCGGTAAACGGCAAGGCAGCCCGCCGCGCTCAATTCCGTTTCCGGGAAACCGCCGCAGAGCATCCCGATGGTTCTGAGCCTGATCTTGCCCGCCGCTTCCGCATCGTAAGGCGTGTCGCCGACCACGACGGCCTCATCCGCTTCAACATCCCCCAACTGCTCCAACGCGGCCATGAAGATGTCCGGGTGCGGCTTCGATTTATCGGCGTCGTCGGCCGAAGTCTCTTCTTCGACGAGGTCTTCGATGCGCGCCAGTTTTTTGTAAGCGCCCAGCTCATCCTTCTTGGCGGAGGAGGCGAGCGCGATGCGCTTCCCGTCGGCCCTGATTCTCTGGAACAGCTCACGCACCTGCGCAAAGGCGCGCACCCGCGGCAGATAATCGCGCTTGTAAAGCTCACCGCGATACTTCTCCATCTCTTCGCCTAGCTCTTCGACCTCTTCGCGCGAGAAGAAGACTGGCATTAACTGATCGCCGCCCTTGCCGATCTGGTGGCGCACCTGCTGGTAGGGAATGTCCTTGCCGAAATGCTTGAAGGTCTCCTTCCAGGCCTGCGCGTGCAGGTCCACCGAATCGACGAGCGTTCCATCAATGTCGAAGATAACTGCCTTAATCATGCTCTACCCCCTGGAAATTTTAGAAGTCAGGCTACCATACAACACTCCGAGCGCGCCTGTCTTGCGGGCCGCACGTGCGGCACAAAGCGTGTGGCCCGGAACCGGCCTGGAAGCAACAGGAAGCGAGCGCCCGAAAGCTCAATCCCCGGAGCTTCATGCGACCGACATTGGCGCGCGCGGTCCGGCCTCGCGCCCTCTTTTTCCTCTGCGTCAAGATGAATGCAAATGCGCTTTTCTTGTTTTGCTTTGATACGCCGGGCGAGAGCTGAAGGCGGGCCGCGCGGCCACGCGGAGTTGACAGCCGATGCCCGTCTATCTCAACATTGCGAGCAAATCCCCCTGATTCCCATCAAAAGGGCGGCCGCTCGCGCCTGTCGGCACGAAGATTGCCATTCTTTCAGTGCTTACAAACACGAGAGGGCCCTGAGCCTCTATCAGATAGTTTGAAAATTTAAGGAGTGACATGGCTATGGCTAACAAGGCTACATTGGTCACGGGGTTGTTCAAATCGCGCGCGGCGGCGGAAGCTGCCGTTGATGCGATTATCAAGCGCGGCTACACGCGCGACGACATCAGCGTCCTGATGTCAGACTCGACGAAGAATAAGGAGTTCGCCGTCGAAACGAGAACGCATGCGGCCGACGGCGCAGGCATCGGCGGAGCCGTCGGCGGAACTATCGGCGCGGTCCTGGCCGCGATAGCCGCCGTCGGAACTTCGATTGCTTTGCCAGGCATCGGGCTGGTCATCGCCGGGCCGATTGCGGCGGCACTGGCCGGGGCGGGCGCGGGCGCCGCGACGGGCGGCATCATCGGCGCGCTCGTCGGCGCAGGGATTCCCGAACACCGCGCCAAGGTCTACGACGCGGGCCTGCGCAGCGGCGGCATCCTGCTCGGCGTCGAAGCCAAAGGCGACGACGACTCCGATAAGCTGGAGCAGTTCCTACATGACCTCGGGGCCGAACACGTTCGCCAGGAATAGTGATTAGTGAATCGTCAATAGTGAATCGTCAATGGTGAATGGTAAATAGAAAAAGCGCGCAACAGGTGCTTATTCCTCTTCACTATTGACGATTTACGATTCACTATTTACCAGCCAACACATGCGCAAGGGAGTTTCGCGTATGCAGAGAACAGAAAGATTCATCGAGATCAACGCGCCCGTCGAGCGGGTCTTCGACCTCTTCAGCGATTTCGAGAGCTTCCCCAGGTGGATGAAGAATATCAGGGAGGTGCGACGCACCGGAAGGCGCTACACGCGCTGGGCCGCCGATGCGCCGCTCGGCTCAAGCGTCGAATGGGAAGCGCAGATTACGGCCTTTGAGCCGGACCGGAGGATTGCCTGGCAGTCCGTGCGCGGCGACATTAACACGGACGGCGAGGTGGTCTTTCAGGAGTCCAGACGCGGGAC
>DASVWH010000100.1:0-41037 GCA_036389715.1 Pyrinomonadaceae bacterium | reverse complement strand
GGTGTGTGTCATTGGAGCCCGGGCGTGTTTACCCGGGGGGCGGGATTGCCGTCCAGGGGTTCAAAATGGCGCTCGACGGGGCTTAGGCGGCCGGTCTGAGAGTTCGGGCGGGGCGGGCGGGCCGCTTATTTCCTGGCCGTGATGATGACGTTCCAGCCGAGGCTGCGGCGCAGGCGGCGGAAGAGGCTTTCGGGGACCAGCGGGCCGAGGAACATCAGCTCTTGGCGAATCAACTGCTCGACCTCCGTTTCGACTTCGCGGAAGGGAGCGAAGAGCGTGCGCGCCTCGCGGCGGCTGTAGGCTTTGACGAGCGGTCGCGCCTCGTGCTCGGAATATTCGACGTAGCGGCTCATAATCTGCTCTGGCGTTTGGCCGCGCAGCAGCTGGCCGCGCAGCAGGCCGCGATGCAGGATGATCTCGGTCCAGTAATAGAGCGAGCCGCGATGATAGAGCATGACCTTGGCGACGCCGCCCGGACGCAGCACGCGGTGCAGCTCAAGGACAGCCCGCGCCGTGTCCGGCGTGTGATGGAGCACCCCGTTGGAATAGACCGCATCGAACGTCCCATCAGCGAAGGGCAGGCGCTCGCCGTCGGCCAGGACGAAGTCAGCGCGCATCCCGTAGAGCCCGAAGTGGAGGCTCGAAATCTCGACCGAGCGCGGCGTCAGGTCAACGCCCGTACACTGTGCGCCGCCGCGCGCGAATTGCAGGAGGTCGGTCCCCATCCCGCAGCCGACTTCGAGCAGACGCTGCCCGGCGAACTGGTCGAAGCCCATCACCTCCGGCATCCAGGGCGCATACTCACGGTAGCGATGGCGCTCGACCTCGTCGAAGAACTCGCGCGTGGCGAACTCATACTTGCGCCCGTACATCGCGCCGCAGGGGTCCTGCGACCATTGCTCGCGCGCCTGCCGCTTCTCGGCTGCCAGTTGATGCTGCTCGCCTTCGGCCTTCAAGACTCGTCCTCTGCGCCACGGCGCGCGCGCTCTTCCAGGCTCTCCGCCGCCCGGTCCCCGTCGCGCCATGCGCGGTAGGCGTCGAGCACACGACGCGCGTTGTGCTGCCAGGTATGATGCCGGACGGCTTCGCGCCTGGCCGCCGCCCCGAGCCGCTCGCGCAGCTCCCTCGAACCCGCCAGCCGCCCTATCGCCCGGCTCAAAGCCAGAGCGTCGCCGGGCTCTACGAGCAGGGCCGTCTCCTCATCGGAGAGTACCTCGGCGAGCTGGCCCAGGCGGCTGGCGACTATCGCCTTGCCCATCGCCATGTACTCGAAGAGCTTGGTCGGCGAGCCGAAGAACTCGCTGCCGTCGGCCAGAGGCACGTGCGGCGACGCCAGGATGTCGCACGCATCCAGGAGCGCGGGCACGCGCTCATGCTCGACCGCTCCCGTCAGAATCACGCGCCGCTCGGCCCCCGCTTCGCGCAGAGTGCGCTCGACCTCCGCGCGCAGGACTCCGCTCCCGACCAGGAGGAAACGGACGCGCGCCTCCGGGGGCATCAACCTGATAGCTTCGGCCAGCGCCAGCACGCCGTGCCAGGGGCCGAAAGTCCCGACGAAGCCGACCAGCGTTTCGTCGCTCTCGATGCCGAGTTCGCGGCGCACGTCCTGGCCGCCCCCGCCCGGCTGAAAGCGCCCGGCGTCCACCCCGTTCGGGTTGACGACGATCTTTTCCGCCCGGACGCCCGCCCGCAGGAGGTTGCGCCGCTCGACCTCCGAGACGACGAAGATGCGCGCCGCCGCGGAGAGGTTCAAACGCTCGTAGCGTTCGAGCAGGCCGAGCATCCCCGTCCGGTCCCAGTGCTTGCCGACCCAGACCTCCGACCCGTTGTATTCCAGAAACAACGGCAGCCCCGTCCGCAGCCCGGCCTCGACGCCCGCCCAACTGAAGCGGCTGTAGCGTTGATAGATAAAGTCCGCGCGCTCTGCCTCTATCTCGCGCAGCGCCTCGTGCGAGAAGAGCAGGTTGTTGTAAAGATCGAAGGCCGCGCGCGTCGAGCCGATGGGCTTCGGCCAGATGACCTTGAGCCGCACACGCGTCTCGTCCAGTCCCGCAATCCGGTCGTTGCTGATGAAGCGAATGTCTGCGCCAAGACCGAGCGCGGCGTTGACGAAGCCGTTGATGTGGCTGGCAGCGCCGCCGAGCTGCGTGCCCGGCCCCGGCGTCGCCCGCACGTAGACCAGCCGCAAAGCATCATTGCCCTCGCCTCCTCTCTCCCGGCGCACGTCCCGCTGTCCGCCCATCTTCCCGCCCCTCCTGACCATGCTTTCCAGCCGCCGCAGTTGTCGCCCGGCGCGCAGCACGGCCCCGGCGCTGATGGCTGCTTCCCTGGCCAGCCGCGCGGGCGCTCTCAGCAGGCTCCGCGAGCGTGTCTCCGCCCTGGCAGCCCCGTGTGCGTCCAGGATAATGGTCTCCGCTGCTCCGGCCAGCGCGCCGAAGAGCAGGAAAGCGTTCTGGCCGCGCTGCCAGGCCAGCCGCTCCGTCGCCACTGCGAAGATGTCCGGGCCGAGGGCGCGCAGGCTCTTGAGCCGCTCCGCCACGGGGCCGCTCTCGATCTCGGCGCGCGGCAGCTCTTCAATCTCCGCCCGCGGGTAACGCTCGCGGAGCGCGTGCCTTGCCGCCGGGGCCTCGCCGCTCATCGCCAGCAGCACGACCCTCATACGCCTCCCTGCCCCTCTGCCTCCCGGCCCGACCGGCGGCCGAGCGCGAAGTACCACCCGCTGGCCAGGACGAGCGGCAGCCTGTCCGAGGCGCGCGCGTTCCAACGAATGAAGCGCGACGAGCGCGCCAGCGTGTGCCCGACCAGCGGCCCGGCCAGCAAACTACCCGCCCCCGCACGCAAAACGCGGAGCGAACATTCCGCGAAGAGCCTTTGCAGGCGGCCGCGCGTAAAGAACTGGACGTGGCCGCTCGCGTGATTATCCGTGCCCGCCACCGCGTCCCCCTGCCTGTGACGCGCCAGAACGTCAACCAGCCTTTGCAGCCGCAGCACGCGAAAGAGCTGCGAATCCAGCTCAAACTCGCCGTACCCGTTCGGCACTGTGACGATCAGGAGCCCGCCCGCCGAGAGACGCCCAACGCTTGACCCGAGCAGCGCACGCGGCTCCGCGACGTGCTCCAACACCTCCGAGAGAATCACCACCTCGAACGAGAGCCCCTCCAGCTCTTCGACATCCCGGCAAAGAAAGCGCGCTCGCGGCAGACCGAGCGCCAGCGCCCGCGCGTGCTCGACGGAGCGAGCGTCCAGGTCTATGCCCGTGACGTTAAAGCCCAGGCGCGCCAGCGCCAGCGCCAGCTGCGTCCCGTTGCCGCAGCCCACGTCCAGCACGCGCAGCGCCCGCGCGTCCCACCCCGGAAAGACATCCTCTATCGCTTGCCGGACGAAGCGCAGGCGCTTGCCGTAAGCCCAGAGATTTTCGGTTTCGCTCTCCACACGCTTACTCATCCGCGCTCACACGCCCGGCCTGCATCCCCGAAGGCACGAGCGCCAGCAACGCACGCAGCTCTCGCGCGCGCAGGACCAGAAAACCGGATGCCCGCCGCCCCGTCCGCACCCTGAAGTAGACGGCCACCAGCAAGAAGATCATCGTGTAGCAGAGCGCAGACGCACACGCCGCGCCCCTCGCGCCGTAAGCCGGAACCCACGCTAGATTGAGCAGGACGTTGGCCAGGAGCGTCGCCACCCAGAACCAGGGAATCGCCGCGGGCAGGCCCGTCCCGTTGAAATACTGGACCAGCACCGATTCTATACTGATGAAATAGACTCCCGGCAAGAGCAGCAGGAACTGCACGGGCGCATCCCCGAACGGCCTGCCGTAGAGCCACGGCAGCGCGAAGCTGGCCGGGATGGCCGCCAGGCAGACGAGCGCCATCATGAACGCCGTGTGGCGCGTGACGATGGAGGTCAGCTCCTCCTGCTGCCCCTCTGCGCCGAGCGCGGCCACACGCGGCAGCAGCAGCGTACTCATCACCGCCGGGAGCAGCATCAGGAGCGTCGCCCCCTGCGTCGCGACCCCGTAGACGCCCGCCTCCTCCGCGCCGCGAAAGTATTGCACGATCAGGAGGTCCGCGCGGAAGATGAGCATCGCGGCGACGACCGTCACGTGCGCCTTCAGGCCGTAGCGCAGCATCTGCCGGAAAAGCCCCCGGCTCGGACGCAGGCTCGCCCTCTCTTCGCGCCGCTTCAGCGAGCCGTAAGTCAGCCAGACGATAAAGAGCGCGAGCATCACAGCGCCCGCCGTATTCAAAGAGACCAGCGCCAGGAGCCCAGCCCTGGCCAGCACCAGCGCCAGCAACGCGCCGAGCAGCGTCAGCGACTGGCCCGCCAGGTCAATCAGGTTGAAGAGAGCGACGCGCCCGAGCGCCAGGAAGATGTTGAGGCCGAGCAGCGTCAGCAGTTGAAAGGGAATCGAGACGGCCGCGACCGCCAGCAGCCGCGGCCCTTCGAGGCCGAACCACGCCGGGTAAAGGGCAGCCAGCCCAGCCAGCCCCGCCCCCAGCAGGGCGCCCCCGCAGAGCGCGAAAACGAGCGAGTTGAAGGCCGCCGTCGCCAGGTGGCGGCGATCATGCGAGATGAAATAAGTGTTGGCCGAAGGCAGGCCGAGGCTCCCCAGTTGGACGACCGTTGCGACCGCGACGTTAATGACCATCAGGCGGCCCAGGCCGCCCGCGCCGAGCCAGCGCGCGACGATTACCCCGGCAATGATGCTGTTGACGGCCATCAGCAGGCGCGCGGAGAGCGTCCAGGCGACATGCGCCGAGAAGCGGCGGGGCGACGCGGCCGAATCAAGGGCAAGCGCGGGCACGCGAGCGCCCGGAGTCCGGGAATCACCCGCCATCGCCGCCGCTTTTTCAGTCCGCTCTTCCAAGCTCTTATCTTTCCGCCGCGTCCGTCAACGGCGCTCGATCCAGCGTTCGTACCAGAGGCTCAGGTTGAGCAGGGCCCAGAGATGGAAGCTCCAATCATGCGAGCCGCGCCGGTGCTCCGCGAGCAGGCGTGCGATAAAGCCGTAATCGAAGAAGCCGCGCCGCCGCATCGCGCTCTCCATCAGGTGCGAATCGAACCATGAGCCGAGCCCGTTGCGAAACCATTCGCGGATCGGCGCGCCGAAGCCGCGCTTGCGGCTGTAGAGTAAATCCGGCGGCAGTATCTCTTCGAGCGCACGCTTGAGAATGTGCTTGCCGCTGGCGCCCTCTACCTTGAGCGAGCGCGGCAGCCCGAGCGCATACTCGACCAGGTGATGGTCCAGAAAGGGGACGCGCGCTTCCACGGAGGTCGCCATCGTGATCTTGTCCACGCGCATCAGGAGCAGCTCCGGCAAACGCAGCTTCAATTCCAGGTAGGTCATCCGCGCCAGAAAATCGGAGCCCGGCCGCTCCGTCGCAATGTGATTGAGGTAGGGGAGGACGGCTTCGAGCGACGAGCGATGCTTCATGCGCTCGCGCATCCGGCCGGAGAGCACGCGCGGCTTGAAGGTTTCGTCGTAGACGACCGCGCCGCCCCAGAAGAGCGGCTCGTCCGCGCCGAGGCGGCGAATCAACTCGATGGCCGCGCGCTTTCTGCCCGTCGCTTCGAGCGCGGGCCGCGTCACGGCGCTGGCCGCGCGGCGCATCAACGGCGGCACTCTCTCCGCGTGCTGCCAGAACCTTTCGTAGATGCGCAGGTGTCGCACGTAATTATCATAGCCGCTGAAGATTTCATCCGCGCCTTCGCCGACCTGCACGACAATCGTCCCGGATTGGCGCGCGAGCCGCGAGACATAATAGAGCGGCACGCAGACGGGGTCGGCTATCGGCTCGTCCTGGTGAAAGACCAGGTCCGGCAGAAACTGCTGCATCTCTTCTTCGCCGATGATGACCTCGTGGTGATTCGTGCCGAAGTCGCGCGCGATGCGCCGCGCCGAGTCCAGCTCGTTGAGATACTCCTGGTCGCGGAAGCCGACCGTGAACGTCTCGACGGGCCGCGACATCTGCTCGGACATCAGCGCGACGTTGGCGGAGGAATCCACCCCGCCTGAAAGGAAGACCCCGAAGGGCACGTCCGACATCATCCGCTTCTTGATGGACTCGCGCAGCAGGCGCAGGATTTCATCTTTGTGCTCCTCATCGCTCGGCTGCTCGGTCGGCGGGGCTGCGGGCGGCAGCGCGTCCCAGTATTGCCGGAGGTTCGCCGCGCCGTCGCGCCCGATGGTCAGGAAGTGCCCGGCAGGGATTTTTTGAATCCCGCCGAAGAGCGTCTGCGGCGCGGGCGTCGTCAGGAAGGTCAGGTAATGATAGAGCGCCTCTTCGTCCACGTCCGGCGTCACGGCCGGATGCTGGAGGATGGCCTTAATCTCGGAGGCGAAGATGAAGCGCCCGTCCCGCTGATAAAAGTAGAGCGGCTTGACGCCGACGCGGTCGCGCACCAGGACCAGCCGCTCGCGCCCGGCGTCCCAGAGCGCGATGGCGTAATCGCCTTCGAGGTCATGAACGAAATCGAGCCCGCGCTCTTCGTAAAGATGGAGGATGGTTTCGGAATCCGTGCGCGAGCGATAGACGTGGCCGCGCTCTTCGAGGCCCTCGCGCAGCCGCGCGTGGTTGTAAATCTCGCCGTTGAAGACGAGCCAGACACGCTCGGTGCAGCCGCTCATCGGCTGGTGGCCCGCCTCCGAGAGGTCTATGATCGAGAGCCGTCGGAAGCCCAGCCCGCCGCGCCCGTCGTCGAAGAGCAGCTCGCCCGTATCATCGGGACCGCGGTGCGGCATCTGGTCGCGCATCCGCTCGACCAGCGAACGCTCGACGCGCCCGCCCGTCGCCGCCCCGTACTCCCAAACTCCGCAAATACCGCACATAAGAGATTTCCGCCCTGCCGTCGCGGGCCGCTCAGAAGGCTGCGAACCGGCAATCTTCTATTGACTGAGACACTCTTCGCGCAGCCGCTCTAAGAGGGCCAGGCGCTCGTCCTCGTCCTCGTCCGCGCAGACGGGCAGGATGGCCCAGCGTGCCCGCAGCGGGGCGCGCGCGCAGAGCTTCCAGCAGACCGAGACCGACGCGCTCTTTGCGCCGTAGTCGCGCGAGACGAAGCGCGGCTCAAAGGTCGGTCCGGCCATCCGGTCAAGCGCGGAGATGAAGAGCCGCGTGTTCTTTATCATATCGCAGGCCCGGATGATTCCGTCAGCGTAGATGCCTGTCTCCAGCCCGGCGGCGAGGTGAAAGCGAAAGCAAAACGTGTGTTCCCCAGCGCCGAGCAGGGCGTCTTCGACGAGCCAGTAGCGCCCCCGCTTGTCCAGCTCGACCGTGCGGCGATGCGTCAGAGGACTGCCCGGCCGCGCGTAGCCGCCATGCTCGGCCGCGACGCGGTCACGCTCCGCTCCCGTCTCGAAGCGCAGCAGGCGCGGCGCGGCTTCGTTGCCGATGACGAAAGGCAAACGCTCGTCGGTCGTGTTCTGCTCCGCGCCGTCAACTTCGACCGTCGAATGATAAGCGGTCGAGCGAAAGAGTTGACGTGCGCCGAGGTCTGCGGAGTAGACGTATGTGCCTGGGTCCGTGATGAAGCCGACGCCGCAGGCAGAGACTTCGAGGCCCAAGGCATCGTTGTGACCGTGCGAGCCGCGCCCCATCAGGCCGTTGCCGCTCGCGTTGAAGAGCAGATAGAGGTCACGGTCGCGCAGGATGTAAGTGCCTGCGTCCGCAAAGGCCGCGGAGCCTCTCTTTTCGGCGGCGGCAGGCAGGCTCTCAAACTCGCGCACGCCCTCCGCGCCGAGCACCCAGAGCAACTCTTCCGGCACGCGCCCGGCCGCCTGCTTAAAACGCGCCTCCTGAAAAACAGCCGCGCCCAGCGCCAGCACGTAGGCGTGATCGTCCGCGGCGCGGCGCAGGACGGGGAGCACCTGCCCGCTGTCCGTATCGCCGATGAGCGGCGCGCGCCCGTCGGGCCGCAGGTAAGCGCACACGTAGTCGAGCATCGCGCGCAGCTTCTCCCAGTACCTGCCTTCTATCTCGATGCCGTTGGCGCGACAGAGGATGAAGGAGTAGAGAAAGAGTTCCAGGACGAGCCGATGATAGCCGGTCGAAGCCTCGCAGTCCGCGCCGTCCGCGAGCACCTGCTTGTCCATCTCGCGCAGCATCTCGCGCAAACCGAACTCGCGCCAATGGACAGCGTCCCTCAATTCCGGCAGCATGCAGCCCAGCCAGAGCAGCCCCACCACGTCCGACAGGTAATGATTGCTCGTCGAGATATAGGAGAACTCCAGATTGCGACGAATGTGCGCGCCGTGCTCGTCGAACATTCGCAGCAGCTCCTGCAAACGGGCTGCGCTCAGAGCGGGCGAGCGGCGCAGCAGCTCAAACGCACCGAGCAGGTTCATCGCGCGCAGCGCCACCTCCATCGCACACGCCCAGTTTGCGCCGAGCCCTTGCGGGTTCTGCTCGCGCCAGCCCGCGAGCTGCGAAAAGAGGGCGTCGCCGAGGCGCTCATCATTCGTCACGGCGTAGGCGCGGGCCAGCGTCAGGAGCTGCGCGAGGCGGTTAAGCTCCCATAAGACCCTCGCATCCGAGCCGTCCGCGCGCCCGGTCAACTGTACGTCAGCATGAAATTGGAGCGGCCAATCGAAGCCTGAGAGCGGGTCGCGCCGCCAGTTGATGTCCGTGCCGAAACATCTCTCCCCGAAGCCGAGCAGCTCCCAGCAATGCTCGTCGGCGATGCGCGCCGCCCGCTCGACCAGCTCGGCCGTCTCCGACGGAAAGAGGCTGCGCTGAAGGCCCGCCGTCGTCTCGACCGAGGCGGCGAAGCCGGGAAGGAAAGAAGGCGCGGTCCGGCCGCGGAAATGCTTGAGCAGCTCGGCCGCCGTCAGCCGCTCGAACTCCGCGCAGAGACGCGCGGAGCTATCGCCCGGTTGTCCGAGCATGGCGCGCTCGCGTCGTTGCTCGCGCCGCGCGCGGCCACGTCTCCAGACTTCCAGAACGACGGTGCGGACAGCCACTTCACCGCGCAGCGCACGCCTGATTTTGCGAACAATGCTCATACAAAGTAGCTCACAAGGCCGCACGGATGAAGGATGAACCGGCGCGAGGATGGAGCGGAGAAGGGCGGCGCTCTTTCTGCGGCCTTCCTCTCCTCAACCTTCCTCCTTCAACCCTCGTCTTTCAGCCGCGCTTTCAGCGCCCGTAGTTCAGCAGTTCATCGAGGATGCGGTCGGCCGTGCGGCCGTCCCAGAGCGGGGGGATGCGCGCCGCCTGGTTGTAGCCCGGCGCGTCGAGGGCCTTTTGCGCAGCACTGATGATCTTTTCGGTGTTCGTGCCGACGATGGTGTTCGTTCCCATCTCGACCGTGATCGGGCGCTCTGTGTTTTCGCGCAGGGTGAGACAGGGAATCGAGAGCGCGGTGGTCTCTTCCTGGATGCCGCCCGAATCGGTCAGGACCAGTCGCGCGCCGCTGTAGAGGCGCAGGAAATCCAGGTAGCCGAGCGGCTCTACCAGGCGCAAGCCATCGGCGCGCCCGATTAAGTCGTCGAAGCCGGATTCGGCCAGGGCCTTTCGCGTGCGCGGGTGGACGGGGAAGATGACCGGCAAACGACGGCTCAGCTGTTCGAGGGCGTCTAGGATGCGGGCGAGCGTCTGTGGCTCGTCAACATTTGACGGGCGATGAAGGGTCAGGACAGCGTAATCCGCCCCCGCGATTCCGAGGTCTTCGCGAATGGTGGAACGGGCGGCGCGCTCCAGCTGGCCGAAGAGCGAATCAATCATCACGTTGCCGACAAAGCGGATGCGCTCTTGCGGAATGCCTTCCGCGAGCAGGTTCAGGTCGGCATCGCGCGAGGGCGTCAGCAGCAGGTCCGCGAGCTGGTCGGTCAGCAGCCGGTTAAGCTCTTCCGGCATGGTGCGGTCGCGGCTGCGCAGGCCCGCTTCGACGTGCGCGACCTTGATGTTGAGCTTCGCGCAGCAGAGCGCACAGGCGAGCGTCGAATTAACGTCGCCGACCACTAGCACCCAGTCCGGTTTCTCGCCGAGCACAACCGGCTCGAAGCTCTGCAAGACGGCGGCCGTCTGGACCGCGTGCGAGCCCGAGCCGACGCCCAGATACACGTCCGGCCGCGGCAGCCCCAGGTCGCGGAAGAAAGCATCCGACATCTGCGCGTCGTAGTGCTGCCCCGTATGCACGACGAGCGGCGCAAACTCCCGCTCGCGCCGCTTCATCGCTTCGACCACGGGCGCGACCTTCATAAAATTAGGCCGCGCGCCGACGACGTTGATAACCTTGAGCATGCGAATCAGTAAAAGTGATAAGTGAATAAGTAATAAGTGATGAGTAATGAGTAATGAGTAATGAGTGATGAGTGAAAGGATGAACGCATTTACTCATCACTCATCACTCATCACTTCTTTACCGTTTTCACAGCCGGACGACGCGCGCGCGGCTCTCGCGCCTGAGTTCTCCGCTGAGCGCGTTGCGCGTGTCAACGATGAGCGGGGCCAGCTCCGTGACGCGCTTATAGTTGATGCCCGTGTGGTCTGTGACGATGACGATGCAATCGGCCGAGCGCAGCTCGTCGTCGTCGAGCGCGATGGATTGCAGCGGGTCGCCGCCGCCGTGCGTGTGTGCATCGTCGAAGCGCACCTCCTCGACGAACGGGTCGTGGTAGCTGACGCGCGCGCCCTTGGCACGCAGCAGGTCGATGATGGAGAGCGCGGGGCTCTCGCGCACGTCGTTGATGTCTTTCTTGTAGGCCACGCCGAGCAGCAGGATGCGCGAGCCCTTGAGCGGTTTCTCGGCGTCGTTGAGCCCGTCGGCGACGAGCTGGACCACGTGCTCGGGCATCCGCGAGTTGACCTCTTCGGCCAGGCCGATGAAGCGCGAATCAAAGCCGTGCTGGCGCGCCTTCCAGGAGAGATAATGCGGGTCTAAGGGGATGCAGTGGCCGCCGATGCCGGGGCCCGGATAGAAGGGCATGAAGCCGAACGGCTTGGTCGCCGCCGCGCGAATCACCTCCCAGGTATCAATGCCGAGCGTGTAGCAGAGCCTCGCCATCTCGTTGGCCATCCCGATATTGACGGCGCGAAAAGTGTTCTCCAGGAGCTTGGCGGCCTCTGCGACCCGCGCCGAGCTGACGGAGTGAACGTCGTTGACGATCTGTGAATAGAGCGCGGTCGCGGCCTCGGTCGAATCGTCCGTACAGCCGCCGACGACCTTCGGGATGTTGTGCGTCTGAAACTGCGGGTTGCCCGGATCAACGCGCTCGGGCGAGAAGGCCAGCAGGAAATCGCGGTCGAGGAGGTGTCCGGTCTCCTCAAACATCGGGAGCAGCACTTCGTCGGTCGTGCCCGGATAGGTCGTCGATTCGAGCACTATCAACTGGCCCGGCCGGAGGTTCTTCTTGATCTCTTCGGCGGCCGCCAGGATGTAGGAAACGTCCGGCTCCTTGGTCTTGCGCAGCGGCGTCGGAACGCAGATGATGATGCAGTCGCAGTCCTTCAGATGCCGGAAATCGGTCGTCGCGCGCATGATTCCCGCCGAGGTCAATTCGCCGACGGCCGACGAAGGCACGTCGCCGATGTAGGAGCGCCCTTCGTTGATCTCGGACGCCTTGCGCTCGTCAACCTCGAAGCCGGTCGAGTCTAAGCCGTGGCGGGCAAACTCGACCAGCAGCGGCAGCCCGACGTAGCCGAGCCCGATGACGCCGATGCGCGCACGTTTGCCCGTAATTAGGTTCGTAATCTCGTTTTTAATCATCTTGCTCAAATCTTCCGGTGGCGGTTCAGATTCTTAAGGTGGGACGAGCGCGAGCCTCTCCGTCTTAAGTGATAAAGACTATGTGAGCCTTGCGCCGAGTGTCAAGCAGGAAGGTATTTGAATAGCAAGACGATGCTGTGAGACGGGGACTGCCGGATAAGGTCTGCTTCGAGCCGGAAGGAGGCTGGCGCAGGGGCCAGCCCCCTCTCCCGGGTGCAACTGAATTTACCAGTGAGCATTGTAGTTGTGACCGCAGTTGCTGCACGTGTCGGCGCTGCCTTCGTAAGCGGGGCAGTAACAACCTGACGCGGAGCATTTTCCGTAGCCCGGACTGGGCGCGGCTTCGCAATCATCAGTTCGGGTGATGAGGCATTCATTCTCCTGTTCATTCTGTTTGGGCATGTGCAAATCTCCTTTCCAGAGAGTTCGAGGTTTGGAAGATGCGAGGAGTTAAAGAGCAAAAGCCCGGACAGACTAGCTCCCCGGATTTTCCCTGTCAATGGAATTCTTGAGAGCCGTTCAGACAATCGTGCGCTTCGCGCTCTGCCCGTCCTCTTTTATTCTTGACAGGCCCTTGAGAGACGGTTCAATATCCCCGGCCGATGAGCGGACCAGAGCAGGGCCCCGGACGGGCGGGGCCTCGCGCGTCTTTCCCGCAGCAGACCGGGCCCGGCACTTAAGGCTCCCGCAGAGCGCCCCGCCTGCAAGGCTCGAAGACGATTTCCGCTTCGCCCGGCGGGCCGCAAACTGATAAGCGCATGACTCCTCTAACAAACGAACGGCAGCCGCTGGTGCGCGGGCTCGGGCTGCTTGACGCGACGATGATCGTCATCGGCTCGATGATCGGCTCGGGCATCTTCATCGTTTCGGCAAAGTCCGCGGCGCTGGTCGGCTCGCCCGGCTGGCTGCTGGCGGCCTGGGGGCTGGCTGGAGTCCTGACCATCACGGGCGCGCTGTGCTGCACGGAGCTGGCCGCGATGATGCCGCGCGCCGGGGGCCAGTACGTTTTCCTGCGCGAGGCTTACGGCCCGGCGGTCGGCTTTCTCTTCGGCTGGTCGCTCTTCTTCGTCATCCAGACAGGGACAATCGCGGCCGTAGCGGTGGCCTTCGCCGACTTCACGGGCGTGCTGACGGACAAGGTCTCGGCCAACGATTACCTGATCGCGCCCGTTCATTTCGGCAGCTATGCGGTGAGCCTTTCCAGGCAGCAACTCGTCGCCATTCTGCTGATTCTCTTCCTGACCTTCACCAACACGCGCGGGCTCAAGACCGGCAAGCGGATTCAGAACACTTTTACTTTCACGAAGACGGCGGCGCTCGGCGGACTGATTCTCGTCGGGCTGCTGCTCGGCCGCAACAGCGCGAGCGCGGCCCTGACCTCGTCCTGGTGGAACCCTCCGGCCAACGGCTGGACGCCGCAGACGACGCCGCAGGGCCTGGCGGCGACGGGGACACTACTGCCGCTGCTGATGCTGCTCGGGCTGGCGATGGTCGGGCCGCTCTTCGCACAGTCGGCCTGGAACAACGTGACATTCACAGGGAGCGAGATACGCGAGCCCGGCCGCAACCTGCCACGCGCTCTGCTTATCGGGTGCGGCGCGGTCGTCGCGTTGTACCTGCTCGCCAATCTCGCCTATGTCTCGACGCTGCCGCTGGCGCAGCTTCAGAACCCGCAGCACAAGGTTGCGACCGATACGATGCAATCGGTCTTCGGCCGCACGGGCATGATCGCGATGGCGTTGGCGATTATGGTCTCGACCTTCGGCTGCAACAACGGGTTGATTCTGGCCGGGGCGCGTATCTACTACGCGATGGCGCGCGACCGCCTCTTCTTCGGGCGCGTCGGGACGGTCAACGAGCGGCGCGTCCCCGTCGTCGCGCTGGTAGCGCAGGGCGTCTGGGCATCGCTGCTGACACTGCCGCGGACGGTCACGCAGGGAGCCGCGCCGGGCGAGTTCAAGTACGGCAACGTCTACAGCCAACTGCTCGACTACATCATCTCGGCCGACCTGGTTTTCTATATCCTGATGGTCGGGGCCGTTATCGTCCTGCGCAAAAAAGCGCCAGCCGTCGAGCGCCCCTACCGCACCTTCGGCTATCCGCTCGTGCCCATCATCTACATCCTGATCGCGTCGCTGCTGGTCCTGGACCTGGCCTACCTGACCCCTGCCACCTCCGGCATCGGCTACCTGCTCGTCCTGACAGGCATCCCCGTCTACTTCGTCTGGCGCAGAACGGCCGCGCCGCTGCCCGCCTTTGAAGAGACCGGCGCAGGGCAAAAGTCCGGCGCCGGAAAAGATTGAAAGGGAGAAGATTAAGGGGAAACGCTAGACACGCAGAAGTTAGAGCGGCAGCAGCAGCTGCGAGAGTAGAAGTTAGAAGAGCAGGAATTAGAAGAGCAGGAATTAGAAGAGCAGAAGCTGGAACAGCGCACTCGCCGAACCTAAACTCATCATCAAGCCGCCGCGCCGTGTTCCGGCTTTCGCTTCACGCGCTAGGTCTTGGCCTGCTGCTTTACTTGACCCACTCGTCGGAGACTTCCGTTTCCACCTTAACGGGGACGCGCTTGACGTATTCCTCGCCCGCCGCGCACATCGCATCCTCGACCGTTTTGGCAATCGCTTCCGCCTCCGCGGCGTCGCATTCGACGACTATCTCGTCGTGAACGATGTTGACGATGCAGGCGGACGTGCCTTGCAGCTTGTCGTGTAGGAGCCGCAGGGCACGCTTGAGAATGTCGGCCGAGCTGCCCTGAATCGGCGTGTTTTTTCCGTTGCGCTGGGCCAGCGACATGGCCTGGCGGTCGTCCGGGTCGAAGCGAAAGCGCGCGAGGCGTCCGGATGCCGTGCGGGCCGTGCGCTCTCGCACAGCACGTTGTGCGGCCTCGCGGAGCCAGGTATCCAGCTGGCGATAGGTGGCGAAGTAGCGGCGCAGGATGTCCTCGGCTTCGGTCTGCGTGAGGCCCGTCATGGTCGAGAAACGCTGTGCGCCGATGCCGTAGACGACGCCGAAGTTCAGGCGCTTGGCGAAATCGCGCTGCTCTTTGGTGACCTCCGCGAGCGGCACGCCGAAGACCTGCGCGGCCGTCACACGGTGAAGGTCGGCCCCGGAGTTGAAGGCGTCGATGAATCCCTGATCGCCGGTGAAGTCCGCCAGGATGCGCAGCTCTATCTGCGAATAGTCCGAGATGACCAGCTTGCGGCCCTCGGGCGCGCGAAAGCAGCGGCGATATTCGATGGAGTGCGGGACCTGTTGAATGTTCGGGTTGGTGCAGGCCATCCTCCCGGTCGGCGCGCCGATCTGGCGAAAGTCCGCGTGGATACGGCCCGTCACAGGGCTGATCTCGTTGAGGATATTCTCGCCGTAGCTGGTCAGCGCCTTCTGCACCGTGCGGTATTCGAGCAGCTTGGCGATTTCGGGATGCTTCGCGGCCAGCGGCTGGAGCTTCCAATTGCGCGTCGAATCGGGCACTTCGATGCCCAGTCGCTTGAGCGCCTTGGTGAGCTGCACGTGGGAATCCAGATTGATGTCGTTGCGCTGCGGCCCGAAGAAAGAGCCCTGCGCGCTCTCTTCCGCCAGCATGTCCTGTAGTTCGTCCGCGAGCGTCGCGCGTTTCTTCTCGACTATGGCCAACTGCTCGCGCCATCGTTGCTTGTCGAGATAAATGCCCGCCAGCTCGATGTTGGCGATGGGCAGGACGCATTCAAACTCAAGCTGCGCGCAGCGCAGCAGCCCGTCGGCCTTGAGCCGCTTGATTAACTCTTCGCGCAGGGCTGGAAGCACGGAAGCGTCGAGCGCCGCATAACGGAGCTGCGATTCCGAAAGCTCGCCGCTCCAATCGCTGAGCCGCTCGGCCTTGTCAATCGTCATGTTCAGGTAGCGCGCGGCGACCGCTTCGAGGCCGTGACGCTCTTCGGGGTCGCCCGCCGAGATGAGCTGGCTCGCCAGCAGCGTGTCGAAGAGCGCGCCGAGCTCCACGCCGAGCGTGTGCTTGGTCCACTTGGCGTCAAACTTGGCGTTGTGCGCGATCTTGACGGGGCGCGGCGCGGCGAGCAGTTCCCTGAGCGGTGCGAGCGCCTCGCACCCGGACGGGTCGCCGTCCGTGAAGCGGTCCAGGTCTATGATTCGCACGCCGTCGGGCGCGGCCAGCTGCACGAGCCGCATGCGTCCCTTGTAAGGGTCCAGATGGGTGGTCTCGGTATCGAAGCCGACCGCCGCCTGCTGCGATAATTCCAGGGTGGCGGCGCGCAGCTGCTCCGCGCCGGTAATCAGTTGAAAGTCGGTTGCGCTCATCAATATTTTACGCCGATCAGGTAGACGACGGGCTCGGGGCCGACGACCGAGGCCGAATGGTTTGTGTTGGCCGGAAGAAAATCGCGGTCTCCGGCGCGCAGCGTGTACTGCTCCCAACCGACGCGCAGCTCCAGCGCGCCGCTAATGATCCAGTGCGACTGGTCTTCCGGGTGCGTGTGCGGGCCGTAGACGGTTCCTGGCTCGTCGCGCCATTCGCGGACGCTGTAGCCTTCGGCCTCCATCCGCTCGCGCAGGAGACGCGCGTCCGGCGGCTCGCGCTCGCCCCAGGGCTCTACTGTAATATTCAATCCGTTGGTTCGCCTTTCATCTTAAATAGGAGACTTCTCAACGCATGGCCCGTCCTCTTCTCTTCCGGCACTCAAAGATTAGCGGTCGCCGCTTCCGCCTTGACCGTCGAGAGCAGCAGCAGCGCGGCCACCGAGCCGATGCCTGCGCTGACGACGAAGGCCGTCTGCGCGCCGCGCAAATTCCAGAGCGCGCCCATCAAGAGCGAGGCGGGAAGAACCGTAATGCCGAAAGCCAGATTATACAACCCGTAAGCCGTACCGCGCTGCTCGGGGCGCACGAGGTCCGCGACGAGCGCCTTCTCGGCTCCTTCCGCGAGGCCGAAGTAGATGCCGTAAATCAGAAAGAGCGCCCAGGCCGCGCCCGGCGTCTCGACGAAGGCGAACCCTAAGTAAACGGCGGCGTAGAGCAGCCAGCCGGAGGCTATCAACCGGCGGCGGCCCATCCGGTCCGAGAGGTCTCCGCCGTAGAGCGAGCTGAGCACCTTGCTCGCATGCAGCGCGGCCCAGAGCAGCGGGATGCTCTGGCTGGAAATCCCTGCCTCGCTGGCGCGCAGAATCAGGAAGGCATCCGACGAATTCGAGAGCGTAAAGAGCGCGACGATGAGGAGAAACCTTTTGAAGTTTCCGTCAAAGCCGCGCAGCGAAAGACGCGCGGGAGTCAGGCCGTCAAGGTCCTGGCCGCGCCCCGTGCGCGTCTCGCGCAGGAAGAAGACGGCCACCAGCACGGCCGCCAGCGCCGGAATCGCGGCCAGGAGAAAGACCTTCTGGTAATCGCCCGCCGACGGACTGTTTCTATCGGCGGCGACCAGCAGAATAATCAGGTAGCCGAGCAGCGGCCCGACGACCGCCCCGCCGTGGTCCATCGCCCTGTGAAAGCCAAACGCCAGTCCCCGCTCGCCGACCGTCACGGCATCGGCAATCATGGCGTCGCGCGGAGCGCTGCGAATGCCCTTGCCGACGCGGTCGGCCAGGCGGATGACGAGGACCTGTGACCAGGTGCTCGCCAACCCGATCAAGGGTCGGACGAAGTTGGCCAGCGCGTAGCCGAAGACGACGGGCCCTTTGCGCCGCCCGCTGCGGTCGGAGAAGTATCCGGCGAAGAGCTTAAGCAGGCTTGAGACCGATTCGGCCGCGCCCTCGATCAGGCCGACGACCGCGGGCGACGCGCCGAGCGTGAGCGTCAGGAAGAGCGGCAGCAGCGGGTAGATGATCTCGCTCGAAGCATCGTTGAGCAGGCTGACGAGGCTGACGGCGAAGACGTTGCGCGGGAGACGGCCGTATCGCCGCCAGAGTCCCGGCGTTCCTTCATCCAGCTTCCGCCGACTGATTGAAGCATCAAACTGATCGGCGGCATCGGTATCTGTTTCGCCCATTCAACGAGCCTGCCGAATCAGCGAGCGTTGGTTGTCCGGCGCGCGGGTCGCGGACGATTGCTGTTGTCCGCAGAGCTATCGCCCCTCGACCACATCCAGGCTCCGACGAGCACCGCCAGAATCAGCACCCCCATCAGCGCCAGCCGGAAGAAGAACCCGACCACCCGCTTGAGGATGAAAAACAGCGCCACTATCGCAATGATAGCGCCCGCCGACGAGAAGAAGATGGTGGTATCCATAAGAGTAAGCAGTGAGCAGTAAGCAGTGAGCAGTTAAGAGCAAGCAGTTAAGAGCAAGCAGTAGTAAATAGTGAGCGGACGGGGGCGAGCAGCTTCCTGTCTTTTACTGCTTACTGCTCACTGCTTACTGCTTACTTTTTCTATAGCTTGCGCGGACGACCGTCTTGATATTGCCGCGAATGTTGAAGTCGCCTTCGAGTTCGACGCTCAGGGGGTCGCAGGCGCGCACGAAATCTTCGAGGATAGCGTTGATGACGTGCTCGTGGAAAATCTTAACGGCCCGGAACGAGTTGATATAGAGCTTCAGGCTCTTGAGTTCGACGCAGCGTTCGTTGGGGACGTACTCCAGGCGGATGGTCGCAAAATCCGGGAAATCCGAGAAGGGGCAGATGGCCGTGAACTCGGGTATCTCGAACGAGATGCGGACCTCGCGCCCGGCGTACTCGTAGGGGAAAGTATCCAGCGGGTAAAGATTCATCTCGGCGCGCGGCGTCGAGCGAATATCCAGGCCCTGCTGGTTAGTGGGAGGCAGAATCGTTTCGGTGACCGACATCCATTTAACTCCTCGCTTGATTGAAGATTGAATCTTACAGGAGCACCGCGCGCCGGAGCAAGAAAGCAGAAAGCGAGGAAGCTGCAAGAGGTGGCCCGGCGCGGCGTCGAGCTTTTAAAAACCGAAGAGGGTTAAAGGAAGCCTGCCGCGGCTTTCCCTTCACCCTCTTTCACTTGCGGACCCTTTTTCACGCTCGACCGAACACTTTGACGCTCGCGGCCGCGAGTAAAAATCAGACGGCCGGACTGGCGCTCGGGCCGCGCCCCGCGGCGAAGAGCTTGATGAGAATCAACCCGGCGATGAAGCCGCCGATGTGCGCCGCATATGCCACGCCGCCGCCGGACTGCGGGCCGCTGCTGAGCATTCCGAAACTCTCGACCAACTGCAAGACGAACCAGAGCCCGATGGCGACGATGGCCGGAACGGTCGTCAGCATACGCAGGATGAAGACGCGCACCTGCCTGCGCGGGAAGAGCAGCAGGTAGCCGCCGAGCACGCCGGAGATCGCGCCCGATGCGCCCAGGCTCGGAATCAACAGGCTGAGCCGGTTGTCTCCGGCAAACGCGACGCTCGTGAAGACGTGCGTCAGGGAAGCCAGCAGCCCGCAGACGAGATAAAAGACCAGGTATCTTCCATGCCCCAGCCGGTCCTCTATGTTGTCGCCGAAAATCCAGAGGAAGAGCATGTTGCCGAAAAGATGCATCCAACCGCCGTGCATGAACATGGAGGTCAGGAGCGTGATGTAAACGCTCGGCGGCGTCGGCTGAAGGTCAATCCTCCCGATTTCGGAACCGGCCGCGTCCTGAATACTGACGGGGCGGTCTATGTCCGTGCCGGTCACTATCTCCTGCGGGACGGTCGAGTAAGCATAAGTGAACTTCTCGTTTGAGCCGCCGCCCTGGAGCAGGACGAAGACCAGCACGTTGATCGCAATCAGCAGGTAATTGACGAGCGGCGTCGCCGTCCGGTCGGAATTGTCGTCGCCTATCGGAAAGATCATTTCGCGTTCACCTCATTTTCGGAGTGCCGTCAGTCAAAGGATGAAAACCATTTTCGGGTGGATGATTGCGCTCACGGCTCAGGGCTCGCCCGGACGCCCCGCGAGCGGGTGCGCCGCGCCCGCGTGAACAATCGCGGGTTCGTGTCGCTTCAACAGCTCGTAGCCTTCCGAGCGCGCGACGAAGGTCGCGGCCGTGATGTCGCCCGTCACGTTGAGCGTCGTCCGGCACATATCCAGCAGCCGGTCCACGCCGATGATGATGGCTATCAGCCCGGGGTTGACGTTGATGGTCGCCAGCACGCCGATGATGAAAGGAATCGAGCCCGACGGCACGCCCGCCGTCCCGATGCCGCCGATAATAGCCAGGTAAACGACCATCAACTGCTGCCCGAGCGAGAGGTCGACGCCCGCCAGCTGCGCCAGGAAAAGCACCGTCACGCCCTCGTAGAGCGCCGTCCCGTTCTGATTGGCCGTCGCGCCGACCGTCAGCACGAAGCTGTTGATCTCCTGCGGCACGCCGAGGTTCTCCTCCGAGACGCGCAGCGCCGTCGGCAGCGTCGCGTTCGATGAAGAGGTCGAGAAGGCCGTCAGGATGACGGTCTTGATGCGGCGGAAGAATTCCAGAGGCGAGATGCGCGACAGGAAATAGACCGAGAGCGAATAGACGCCGAACATGTGTATCGCCAGCCCGGCGAGCACCGTCACCATGAACCAGCCGAGCGCCTGCAAAAGGTCTATCCCGAAGCGCGCCATGTTGTTGAAGAGAAGACACGCGACCGCATACGGCGCGAACTTCATGACGATGTCTATGATCTTCGCCGTAATCTCGTAGAGCGCCTGCAAGCCGCGCAGGAAAGGCGCGGTCGTCTCGAACGGGATGAGCGTAATCGCGATGCCGATAATCAAGGCGAAGAACATCAGCTTGAGCATGTCCGGGCTGTAGCCGGGCGACTCTCCGACGACCATCGCCACCGGATTCGCGGGCACGATGCTTTTGACCACCTGCATGAAGGGCGAATCATTCGACGCAGCCTTCTTTGCCTTGCTGATCTCGCTCTCCGCGCTCTTGCTAAAGCGCTGTTCGAGCTTCGCGCGCGTGGCGGGCTCGACCCGATTGCCGGGTCTGATGGTATTGGCCAGCGTCAGCCCGATGACGACGGAGATGGCCGAGATAATCAGGCAGTAGGCAAAAGATTTGAGGCCGACGCGCCCGAGCTTGCGGATGTCGCCGATGCCCGCGACGCCGACTATCAAAGAGGAGAAGACCAGCGGCACGATAATCATCTTGAGCAGGCTCAGGAATATCTCGCCGACCGGCTCCGTGATGTGATGCACGACCCACTCGACGCGCGGGTGTGTAATCATCACGTCCGGTTGAGCTGGGTCTGGAACCTGGAAGAGATAGTTGGCGGCTATCCCCGCGACGACGCCAATCAGGAGCCCGATCAGGATGCGCGTATGCAGCGGCATCCCCTTCGGACGATCCGGCGTTTCGTCGTCCAGGTCCGTCGTCACCTCTCGCTCAAACCCGTCGGCGGCAATCTCCGGGCGCGTCGTTCGCTTCTCGTCGTGTTCGTCAGCCATGTCACCTCATTAAGGTCAATAGTCAATGGTAAATCGTCAATAGAAAAAGAAAGACGGAGGCTTTAAGTCTTAAGGATTCGCTTTTATCTATTCACGATTTACGATTTACCATTTACGATTTACCATTGACCATCGATTATTGACCAGCTCATTTCCCCCAGCGCAGTTTTTCGCGCAGGACCTCGAAATAATTCCTGTTGGTCGGCTGCACGATCTTAAAGGTCGTCCGGCTTTTCCTAATCAGCACGCGGTCGCCGACCTCTATCGGAATGCCGAATTGCCCGTCGAGCGTCAGGACCACCTCCTCGTGCGGCGTTCGCAGGCGCAGTTCGAGCAGGGCGTCGTCCGGGACGACGATGGGGCGATCCGAGAGTGTGAAGGGACAGATGGGCGTGATGACCACCGCGTTCATCGAAGGGTAAACGACGGGGCCGCCCGCGGAAAGATTGTAGGCGGTCGAGCCCGTCGGCGTCGAGACAATCAACCCGTCGGCGCGAAACGAGCTAATCAATTGCCCGTTCATGTGGGCTTCGATCTCGATGATGCGCGCCAGCGCGGACTTGTTGATGACCACGTCGTTGAGCACCCGCTTGTGCATCAGCAGGTTCTCATCGCGGACCAGGTCAACGGCCAGGCGAACGCGCGTGTCTATCCGGTAATCGCCGTCGAGAATGGAAGCGAGCGCCGGAAACATCTCCTCGACGGTAAACTCGGCCAGGTAGCCGAGCGTCCCGTAGTTGATGCCCAGCACTGGAACATCGTAATCGCCGAGCAGGCGCGAGCTGGCGATCATGGTCCCGTCGCCGCCCAGGACGACGAGCAGGTCAATGTTCGCCGCCAGCCTCTCGCGCTCGACGATTTCGATGGCGCAGCCGGTCTCGGCCTCGATGGCGGCCCCGTCAATCTCCGGGCCGCCGACGAGGCACAGACCGCGCTCGTCGAGCCATTGGACCAGGCGACAGACGGTTCGCATCGCCGCCGGATGCTCCGGTTTGATGACAACGCCGACGCGCCGTATAGCCGTGTGAGCCATCAATCAACCCTGCCCGGAAAAGGTCTCGACGAGGCTCTCAAAGCCGGAAGCGCCTTAACCGTTGCCTGCGAAAGTTATCTCGGACTTTGAATTCTGGTGATTACTTTAAGGGACGGCTCGGATGATACCCGCCCGCACTTTCGGGTGTCAACGCGGATGTTCCGGGAGGGCAGAAAAAGAGATTGCGCCGCCTCCAAACGAGTTGAAAGCGGCGCAATCCCTGATTCCCGAAAGTCGCCGAAGCGACCTTAGGGGATTGGCAACCTCGCATGTACACACAGCGGTTGCCGTTTTATATCCCGAAGCGTGCGCTGGCGGTCAGCGCGCCCCCGGTCGGCACTCGATTCGCTTTCACGAACCGTCGCATTACAAGTAACACGGTGCCGTTTGGTTTTTGTTCTGGTGGCTTTTCCTCCACCGCCGGTTACGTCCCCGGCAACGAGGCCCAGGCCGAAGCCCGGACGACTTGTGCTACTCCAAGGGTGATCAGCTCCTCGAAGCGCGGCCCGTTTTTATCCGGGTCGCCAGGGGAAAGTCTTGCGACTCTCCTCGTAAGCCAAGCCTTTCGGCTTCGACGCGAGGTGTGATAAGAACAACAGCCGCCTGTTACCCTTACTCAAAGGATGCGTCACCGCATCACTCGCCTCTCCTCGCGTCGGTTACGTGTGCCCGTAAGCTCCGTAACAGGCTGCGAGTTATACACCCGGCTCCGGGCCGAGTCAAGAACAAAGCACTTTAAGTATTTGCAGATTCTTAGGTTTAGGGCTGTGGAAAAGCCTGTGGAAAACGCTTTAACTCGTCTTCCGCCAGCGACATCTCGAAGCCGTACTCGCGCGAATTATTCGAGTCGTGAAGCTCGCGCTCGCCGCACTCTCGAAAGCCCATCCCACGATACAGGCTGTGCGCAGCCGCAAAGCGCGTGTCGCTCCAGAGCACCATCTTCGGCTTACCCGCCCGCCGCGCGTACTCCATGGCCAGCTCCGTCAGCCGCCGCCCCCAGCCCTGTCGCCGCAAAGACGGATGCACGTAGAGCGTCTTCAGCTCGGCCGCGTCTTCGTGCAGTGCTACTGCCGCGGTCGCGCGAATCACTCCCGCGTCGTCTTCGACCACCCAGAACTCCCCGCCGCGCTTGCGAAAGTATGGCCCCGGCTCCAGCAAGTGACGCTCGTCCTGCTCGGCATTGAGCACGCAATCGTACTCGGCGTAGATTTCGGCAATCAGCGCCAGGATGCCCGGCACATCTTCCGAAACCGTCAAACGAAGCTCCAGCGAACTCATCTCTCAGCGTCTCTTGATTCAAGCGTCTCTTAATTTCAAGATTTCGACAGGGCCGACGGAGGCCGCGCTATTCTGTAAGGAGCTAAACCACTCCCGGGCGCTGGCCGTCCGGGGCCATCCGGCGCGGTTCTCAACGCACTCCGGGAACCGCGTGCGACAGGACGGGCCCCCCGCGGCGCGCGTCCTTTGCCGCCCGCCCGGCTTGATGCGAAGAGGTGCGTCCCTCTGCGCTCCAACGGCGCGCGAGAAGCTCAAGCTCGACGCCGTCCGCCTCCGGGTCAACCAGGCAGAGCCAGAGCGGCGTCGGCAGCCAGGCCCAGGCCGCGCCGTAAACCTCCCTGTTCAACTGCTCGACGCGATGCTCCGTCCGCGACTGCAAACCGGCGGGCGGTAAATCCTCCCAGTTCTCATAGCAGGCGTGCTGAATGCACGGGGCGGGCTTGGCTCTGCGATGTACGAGGCAGCCCATGCCTGGCAGGTAGAGCGGGCAGGAATAGGTTTGCGCGAAGGTCTCGCCCGCGGCGCGCAGGCCGTAGCGTCTGACGGCTTCCCGCGCACGTGCGTAGACTGTGCGCCGCGCCGCTTCATCCAGCCGGGGCGTGCGCCGCAGCGTCTCACGAATGGCGACCGCCTCCAGCCTGGTAATATGCACGTTGACGAAATGCGCGTCCGTGCAGCAGACGCCCTGCGTCGGACACGTCCCGCAATCTTCTGCGCGCGCCTCGTAGTTGAGCTTGATAAAGCTCTGGTAGAAGGTCTTGGCGCGCTGCAAACGGGCCAGCGCTTCCTGCTCGGTCATGCTCATTGTTCGTCACGCTCGTAGAGCGCCAGGAATTCCAGGTTCCCGTCCGCGCCGTGAATGGGCGATTCGATAACTCCGCGCAGGTTGAGCCCGAGTTCGCGCGCCGCTCGGTTGACCTCTTCGATCACGCGCGCGTGTTTTGCCGGGTCGCTGACGATGCCGCCGCGCCCGACCTCGCCGCGCCCCACTTCAAACTGCGGTTTGATGAGCGTAATGATGCGCCCGCCCGGCGTCAACAGCCGGACGACGGCCGGGAGCACCTTGGTCGCCGAGATGAACGAGACATCCATCACGGCCAGGTCAAACGACGAATCGAAATCCTCCGGCTGGAGGTAACGCGCGTTGACGCCTTCGCGCGTCTCAACGCGCGGGTCGTTGCGCAAGCGCCAGTCCAACTGGTTATGCCCGACATCGAGGGCGACGACGCGCCGTGCCCCGTGCTGCAACAGACAGTCCGTAAAGCCTCCCGTCGAAGCACCCACGTCCAGGCATGACAACCCCTCGACCTCGATCTCGAAAGCCTTCAAAGCGCCTTCCAGCTTGAGCCCGCCGCGCCCTACATAGCGCGCCGCCGGATCATCCGAGCCCTTAACGCGCAGCGGCGCATCCGGCTGGAACATCTCCGAAGGCTTCACGACGCGCTGCTCGTTGACCAGCACGAGCCCGGCCATGACGAGCGCCTGTGCCCTCGTCCGCGACGACGCCAGCCCGCGCTCAACCAGCAGCTTATCAATCCGTTCACGCTTCATCGCCGGTATAGTAAATCGTCAATAGTAAATCGTGAATAGAGAGAAGCACCCGCTTTCGTTTCTCTATTCACGATTTACGATTGACGATTGACGATTGACTAACTAAGGCTGCCGACCCTCGAAGATTTCCCTAATGCGGTTGAGTTCTCTTCCGGCGCGCTCGACCTGGCGCGGGACGTAGATTCGCGGGGCGTCCTCTTCGCGTTGCTGCTGGCGGCGACGCCGTCGCTCCTCTCTTCTTTGTTCCCTTTCGGCCTGCCTCGCGTCGGCGGTATCTTCGTCGCTCGCGCGGTCGTCCGCTCTCTTGGTACGAGCGGGAGGAGGAGTCGTCCGCCTGGCGGCATCGTCGTCATCCTCGTCGCGGGCCTTCCTGCTTGGCGGAGCCGGGCGCTCGGGGCGTGCCTCATCGTCGGCCCTCTCCTCTGCCCTTTCTTTGGCAGCCGCGGGCGGCTCTATCTGTTTCGGAGCGGCGGGCGGCTCGATGGTCGTCTGGGGTAAGGAAGCGCTCGCCTGCTCGGTCTGTGCCGACTGCTGCTGCTGCGCAGTAGTCTGAGCGGCATCAACATTCTCTGTCGGCGCGGGTTGTTGGCTCGCCGCCGGTGAAGTCGCCGCCGCCTGTCGCCCCTTGTAGAGCCCTATCGCGATGCCTGCCGCGACGCCGATCACGACGGCCGCCAGCACCGCCAGGATCAGGTAGGGCGAATTACTGCGCCGCGCGCCGGGAGCATCATAGGCGGAGTTGAGAGCCTCCGGCGAGAGCGGCACGACTGGGCGCGCCGTCATCGTCGCTTCGGCGTCAACGAAGTGCGGCGTCGAAAGCGGCTCATCCGCTTCCGCTCCGGTCGGGATAACGATTTTTCTTCTCTCTTCCATCTTTTTTAGCGGCTCTCGATCTGAGACTGTGCCGTCCCGATTATTGCGATTTAGTTATAGGGGCTGCCTCTCAAACTCTATTGCAAAATCAAGGCCACGCCTGCCCGTCAGCCCGCCAGCGCCCCTCCAATCACGAATAAGGGCCTCAAGCGCCGTAATCTTTGATGCCGGAGGGCGCGCATTTGTCCGCTCTGTGCATGGGAATTGAACCATATAGGGTGCAAAAGCGAACGCGCCCGTCCATCTCGGATAGGCCCGATGGAGCGAGCGCGCAGAAAAAGCCTGGAGAGAGCCGCAGCCGTCAGCCCCCTGGTTCGGGGCCGCATGAGAGATTTTATCCTGAAACCTTTTGCCGCTTCGCGCGGCGGTCGTCGAGCACTTCCACGCTCTCCCTGACGCGCGTATAAATCCCGTCGGCGTCGAGCCCGTACTTGGCCAGCAGGAGGTTCGCATCGCCGTGCGTCACGAGCCGGTCGGGCACGCCCATCCGCACGATTCTGACCCTGTCGAGCAGCCCGTTCTCCTCCAGCAATTCCATCACGGCGGAGCCGAAGCCGCCCGCCAGGTAACCCTCCTCGACAGTCACGATGAGCCGCCGCGTGCGGGCCAGCGCGAGCAGCAGCCCCGCATCGAGCGGCTTGACGAAGCGCGCGTTGACGACCGTCGTCTCGATTCCGTCCTTGGCCAGGTGCTCGGCCGCACTGAGGGAAGGATGCGTCATCGAGCCGTAAGCGACGATGGCGACATCGCCGCCCTCGCGCAGGATTTCGCCCTTGCCTATTTCCAGTTGCTGCGGCGCGCGGCTGATGTCCACGCCGACGCCGTTGCCGCGCGGGTAGCGCAGGGCGGCCGGGCCCGGATGCTCTATCGCCGTCAGCAGCATGTCGCGCATCTCGCCCTCGTCCTTCGGGGCCATGACGATCATGTTGGGCATCGGGCGCAGGTACGCTATGTCGAGCAGCCCGTGATGCGTCGGGCCGTCGCCGCCAACGATGCCCGCGCGGTCCATCGCGAACGTGACGTTCAGATTCTGGATGCAGATGTCGTGCATCACCTGGTCGTAGCCGCGCTGGAGAAACGTCGAATAGATGGCGGCCACGGGTTTGAGCCCTTCGCAGGCCAGGCCGCCGGAGAAAGTCACTGCGTGCTGCTCCGCGATGCCAACGTCGAAAGCCCTTTCGGGATATTTTTCGAGGACGAGGTCAATGCCCGTCCCGTCGGGCATCGCCGCCGTAATGGCCACTACTTTTTCGTCGCGCTCCATCAACTCGCACATCGTCTTGCCGAAGACGGAGGTGTAGGAAGGGGCTTTGGCCGCAGTCTTGATGAGATTGCCGGTCGCCAGGTCGAACGGCCCCGTCGCGTGCCACTTGTAGTAGTTCTTTTCGGCCGTCGGATAGCCCTTGCCCTTGACGGTCAGGGCGTGAACGATGACGGGCGCGTCCTTGATCTGCTGAGCTTCGCGCAGGGCCGCGACGAGCGCCCGCGGGTTATGACCGTCCACGTAGCCTATGTACTTGAAGCCCAGCTCGTTAATCAGCGCGCCCGGCAGAACGGCCGCGGCCAGCGCGTCCTTGACCGTCTTGGCCGCATGATGCAGCCGCTCGCCGAGCGCCGGAATCGAGAGCAGGGTTTCGCCGACCTCATCCTTGAAACGGTGATAGCCCTGCGCTTCGCGCAAGCGGTTGAGATAGCCCGTCAAGGCTCCGACCGCGGGCGCGATCGACATCTCGTTATCATTCAAGAGGACGATCAGGCGCGTCTTCAAGTGCCCGGCCTGGTTGATGGCCTCCATCGCCATCCCGCCCGCCAGCGAAGCATCGCCGATGACGGCGCAGACGTGATGGCTCTCGCCCTTGCGGTCGCGCGCAATCGCCATCCCGAGCGCCGCCGAGATGGAGGTCGAAGCGTGGCCCGCGCCAAACGTGTCGTGCTCCGATTCGTCGCGCTTGAGAAAGCCGCTGATCCCGCCGTACTGCTTGATGGTCGCCAGTTGGTCGCGCCGCCCCGTCAGGATTTTGTGAGCGTAAGCCTGGTGGCCCACGTCCCAGACGACGCGGTCGCGCGGCGTCTCGAACGCATAGTGCAGCGCCGTGGCCAGCTCGACCGCGCCCAGGCTCGCGCCCGTGTGCCCGCCGACGCGCGCCATCGTCTCCAGGATGTACTGGCGAATCTCGTCGGCAACCGTTTGCAGCTGCTCCGGGCGCAAACGACGCAGGTCAGCCGGAGAGTCGATATTCTGTAAGAGTTTCATGCGGGCCACATTGTAACGCGGTCACGACCGTTTTTCTATCTCAAGAAATGCTCACATTCCGGTGCTGGATTAGTCCCAAAGCCCACCCTAATGTCCTTATTCAACACCACTATCTCCAGCAACCCGATTGACGACGGCGTTTAGCTCGCGCCGCTGTCTTTGCTTCGTAAAGTGCTTTATACACCAAACAAGGTGGCCGGTCAATGAATTTCGTCCGAAAATAATATTTCCAGACCAGGAGGGGCTCCGGCGCATCTAAAGTTTGAAGGTAGATGAAGGCCAGCTTTAGCCTGACTTGCGACGCAATTCTCAAATAGCCTCGTCATCGCCACCCCAAATATTCACCGACCGGTTACTCAGAAGGAGCATTCCAAGAGATGTCTTTACAAAATAAGTTTACCGGGGCCGTTCTGACGCTTGGCCTCATCCTGACCCTGGGCGCGCCCGTCTCGGCACAACAGCCGGACCCGATGCAGGGCGGACGCAGGCAGGGACGACAGCAGAACGAAGGCAGGGGCCGCCGCCCAGGCAGAGGCGCAGAGGGCCAGAGATCGCTCGGTCTTTTGCAGCAGCTTAACCTGAGCGCCGCCCAGCAGCAGCAGATACGCGCCATCGAGGACCGTTTCCGCGCCAGCACAAACCCGCAACGCGATGAGATGCGCAAGATTCACCAGCAGCGGCAGGAGGGGACGACCAACGCCGATACGGATGCGCGGATCAAAGCCCTGCGCGCACAGATGCAGCAGGCCACGAAGAGCTTGCGACAGGAGATTCTCGGCGTGTTGACGCCGGAGCAGCGCACGCAGCTCGATCAACTGGTCAAAGAACGCAAAGCGCGCCACGAAGAGAGACGCGCGCGCCGCGCCGGTCAGGACGACGATAACAACCGTTAAGCCTTGGAAGATATTCTTCTAAGAAGATAGCCTCACGCGGGGATAGCCTCGTAAAAGAGAGCGGCATCTTCATCAACAGTTGTTGATGAAGATGCCGCTCTCTCTTTCTCTTGACAGGCTACTCTGCCCGCCCGTGATGGCGTCCGTCTTCCGGCTACGCCCTTAATCCCCTGACGAAATCACGCAGGCGGCCGTCTATCTCATCCCGCACGCGACGATAGACGGCCAGCCGCTCGGCTTCACTACCGCCAGCGGCCGCCGGGTCGTCGAAGCTCCAGTGAATGCGCCGCGTCTTGCCCGGAAAGACAGGACAGCGCTCGTTGGCGTTGTCGCAGACGGTAATCACGTAATCAAACTCTTCTCCCGCGAACTCTTCAACGGACTTCGAGCGATGGCCGGAGATGTCAATCCCGGCTTCTCTCATCGCTTCGATGGCAGCGGGCCGGACGAAGCTCGGCTCGACGCCCGCGCTCAAGACCTCGTAGCGTTCGCCCGCCAACTGCCGCAGCAGCCCTTCGGCCATCTGGCTGCGTGCAGAATTGCCCGTGCAGAGAATCAAGACACGCTCTTTATCGTTCACCCGCCCTGCTCCCTTTCGTCGTGCGCGATGCTGACCGCTTCCGAATTGTCCGGCAACGATGGAAGCAGCCATCGAAAGAGGACTGTCGCAACGCCTGCACCCGCCAGTTGTGCGAAGATAAAGCCATAAATATCCAGAGGGCGAATCCCGGTGAAGATGTAGCTGGCCGCACGCGCCAGCGTGACCACCGGATTAGCAAATGAAGTTGAAGCCGTGAACCAGTAAGCGGACATGAGATAGGCGGCGACCGCGAAGGGCGCTGCCGCCGAACGGAGTCGCGCGCATCCCCGGATTACCGCCACCAGACCGAAGGTGGCGACAAACTCGCTGAACAGTTGCCCGCTCCCGGCACGTGCCTGGCCCGATGGGGAGAAGACCGGGAGTCCGAACATTACGTTTGCACATGCGACCCCGGTGAACGCGCCCGTTAACTGCGCATAGAGATAAACCGGAACGTCGCGCCACCCGAGCCCGCCCTGCATCGCATCGGCGAGCGTCACGGCCGGGTTAAAGTGTGCTCCTGAAATCTGTCCGAAGGTCAGGATCAAGGCCAGGAGCACTGCGCCGGTAGCCAGGGTGTTAGCCAGCAAAGCTACTGCCAGATTGCCTCCGGCGAGGCGCTCGCCCATGATGCCCGAGCCGACGATAGCAGCCAGTAAGAATGTCGTCCCGACGGCTTCGGCTATCGCACGCCGCGCGAGGCTCGCGCCATTCCCCTGATGACCCTTTGCACCCATCGGCATCTACCTCTTACTTTAAGCGGCCAATGCTGACCGTTGGCGATTGCGTCCCGCAGCAGGAAGCGGACGCGGCGGCAGTCGCGGCAGCGGCTTCGGCCTCGCAGCCGAGCGCCTGCGATTTACTTTGCGGCGATGCCTCTGCGGCCGTCACGCAGCACATGGAAGTTTCGGCCAGGTTATCTTCGAGCACGACGAAGACCTCCCACTCGTTGCCGTCCGGGTCCCGTACCCAGGTCTTATCCTGAATGGCGTAGCAGCAGTTGGTCTGCATCTCGTCGCGAGTCGAGAGCCCGGCCTGCCCCCATCGTTCACGCATCGCGAGCACGTCTTCGGTTGACGCCACCTGAATGCCAAGGTGCGAGAGAGCGCCGCCCGACGAGACGCTCGCTTCGTTGAGCGTCAAATTGAGCGGCGGATTTTGCACGTCGAACTTGGCGTATCCGGCCCGCACCTTGCTCGGCTCTATCCCCAGCATCTTCCCGTAGAACTCTATGCTCCGCTCGACATTCTTGACGTTGAGCGCCAGGTGCGCCTTCAACGCCTGCACTTCCAGGGTCTTTTCTTTCTCCATCTTTCTCTCCTCCTTCAGCTCTCCTGACCGGCCTTCATTCATATTCGCCGGGGCGAATATGTGCCAAGATACAGCCCCGCCACACATATGTCAAGACATATTTATCGAGACGTGTTAAAATCCCCGGATGGTCAGAAGAGGTCATAGTTTCGATAAAGAGCTGTTGCTTTTCCGGGCGCTGGCGGACGGGACACGGCTGCGGCTGCTGAACCTGATGGGCGACGACGAGGTCTGCGTCTGCTTCTTCGTCGAAGTCCTGCAAACGAACCAGCCGAAAATCTCCCGTCACCTGGCTTACCTGCGGCGCGCCGGGGTGGTCCAAGCGCGGCGCGAAGGCAAGTGGATGCACTATCGCGTGGTCGAGCCGCCGGATGAGCACGCGGCGCGAATCTTCCGCGAAGTGCGCGCGTGGCTGAAAGAGGACATGGAGATGCAGCGCGACCGCACCCGGCTGGCGAAGGTTTGCTGCGCACCGCAGCCGCCCGTCCAGCTGCGCGGAGCACCGCGTCCGAAGAGTTTAGAATTCGGATAACGCCGAGTTCCCTGGCTCTTCATGATGCGCGGCGCAGGCGCAGGACGGCGATTTCAGGTCGCGCGCCCAGGCGCACGGGCAGCCCTATGACGCCCGTGCCGCGCGAGACGTAGAGCTGCCCGCCGCCCTGTTCGTAGCGCCCGCGCAGATACTTGAAGTCCGGGTTTCGACGCGCGGGCGAGCCGATCAGCGGGAGGTTCACCTGCCCGCCGTGCGTATGCCCGCTGATAACGAGCGAGAGGCCCCCCGCGTCCGGCAGGTCGAAGACGCGCGGCTGGTGCGAGAGCAGCACGGAGGGCCGCCGCCTGTCCAGGCCGTAGAGCGCACGCTTCCAATCCGTCCTGCCCCAGCTCCAATCGTCTATTCCGGCAAGTTGCAGCGTATCGGCCCCGCGCCTGAGCGTCGTATTGGCGTTGTCGAGGACGCTGATGTGCGCTCGTTCGAGGGCGCGCGTAGTTAATTGCGGGTCCGTGTAATGATCGTGATTGCCGAGCACGGCCCAGGTTCCTTCGGGCGCAGTGAGCGCGCCGAGGGCTTCGGCGCAGGGCTCTATGTAACGGCGATACGAGGTCGTGTAGTCGCCGGTCAGGGCGACTAAGTCAGGCCGGGCGCGCCTGGCCAGTTCGACGACGCGGCCGACTTCTTCGAGCGAGACGATGCGGCTGTGATGAACGTCGGAGATTTGGACGATGCGAAAGCCGTCGAAGGCGTCGGGCAGGTCGCGTATGAAGATGTCGGTTTCCGTCAGCTCATAATCGTAAGGCTCGACGAGGCTGGCGTAGGCGGAAGCCGCGGAGACGCCGACGAGCGGCGCTGCCGCCAGAGCCTTGAGAAACTGCCTTCGGGTGGGACTCTCTTTCGACATGCCGCGGGCGATTGTAACACTTGACAATCCAGCCTCGCGCATTAGAATAGGTCTTCGTCCGAACGCGCGCCTCTTGCGGAGATGTGGCCGAGTGGCTGAAGGCGGCGGTTTGCTAAACCGTTATGGGTCAAAAGCCCATCACAGGTTCGAATCCTGTCATCTCCGCCATCATTTTTAGAAAGCTCTCGAAACGGGTTACCTGGCACATACTGCGGGTAACCCGTTCGGCTTTCTGCGCCGCCCGAAAACGGATCGAAGCCCGTCGGGCGAATTCCAGCGGCGCTTTGAGACTGCTCGCCATCAACCACTTTGTGGTACGCTTCGTCTTCAAGCACAGACTTCCTGGCCAGATGCCGCAAGCGACGCCGACCGTCCTGACGGAAAACGGACGCGCGCGGCGCGTGAGCCGGGACGAACTGTAAGGAGCTTTCGACCGGGTCAGGGTTAAAGAGCGCCCGAGCAGACGACTCGCACGAACTGCGAGCAGGAAAGGAAAGCAGAGGATAAAAGTGAAAAGGCAAGGGCCGGGCCGTCTTTAGGCCGGGCGAAATTCCGGGCGGGGCTTTGGATTTCAGGAGCCCCGGTTCCGTCTCGCACGCGACCCCTGCTTTGAGCTTTCTACTTCATCACCTATTTATGAGCGTTCGCGTTCGTTTTGCACCATCACCGACCGGCTACCTGCACATTGGCGCGGCGCGCACGGCGCTGTTCAACTGGCTCTATGCGCGCAAAGAGGGCGGGCGTTTTCTGCTGCGCATCGAAGACACGGACTTGCAGCGCTCGACCGAAGCCTCTACGCGCTCGATCATCGAAGGGCTGGAGTGGCTCGGGCTCAACTACGACGAGGAGATAGTCTTTCAGTCCGACAATGCCGGAAAGCACAGGGAGGCCGCCGCGCGGCTGCTCGCGGCGGGTACGGCCTACAGGGATTTCACGCCGAAGGAAGAGCGCGCCGACGCGACCATCAAGCAGGGGATAGCGGAGCGCGCGCGCGCTCACGCGGCCGAAGGGCAGGACCATCGCAGCAATCCCTTTCGTGACCTCCCCGCGGATGAATCCGCGCGCCGCGCCGACGCGGGCGAGCCTTTCGCCGTGCGCCTGAAGGTTGCCGCAGAGGGCAAGACGCATTTCGTTGATGCCGTCTACGGCGAGCAGGAGCGCTCATATGCAGAGATCGAAGACCTCGTCCTGCTGCGCTCCGACGGCCACCCGCTCTATAACCTCTCGGTCGTGCTCGACGACATAGAGATGGGCATCACGGATGTCATTCGCGGGCAGGACCACCTGACGAACACGCACAAGCAGATTCTCATCTACGAGGCTCTGGGCGCAGAGCACCCGCGCTTTGCGCATCTGCCGCTGATTCTCGCGCCGAACAAGGGCAAGCTCTCCAAGCGCAAGCACGGCGAAGTCGTTTCGCTGACGACCTACCGCGACCGCGGGTTCGTTCCGGCGGCGTTTCGCAACTTCCTGGCCCTGCTCGGCTGGTCGGCAGAGGGCGAGCAGGAGTTGCTCTCGCTGGAAGAGCTGACGCGCCGCTTCTCGCTCGAAGGCATACACCGCTCGAACGCCATCTTCAACTTCAACGAGGCGGACCCGCGCCGCTGGACCGACGATAAAGCCCTCTGGATGAACGCAGAGTATATCCGCACGATGCCGCTCGCGGAGCTTGCGCCGATGGTCAGGGCAGAGCTGCGGGCCAATAAGCTCTGGCGCGACGAGTACGAAGAGGAGGAGCGCGCCTGGTTTGAGAAGACCGTCGAGCTGATTCGCCAGCGCTTTCACACGCTCAAGGATTTCTCCGCGCAGGGGCGCGCCTATTTTTCCGACGATTTCGATTTCGATGCAGCGGCCGTCAGAAAGAATCTGCTCAAAGAGCCGCGCCTGCGCGAGCTGCTGCCCGCGCTGGCCGCTGCGATGGAAAGCGTCGAGCCCTTCACTGTCGAGACGAGCGAAGCGGCGCTGCGCGCCTTCGCCGAAGAGAGCGACGTGAAGGCGGGCCTCTTAATCAACGCCTCGCGCACGATGCTGACGGGCCAGGCGGTCGGGCCCTCGATGTTTGAAGTCTTCGAGGCAATCGGGCGCGAGCGCTCCGCCCGCCGGTTGCGCAGCCAGGAGCCCTGGTTGATGAAAGATGCGAGCGAAGCCTGAAGGGCTTGACCGGCTCAAACCCGGCTTCGCTGATTTCAACTGCTCAGGTTTTCAGTCTATCTTCTATTTTCGAGGAGCAAGCAATGCTGAAAAGATTATTGATTATCGCCGCGCTCTGCTGCGGGCTGGCGGGCGACGGGTGGGCGCAGAACGCGAACACTTCCGGCCCGGCGACGCGCTCGCGGACTTCCGGCGCGAGGAATACCAATACGGCGACGAAGACTCCGGCTGAAGGCGTCGAAGAGGCGGGCGCGCAGACGCCCACCGCGACGCCTACGCCGCGCACTCCGCGCAGCACGGGCAGGACAGCGGCCGGTGCAGGCTCGACTGATGCGACCGTCAAAAGCGTGACGGCGACCTTCAATGCGCTGCTCGACGGTATCCGCCGCGCGGACGTGAACGCCGTCATGAGCATCTACTGGAACTCGCCGCAACTGGTCCTCTTTAACAACAACGGCACGGTCACAAGGGGCTGGGAACAGGTGCGCCGCAATCGTGAAAGCTCTTATCCTGAGATGACCGATGTCCGGCTCGAAGTGCGTGACGTGCGCGTGCAGATGCTCGGGCGCGACGGCGCGGTCGTCAACTGCCTCTGGACGCAGTCGCAGACCTTTCGCGGGACGCCCGAAACGGCTTCAGGAAGGATGACGCTCGTCTTTCGTCACATCGGTAAGGACTGGAAGGCTGTTCACCTGCACACTTCGCCGGACGCGCCCGACCCTTCGCGCCTGCTCCCGTCGGAACAGACGACGCCGACACCGGCCCCAAAGCCGACGCCCGCGCCCACGCCGCGAAGGACGAGCCCTTAAGCTCACAGCAGCTCGCAGCGGTCCATGCCGCGGAGCTTTATCAGAAAGCCCCCTGACATTAACCGGAGCGGCGCGCGGAGAATTCGACCGCGCGCTCGCTCTTAAAGACTCATCGGAAGAAGGAAACAAAGATGGATTGGATGAATCAAATTAGCGGGCTTTTGCAGCAGTATACGGGCGCGCAGAGCGCCCAAGCGCCGGAGACGGTTCACGACGATTTCGACCAGGTGGCCCAGCGAGCGCCGCAGCCTGCGCTCGCCGACGGGCTGGCCGCCGCTTTTCGTTCCGAAGAGACGCCGCCCTTCGGGCAGATGACCGCCAACCTCTTCGCCAACTCAAACCCGCAGCAGCGCGCGGGCATTCTCAACACCCTCATCAGGTACGCAGGCCCGGCCATCCTCTCGCGCTTTATGTCCGGCGGCGGCAGCGCCAGCGGCGGCGCGAACACAGGCGGCGGTGGCGGCCTCTCCGACATCATCAACATGTTGAGGGGCGGCCAGCAGCAGGAGGTGACGCCGGAACAGGCGGCGCGCATTCCGCCCGAGGCCGTCAACCAGATTGCCGACCACGCGGAGCAGCAAGACCCTTCGATCATAGACCAGATCAGCAACTTCTATTCGGAGCACCCGACGCTGATTAAGACGCTCGGCGGCGCGGCCCTGACCGTCGCCCTGGCCAAGATCGCCCAGCGCCAGTACGGCAGCTAAAGCGAACGCCTGCCAGGAACGGACCGCCGGGCAATGAAGCGAGAACGGCTGCTCACGCTTCATTGCCCGGTGTCTCCGTGTGAGCCGGACAGGAGGGGCAATCTTGGCCTCGCCCCCGGTCTCTATTCAAGACGGCCTCTCTGTTCGGGCAAGAGAAAAGCCGTCCACGCTTTGAAGAGCATGAACGGCTTTCCGGTGAACTGTTGGGATTGGCCTGTGTGCTGACTATGCGACGTTCGCTTTGAAAGCGAACTTGACAGAGACGCTACCGGACGAGAATCCTAACAATTTCAGATTATCAGTCCAGAGGTCAGGCCGCAGCCACCTCACTGTGATAACTATCCATATGCTTTTTGATCACCTCCTTTCCAGTGTTGAGATGATTTTAAATGACAACTTATAGTGCGTCAAGTCTTCTTTTTGTCCGCTATCTTGTGGCCGGGAGCCCCGCCCGGCTAAAGGCCAATTTCCCGGCGACGTAGACGGAGCGGGCGTGTTCGACTCCGAAAAAATAGGCCACGTCGCGGTAATCCCGGCAGTCGTAGATGCAGAAATCCGCCTGCTTGCCCGCTTCGAGCGAGCCCAGCCGCGCGCCGCGCCCGAGGCTGTAAGCGGCGTTGATAGTTGCGGCCGTGATGGCTTCGGCCGGGGTCATCTTCATCTGTGTGACGGCGATTGAGAGCACCATCGGCATCGAGGGCGTCGGCGACGAGCCGGGATTAAAGTCCGTCGCGAGGACGACGGCCAGACCGGCCGCGATCATCTCTCGCGCCGCCGGGTAACGCGACGAGCCGAGCGCATAGACGGAGCCGGGCAGCAGGACGGGCTGAACCCCCGCGGACGCGAGCGCCGCGATGCCCGCTGCGTCCGTGTGTTCGAGGTGGTCGGCCGTCGCGGCGCGCAGCTCGGCGGCGAGGCGTGCGCCGCCCGAGAGGCTCAGTTGATCGGCGTGCATCCGCAGGCCGAGCCCCAGCGAGCGCGCCCTTGAGAGGATGCGCCTGGACTCTTCGACCGTGAAGACTCTCTCTTCGCAGAACACGTCCGCATACTCGGCCAGCTTCTCCCGGGCCACGCGCGGCAGCATCTCTTCGCAGACGAGCGCGACGTAATCCGCGCGCCGCTCGCGATACTCTTCGGGGACATCGTGAGCGCCCAGGAAGGTCGGTACGTAGCGCAGCGGCGTCTCGCGGTCGAGCTGCCGGATGGCCCTGAGCATCTTCAACTCGTCTTCGACGGAGAGGCCGTAGCCGGACTTGGCTTCGACGGTCGTCGTGCCGCCGCGCAGAAACCAGTCCGCGTAGCGCCCGGATGCCGCGACCAGTTCGTCGAGCGTCGCCCGGCGCGTCTGCCTGACGGTCGAGCGGATGCCGCCCCCGCCCAGGGCAATCTCCTGGTAAGTCGCGCCGAGCGCGCGCTGCTCAAACTCGTCGGCGCGCGTGCCCGCAAACACAGGATGCGCATGTGCGTCAACAAATCCGGGCATCACGACGCGTCCCCCGGCATCAACCACCTCTGTCTCGCGTTCGATGAGCGGCTCGATTTCGCTCCGCGCGCCGACCCTCTCGATGCGGCCATCGCGCAAGAGCATCGCGCCGTCCTCGATGATGGCAAGCTCTCGCAGTTGCTCGCCAGTGCGCGCTCCCTTAACTGAACCGGCGAGCGTCAAGAGTTGTGTGCAGCCGACGACGGCCAGCTTTTCAGTCACGCGCGCTTCTCCATTTCGCGGCGGGGTTCTTCTTCAAGCGGAGCCTGGCTACGAAGCCGCAGAGGTGTGGTCGTGCACGATGCGCCAGCCCTCCGGCATCCGGTGCAGGATGAGCGTGAAGCGGCCGTGCGGCGCATCACCGGCGCGCGTCAACTGCCAGCGGCCGAGCGCGAGTGCCGTCTCTTTACCGAGCGGTTTAATCTCAAGCTCCGTGAAGGCGAGCGTGCCCATCTGCGCGCGCGACTGGTAGCCCTTCTTGTAGCGGTCCAGCACCGTTTGCCAGCCGCGCGTGACCGTATCGCCGGAAACAAAAACCGTCTCGGGTGAACGCGCGTAGCCGTCCATGAAGCCCTCTATGTCGCCGCGATTCCAAGCAGAGACCTGCGCGTCGAGCACTGCGCGGACGGCGTCAATAACTTTCGTCTGACGCGTCCTGCGGCCGGGCTGTGAGCGGGCCGGGCCGTCTTGCTGCGCCGGGGCGAGCGCCGGAACGAGAGCGGCAACGGCCAGCGCGGCTGTGATGATGAAGAGTAGGCGTTTCATGCAGAGTGTTTCGCTTTCCTGAATTGAATGGTCGGAATCAGGCTCACAATATACTTTCGCGTGCGGGACGGCGACAACCCGAACGGGGCTCAAGACGATGCCGGAAGAGCGCGAACGCCCGCGCGGAAAGAAGACGGATGCAGCGTGCGCGTGAGCAGTATCGCTCATCAAACAAGGGCGTGCTGTTGCAACCAGGCGCGCGCCTCACGGCGCATGGCTGGCACGATCTCATGCGCGGCGTCGTAGCTCTTTACTTCAACATCAAGGGCTCGCGTGCGCAGCCGCTCAGCGTAATCACGCACACGCTCGGGCGGGTAAGCCTCGTCGCGCGTGCCGTGAAGATGGAGCACGGCGGCCGTCGTCCGGCTGTAAAGCGCGCTCGTCTCCCAATCGCCGGGTAGGCCGCCGCAGATGCCCAGGACTCCGCGCAGGCGCTGCGGGTGCGAGAAGGCGAAGCGATAGTTGAGCGCGCACGACTGCGAGAAGCCGAGCAGAAAGACGCGCCCGGCGTCCGCGGAGCCTTCACCCGCGACCGCTTCGATGAGGTCCAGCAGCGCGCCGTGATGCAGCGCGATTGATTCCTCCGGGTGAAAATTGGAGAGCCAGCCGAAGCCGAAGCGAAACGGCCCGCCCGGCTCTTTCGGGTCGCGCAGGTGCTGGTGAAAGCCTTGCAGGGAGGCGACGGCGAAACCGGGCGGCGCAATCAGCCGCGCCTCGCGCATCATCTGTCTTTTGTTCGCGCCGTAGCCGTGCAGCCCGATCAGGAGCGGGCGCGGCGCTGTCGCATCCGGCGGAACGTAAAGGTCGTAATAGAGCCTGATTCGGGCGTCGAGCGTGCGCTCGGCGACGGCTTCGTCCGTCTCTTTGAGCTGAGGCATAGGGGTTCTCAATTGACGTACCCGCGCGGCCCGTCGTCTTCCTCCTCATCGTCATCAGCCTCTTCGGCGGGGGCTGCGAGCGCGGGCACGCTCTCTTCTTCGAGCGTCCAGATGTCGTAAAGCTCGGGCCGCACCTCGGTCACGAAGCGCGAGGGTTTCTGCAAGATGGTCTGGCGATTGTAGTCCGTCATCATCAGCGGGTAGGTCAGGTAAAGCTGCTCGCCCGCGCGCGTCAGCGCGACGTACCAGAGGCGGCGTTCCTCCTCTTCGCCCTCCGCATCCCGGAGCGAACGCGGGCTCGGGAACTTCCCGTCCGCCGCCCAGATGATGAAGACCGCACGCCATTCGAGTCCCTTGGCCTGGTGCACGGAGGTCAGCGTCAGCAGCTCGTCCTCGTCGCTGCCCATGACGACATCCTCGCCCGCCACTGCCTGCGGCGAGCCGTAGCGCTCGGTCGAGAGCAGGGCCAGCTCGCCAAGAAAATCCTCCGTCGAATTGTAGCGCGCGCTGTAGAGCGCGAGCTGGCGCAAATCTTCTAGGCGGGCCTCCGCGTTCTCGTAAGTATTCGCCAGGTGCGCCTCGTAGCCCCGCGTCAGGATCAGCTCGATCTGCCGCGCCGGGTTGCCGCGCGTCTCATCGCGCGTCAGCTCTTCGAGCAGCGAGAGAAACTGCGCCCAGCCAGCGCCGCGCCTGGGTGCGGCCTGAAAATCTTCGCGGCGAACCATCGCCAGCGGGTCGGGCGCCAGCGCCAGCCGCTCCCAGATTCGATTGGCCGTGGTCGCGCCTACCTGCGGCACGAGGCGCAGGATGCGCTTCCAGGCCAGCTCGTCGCGCGGATTCGTGATGACGCGCAGGTAAGCGATCACGTCCTTGATGTGCGCCTGCTCGAAGAAGCGGACGCCGCTGCGCAGACGGTAGGGAATCCCGCGCCGCGTCAGCTCCAGTTGCAGTTCGAGCGAGTGATAGTGCGAGCGATAGAGGACGGCTATCTCTTCGAGCGGGATGCCTTCGTCGCGCAGCTCCAGGATGCGCGAGGCGATGAAGGCCGCCTGCTGGTCCGGGTCGCGGCAGGGGACGAGCGCCGCCGGGAGCCCCTTCGAGGGGCGCGCCGCGCGCAGCGTTTTGGGAAACTGCTTGCGGTTCGACGCGATTGATTCGTTGGCCAGGGCGAGGATTTCCGGCGTCGAGCGGTAGTTGATTTCGAGCCGCAGGAGGCGCGCCTCCGGGTAACGCTGCGGGAACTCGTAGATGTTCGTAAACTCCGCACCGCGCCAGGCGTAGATGCTCTGCGCATCGTCGCCGACGACCATCACGTTGCGATGCTTGACGGCGAGCAGGTCGATAATCTCGGCCTGGAGCTTGTTCGTGTCCTGGTATTCGTCAACGAGGATGTGCTGGAACTGGTCTGCGTAGAGCGCGGCAATCTCGGGCTTCTCCATCAGGAGCCGCTTCCAGTTGAGCAGCAGGTCGTCGTAGTCCATCACGTTGCGCTCGCGCTTGCGTTCCATGTAGCTCTGGTCCACGCGCTTGAGCGCATCGGTCAGGGGCTCAAAGTGCGGGTAGCGGCGCACGACCACGTCTTCGATGGGGCGGTCCGTGTTGTTGGCGAAGCTGATGATGTCGAGCAGGACTTCCGGCTTCGGAAAGCGGCGCGACCTGGTGTCAATCCCCACTTCGTCAACGCAGGCGGAGAGAAAATCGCGCGCGTCCTCGGAATCCAGAATCGTGTAGGTTGATTCGTAGCCGAGCGAGGCCGCGTGGCGGCGCAGGATGAGGTTCGCTATCCGGTGAAACGTCCCGCCCCAGACGCGCCGCACGTCGCCACCCGAGAGCAGCTCGACGCGCCGCAGCATCTCGCGCGCCGCGCGATTCGTGAAGGTGGCGAGCATGATGCGCGAGGGCGCGACGCCCTGCTCTATCAGGTAGGCGACGCGGTAGGTGACGGCGCGCGTCTTGCCCGAGCCCGCCCCGGCCACGACCAGGGCCGCGCCCGGCGGCGCGAGCGCCACCGCGTACTG
>DASVWH010000099.1:0-5181 GCA_036389715.1 Pyrinomonadaceae bacterium | reverse complement strand
CGTCCATCAGAGAAGCTACCGTCACGACCGTCGAAGACGATTCGGGTGATAAGCACCTGGCCGGTTATCTGGTCGCACGGCCGGAGCAGGTGATTAATGTCAGCGAGCTGCGCGGTTACCTGCGAGAGAGACTGCCGGGTTACATGATTCCCGCTCTCTTCGTGATGCTGGCAGAGCTGCCACGACTGCCTAACGGGAAGGTGGACCATAACCGTTTGCCCGCGCCGGGAGGCGAGCGGCCGGAGCTGACGGATAAGTTTGCCCCGGCGCGCAATGCGGAAGAGGAGCTGCTGGTCGGCATCTGGAGCCAGGTGTTGAAAGTCGAGAAGGTCGGCATCAACGACAACTTCTTTGAGCTTGGAGGCCACTCTTTACTCGTCACAAGGATCATCTCCAGGATGAGGAAAGCATTCAATCTTGACGTGCCAGCGCGTCTTCTGTTTGAGAATCCGACTGTGGCTTCGCTGGCGGAAAGCCTGCGCGGGCTCAGGCGCGCGCGTCAGGGAGTTCGAGTTCCGCCCCTGCTTCCGCGCTCGCGTGAAAAAGCGTCGCCGCTCTCTTTTCAACAGCAGCGACTGTGGTTCCTGGACCAGTTACAGCCCGGTCTCGCCGCCTATAACCTGATCTCCGCCGTAGCTCTCAAGGGCCGCCTAGACCTTGATGCGCTGGAACGGACCCTGAACGAGATCGTACGCCGTCACGAGTCCCTGCGCACGACATTCATCTTGACGGAAGGGCAGCCCGCGCAGTTGATTCATGAACCGCAGCCGCTGGAGCTTCCCGCGGTTGACTTGCGGCAGGCGTCCGAAGAAGAGCGCAGGGAAAGGGCGCGGCAGCTGGCGGCCGAAGCTGCGCGACAGCCTTTTGACTTGAGCCGAGGGCCGCTCGTGCGCGCGCTCCTCTTGCGGCTCGCGGAGGACGAGCACTGGTTCGTCATGGTGCTTCATCACATCGTCAGCGACGGGTGGTCAACGGGCGTCTTGATTCGGGAGATGGCCGCGCTCTACACGTCCTACTCCGGCGGGCAGGAGTCGCCGCTAGCGGAATTGACGATTCAGTATGCGGACTATGCGGCATGGCAGCGAGAGTGGATGCAGGGCCAGGCGCTGGCAAGGCAGCTGGAATACTGGCGCGAGCACTTGAAGGGAGCACCGGCCCTCCTGGAGCTAAAGACGGATAAGCCGCGCCCGGCCGTCCAGAGCCATCGCGGCGCGCGTCAAACGTTTGCCCTGACGACAGAGCTGACGGGAGCGCTCAAGGCGCTGAGCCTGCAAGAGGAAGCGACGCTGTTCATGACGCTGCTTGCCGCTTTCGAGATCGTCCTGCATTACTTCTCGAATCAGGAAGACATCGTCGTCGGGTCGCCGGTTGCGAATCGCAACATGGTCGAGACGGAGGGCCTGATCGGGTTGTTCGCCAACACGCTGGTCTTTCGTGTTGACCTCTCCGGCAATCCGAGCTTCCGCGAGCTGCTGCACAGGGTTCGGGAGGTGGCGATAGAGGCGTATGCGCATCAGGACGTGCCGCTCGAAAAGCTGGTGGACGAGCTGCGGATCGAGAGAAACCTGAGCCACCTGCCATTGTTTCAAGTGATGCTGGTCCTCCAAAATATCCCGCTCCCGGGCGTCAATCTCCCGGCGCTTTCGATGGACCCTATCGCGCTCAACAGCGGGACGGTGCAATGCGATCTCTTATTGAACGTCAGGGACACGGAGGAGGCCCTTGGCGGCGCGCTCGAATACAGCACGGACCTTTTCGAGCCCGTGACCATCGCGCGCATGCTCGGGCACTACGAGCTGCTTCTACAGAAGATAAGCGAGCAGCCGGACGCGCGCCTGAAAGATTTGAGGGCGCTGCTCGCGGACGCCGAAACGAAGCGGCAAAGCGTCGAAGAGGAAGAGCTCTTGAAAGTCGCGGCGCAGAAGTTCAAGAGCATCCGGCGAAGGACCGTGCGCGGTCTTGAGACCGGGACGGGGCTCGGCTGAAAGCCTACGCGGCAGAGGCTCTTCACAGCCTCCGGCCTCTCTCCTGTGTGCGCGTCGCCCCACCGCGGCTGGCATCGAAGAGCATCATCACTTTGCTATCTTTAGAGCGTTCCAACGTTAGGTCATCATGAGCGAAAACCTGATCGGAGCCTACAGGCTCTCACCGCAGCAAGAGCACATCTGGCGTTTGCAGCGCGACGGGGAAAGTCTGCCGTACCGCGCCGTCTGTGCGATCCTCCTGAAGGGGCAAGTCCGCGCCGAGCTGCTCAAGTCGGCCTTGCAGAAGCTGTTGAACCGGCACGAGATTCTGCGGACGACCTTTCACCCGGTGACCGGAATCAGCTCGCTCGCGCAGGTGATTAACGAACAGTGCGCTCCGGCCATGAGCGTGCATGATTTGAGCCACCTCGGGACGCGGGAACAGGAAGGACTGGTCGAGGGACTCTGGGCGGAAGCGAGGCGTTTGCCCTTCGACTTTGAAAACGGCCCCTTGAGCCACTTCTCCCTTCTTGAGCTGTCGCCTTCAAATCACATCCTGATTCTGAGCCTCTCCTCGCTCTGCGCCGACAGTTACAGCTTGCAGAATTTCGTGCGCGAGTTGAGCCGCTGTTACGTCGCGTGCCGCGGCGGCGAGACCCTCGACGACGAGCCGATGCAGTATGTCGAGTTCTCCGAATGGCAGCGGGAGATACTGGACTCCGAAGAGACTTATGCCGGGAGGGCCTACTGGCTCAAGCAGGATTATTCGGCCCTCCCGGCGATGGAATTGCTCTGGCGCAGCACCCTGCCGCAGCCCGCCGCTTTCGCGCCCGACATCTTCACGCTCAAGGTCGGCAGCGAGCTGGCCGCGAAGCTGGAGTCTGTCGCGCGCGAGCATGAGGTGGAGACGCACGTCGTCTGGCTGGCTTGCTGGCAGGTCTTGTTATGGCGCTTGACCGCGCAGCCGGAGATCGTTGTCGGCACGGCCTTTGACGGGCGCAGTTATGAAGAGTTGAAAGCGGGCCTCGGGCCATTCGCCCGGTATCTCCCCCTGTTCGCACGCCTGACGCATGACCGGCACTTCGATGAAGTCCTGGCCCAGACCAGCCAGGCCCTGCGGGAATCAGAGCGCTGGCAGGACTTCTTTGCATGGGAAAAGCTGTCGGACGCAGACGGCATCCAGGCGAAACATCCTTCATTCGCCTTCGATTACACCGCGGCGTTGCCGGAATTCGTCGGCGCGAATCTCAGCTTCAGGATCATCCAGCAAGACGCCTGCATAGACCGCTATCACGTGAGGCTCTCATGCAAAGCCGACGGCGATATGGTTGACGCCGAGTTCAATTACGATTCGAGTTTATTCAACCTGGAAGAGATCGAGACGCTCGCGGGATACTACGCTACCCTGCTGGAGAGCGTCGCCCGAAATGCGGAGACGCAAATCGGCAGGCTGGCCATCCAGAGCGCGACAGAGCGAGAGCAGCTAAGCAAACAATGGAACGATACTTCTATCCAATTCACTGACCCGCCCCTGCTTCATCAACTCTTCGAGGCCCAGGCCGCTCTCTCTCCTGACGCTCCGGCTCTCCTCTTTGAAGACCAATATCTGACCTACCGGCAGCTCGATGAACGCTCCAATCAACTGGCTAATTACCTGCGCACTCTCGGTGTTACTACTGAAACTCTCGTCGCCATTCTCTGCGAACGTTCTCCTGAAATGGTCATCGCCGTCCTCGCTACACTCAAAGCAGGAGGAGCATACCTGCCCCTCGACCCCGCTTACCCGCAGCAGCGCCTCTCCTTTATGTTAGAGGATGCCGGAGTCAAAGTGCTGCTGACTCAATCTCAGCTCAGAGAGACATTGCCCGAACTCTCTGTCGGGACTGTCTCCGACCTGCTCTGTCTCGATACTGACTGGCCTTTGATTGCTCAACATGAGGCCGCTGCTGTTACCACTTCGCCTGCCATCTATCCCGATAATCTGGCTTATGTGATCTATACATCGGGCTCTACCGGACAGCCCAAGGGCGTGATGATTCCTCATCGCTCTATTCGTAATCGCCTGCTCTGGATGCGCTACTGCTTCCCCCTGCACTCTTCTGACCGCCTCCTGCTCAAGACCGCTTTCAGCTTCGACGCCTCCGTCTGGGAACTGTTCCTGCCACTGATCTGCGGTGCTCAACTAGTGCTGGCTCCTCCCGGCGCTCAACAGCAGAGCAGCTCGCTGGTCGCAGCGGTCAGCAGATATGGGATTACAGTGCTGCAATTAGTGCCTTCGATGCTGCGGCTCTTTGTCGAAGAGGAAGGCATCCAGGAGTGCCGGAGTCTGCGCAGTATCTGGAGCGGGGGCGAGAGATTGACGACGGCGATAGTAGAGAGATGCGCAGAGAGGCTCGGGTGGGCACAGTTATATAACCTGTACGGGCCGACGGAAGTGACGATAGATGCCAGTTGCTGGAGGGGAGAAGCAGAGAGAAGAGAGAAGGGAGAGAAGCTGCGCAGTGTGCCGATAGGGAGAGCGATAGCAAACACCAGATTGTACGTGATGGATGAGAGGCAGGAGGAGGTAGGGATAGGAGTAGTAGGAGAGTTGTATGTGGGAGGAGAGGGAGTGGGACGGGGATATCTGGGGAGAGCGGAGCAGACGGCGGAGAGATACGTGCCGGAGAGAGGAGGGAGAGCAGGAGAGAGGATGTACCGGACGGGAGATATGGTCAGGAGGATGAGTAATGGAGAGATAGAGTATGTGGGGAGGAAGGATGAGCAGGTGAAGGTCAGAGGGTATCGGATAGAGTTGGGAGAGATAGAAGCTGCGCTCCAGAGCCATCCTTCAGTCAGAGATGCTGTCGTCCTTCTTCGTCATAATCATGAACAGCAGTCCTCCGACCCTCGCCTCGTCGCTTACCTGGTCGCTACCGGTACGGAGCCTCTGACGGTCGGTCAACTGCGCTCCTATCTCCAGCAGAGAGTGCCCGAATACATGATTCCCGCTCTCTTCGTGATGCTGGCGGAGCTGCCGCTGACGGCCAACGGGAAGGTGGACAGGCAAAGGCTGCCGGAGGTGGAAGGGACCAAGGCAGAGCTGGGACAGGAGTATGTGGAGCCGCGAACGGAGAAGGAGCGATTACTGGCGAAGGTGTGGGCGGAAGTGTTGAGAGTGGAGAGGGTGGGAGTGCATGACAACTTCTTCGAGCTGGGCGGGGATTCCATCCTGAGC
>DASVWH010000098.1:0-17573 GCA_036389715.1 Pyrinomonadaceae bacterium | reverse complement strand
CAGCCTACCTGCAAGCGTTGATCGAGGGCAGGCCCAGGCGCAACGACCCCTACACGGGACGCGACGACCGGCCAGGCTCCCCGCAGCCCGAATCGCTCTTCTCCATCCAGTTTATCCCGCCCTACGCCCTCGCGCTGACGGCCCGCGCCTGCGGGCTCAACGCTTCGTCGGCCTTCGTGCTGCTCACGGGCCTGGTCGCTTTTCTCTCGACGCTGGCGCTCTTCCGGCTCATCGGCTCGATTACGGGTGATGAAGGGCTGGCCGCGAGCGGGGCGCTCCTAGTCCTCTGCCTCGGCACATTTGCGCTCGTCTACGGGCCGCTGCGTCTGCTCTTCGGGCAGGAGACGACCTTCACCTTCAGCTATCTTCCCTTCCTGCGCCGCTATCTCCCGGCCGCGCCGTTTCCGCTCCTTTTCGTTTTCTGTGCGCTGGTCTGGCGTGCGCTCTCTCTCCGGGGCGGGCGCGCGGCGCGGGCGGCCGTGCTGGCGGGCCTGGTCTTTGCGCTCCTGGTCTTCTCATACTTTTACCTCTGGACGGCTGCGCTCGGCTGGTTCGGAATCCTCGCGCTGCTCTGGCTCGCGGCACGCCCCGCAGCCCGCGCCGATGCGCTGCGTTCGCTGGGCATCATCGCGGCCCTGGCGGTCGCGGCGCTCGCGCCCTACTTCGCGCTGCTCTCGAATCGCGCGCCGACGATGGATGCGGTCCAACTGCTGGCGGCCTCGCACGCTCCCGATTTTTCGCGCTCGTCGGAGAAGCTCGGGCTGTTGATCTGCGCCGCGCTCCTTTACGCAGCCCGGCGCGGCATCGTTCGTTTGAGAGAGCCCGCCGCGCTCTTCACACTCTCTTTCGCGCTGACGCCCCTGGTCGTCTTCAACCAGCAAGTGCTCACCGGGCGCTCGCTCCAGCCGCTGCATTATGAGCTGTATATAGCCAAGTACCTGGCGCTGCTGGCGTTGATTCTGGCGGCGGCGCTCTGGCGGCGCGGGCGCGTGCGGCGCGAAGAGGCAGACGGCGGCGAGGTGCGACGAATGAGGACGCGCACGGCCCTGGCGCTGTCGCTCGTCGCGCTCGGATGGGGCACGTTCGAGACCGTGTTGGAGACCGGCAGGCGCTCCCGGCTCAACCTTGAGCGGGACGAAGCCTTCCCGGTCGTCAGGAGTTTGCAGGCACGCGCGCCATCTGCCGCGGCCAGCGGCGAGGCCAATCAGGCGGTCGTTCTCTATACGGATTTGGGGATGGCCGACAGCGCCCCGGCGCTCACGTCGCGGCCCGTGCTCTGGGCTCCGCACGCGCCCGTCTTCTCTGGCCTCGCGCGGGACGAGAACAGGGAGCGCATCTATCAGTATCTCTACTACACGGGCGCGGAGACGCGCGGCCTTGAGGGAAGGCAGTTTGAAGAGCTTGACTACAGGCTGCAATACTTAATCCATTCGCTGGTCGAGTGGGGGCATAACGACCCGGCCTGGACGGTCGATTGGAGGCCGCTCACGCGAGCCGATATTGAAGATGCCCTGCGCGGCTACGCGAGCTACGCGGCCTCCTTCGGCCGCGCAGAGGCCGCCTGCCCGGTGCTCTCGCACGTCGTCATCGAGACGGAAAGGCCGCCCTCGTTCGCGAACCTGGACCGCTGGTACGAGCGCGACGCGGGCGTCCGCATCGGCAGGTTCACGCTCTACGGCGTCCGGCTGCGGCCCTGATTGCAGGGCACAGCAGACACCCATTCGCCTTGCGTGGCAGACAGCTCCGCAGATGGGTTATACTTTTCCCGGACGCCGCGCCGAATGCATCCGCGGTGTTCGTCAAAGCATCTTAAGTATTGCTCATGCGCCCGGTTTTCAAAGGCGTTTGGGTTTTTTCGAGCTACTAAACAAAGGATTATCCCCTATGAATGAATTTCAATCTCAGAATCAACGTTACACGGAGCAGCCCTCCTGGTCGCAGCCCGGCAGCGGCTGGGGCAGTCTTCAGGCGCAGACGGCCGCGGAGGCCACCCTGGCCGAGCGCCTGGGCTTTATCCGCAAGGTTTACGCGCTCTTTTTCGTTGCGACGCTGTTTGCGATTGGCGGCGTGCTGCTCGGCTTCGCCTATCCGCCGGTGATGATTGCGGCGCTCGAACATCCCTGGCTGATGTTCTTTGCGATGCTCGGCGGCGTGATGGGCGCGACGGCCCTGCGCCATAAGCCGGGCATCAACCTGGTCGCGCTCTTCGGCTTCACGACGCTGACGGGCGTGATTATCTCTCCGCTCATCGCCCTCGTTTACATCAACAATCCGGCCTCGATTCTCCAGGCGGGACTGTTGACGGTGGGCATCTTCGGCGGGCTGACGGCTTACGTCTTTATCTCCAACAAGGATTTCAGCTTCATGCGCGGGCTGCTGGTGACGGGCCTGATCGTCGTCGTGCTGGCGGGGCTTTTGAACGTCCTGATCGTCGGCTCCTCGGCGCTCTACTTTGCGACCGCCGTGGCGGCGCTGCTCCTCTTCTCCGGCTTCGTGCTCTACGATACGTCGAACATCATCCGGCGTTACCCGACCAACGAGTACGTCGCGGGCGCGCTCTCGCTCTACCTTGACGCCTTCAACATCTTCCTGGCGCTGCTGCGCATCCTGAACGCGGGCAGACGCTAAAGTTTAGGACGCGGCATTAAAGACTAAAGGGCCGGGCGCTTTCCACAGAGAAAGCGCCCGGCCCTTTTCGTCCTGCACGCCGGGCGGCGCGCCTGCCTTTAGAAGTCGAACTTGACGGCCAACTGCAACTGTCGCGGCGTCAGGAACGAGCGCGTGCCCTGGAACGGAGTGGCCACGGCCGGGGCCGTCAGCGATGTCCCGGCGAAGTTGTAGATGGTGTTGTTCAGCGTCAGGACGTTGGCCCGGTTGAAGATGTTGAAGCCTTCGAGAATGAGCCGCAGCGTGGTCCTTTCGCTGGTGTGAATGTTGCGCGTGATGCGCGCGTCGAACTGGTAGGTCGCGGGCGTATGGAAGCTGTTGCGCTCCGTGCCCGGCAGGCGGTCGTTGGAGCGATTGCCGTCGTTGTTCGGGTCGTTGGCGATGAAGGCCGAATAGGCGAAGCCGGACTGAAGCTGGACGATGCCGGAGAAGACGTAATCGCTCAGGAGAGCGCGCAGGACTGGGTTGCTGCTGCGCGTGTAGCGGCCCACTTCATAGACCGGGCTGAAGACGAAGCGATGCCGGAGGTCCGTATCGGCAGCACCCCAATCGGAGCGCGGATTGAGCTGGTTCTGCACGATCTTTGAATCGTCCGCGCCGACGACGACCGCCGTCTGGTCCGGCTTATCGTCCTCGGCCTTGGAGTAGGTATAGGCCGCGATGAACTGGAAGCCGCGCGAGAAGCGCTTGGTCGCCTGGACGGCCAGCCCGTTGTAGCGCGAGTTGGCCGTGCTCTCAAAAAGCGAGATGCGGTTATAGGTGATGCCGGTCGCGCGCGAGATGGGCCGCGTCGAAGAGAAGCGCTCGAACGTGTAGGTCTGGCCGTCGGGCGCGGTGGTCACAAGGGCGGTCGGCGGGCTCAGGTTGATGTCGCGCGTGCGCGTCAGGTGGACGCCCTTGAAGAACATGTAAGTGATGGAAAGGCTCAGGTTAGGCAGAACCTCGCGCTCGAACCCGAGGCGAGCCTGCTGGACGTAGGGCTGCACGTAGTTGTCCGAGAAGAGGTACAGATTCTTCGGCGCGCTGGTTGTCGGAACGGCCGAGAGGATGTTCGGAAAGCGCAGGCCCGCGGCCCTGATCTGCGCGGCGTTGAGCGTCACGTTGATGACGTTGATGCCGTTATTGGAATGGGCCGTGCTGAGATCAATCGCGGTCGTCCGGCTGTAGAAGATGCCATAGCCGCCGCGCAGGACCGTCTTCTCGTCGAAGGCGTAGCTGAAGCCGACGCGCGGCGCGAAGTTGTTGCCGTCCTTCGGGCAGCGGCTCGTGTCGAGGCCGTTGCTCAGAAGCAGCGGGTCCGTGTTCTGGACGGGCGGGCAGGCCAGGCGCTGGTAGTCGTACCTGACGCCGAGGTTGAGCGTCAGCTTCGGCGTCGCGCGCCAGTCGTCCTGCGCGTATGCGGCGTAGTCGGCGCTGTTGGGAAAGGTCGTCCCGCCCGAAGTGCCCTCGCCGGGGAAAGCCTGCGAATAGGAGGTAGCCGTCGGCGCGGCCGCCGTGTTGAAATTGGCTGCATAGGCCTGGTAGCCGTTCGCGTAGGTCGCGGCGGGGAATCCGCCCCCGGCCGGAATCGTGATGCCCGAGAAGGTGTAAGAGCCGCTGAAGAGGCCCGGGAAGAAGTTGAAAATCCTGTCGAAGTTAAAGTCAACGCCGAATTTGAAGTTGCTGCGCCCGCGCACGTAAGAGAGATTGTCTATGAACTGCGCGCGCTTGATGGTGGTCTCGCGCGGGCTGAAGTTGTTGCGCCCGATTGCGAGATTGCCGCCGCCCGTGTTGATGAGGGCCTCCGGGTCCGTGCTGTTGGCCTCGCCCGGCTCCTTGTCGCGCGCGAACTGGAAGCGAAACTCGTTGACGACCGTGGCGGAAAGCGTCGAAGCCAGCGTGCCCGAAAGCGTCGTGCTGTGGACCACGCTATTGCCCGAATGCTCCTCGGTATTAAGTGCGCCGGTCGTCTCGTTGTTCTGCCCGGTAAAGTTCTGCTGGTTGAAGCGAATGGAGAGCTGGTTGTTTTTATTGAGCGTGATGTCCGTCTTGCCGAGATAGACATCCTGATTGCGGCCGATGGAATAAGCGCCGAGCTTGGGCAGCAGCAGGTTCTGCGTGCTTGCGGGTTGAGCGAAGAAGTTGGGCACGTCGAGCGGGTTCGGCAGGGTCTGCCGCTGCCCGTCGTAGGTGAAGAAGAAGAAGGCGCGGTTTTTGACGATGGGTCCGCCGATGCGTCCGCCGAATTGATTGATCTGCGAGGGCGACCGCTTGTTGTTATTGAGCCTGCGGCCAGCCTGAAAATCGCGCGCCTGCTGGCCCTTGACGGCCGGGTCGTTGGCGTTGAGCGATTCGTCGCGGAAGTACTCGAAGACGCCGCCGTGAAACTCGTTCGTCCCCGAACGCGTGACGACGTTGATGACCGCGCCCCCGGCCCGCCCGAACTCCGCCGAAAAGCCGTTTTGATTGACCTGGAATTCCTGCACAGACTCTTCCGAGAACTGGTAGGGAGGACGCACGCCGCCGCGGCCGAACGCCTGGCCGAAGAAGGTGTTGTTGTTGTCCACCCCGTCCACCTGAAGATTATTGAGCGTCCCCTTCTGGCCGCCGACCGAGATGTCGCCGCCGCGCGTGCGGTCAATCACGACTCCGGGCGTGAGCGTCGCGAAGTCCTGGTAGTTGCGCCCGTTGATCGGCAGGTTTTCGATGGCTTTCTGGTTGATGGTGGACGAAACGGAGGTGCGCGTCGTCTCGACCACCTGGCCTTCCGCCGAGACATCGACGGCCACAGTGCCAGTGCCGCTTAAAGAGAGTTTGATGTCGAGCGGCGTCTTGCTGCCGACCGTCACCTGCACGTTTTGATACTCTCCCAGCGCGAAGCCCTGGACGCCACCCGTGCGAACAGTGTACGCGCCCGGCGGCAAGAAGATTATTCGATAGTTGCCTTCATCATCAGTATTAACGCTTTTCTCCAGGCCGGTCTGCTGGTTCGTCGCAGTCACCTGCACGTTCGGGATAGCGGCCTCGTTCGGATCGAGCACGCGGCCTTCGATGTTGCCGCTGGTCGCTTGTGATTGAGCAAGCACGGCGGCCGAGATGAGCGCCAGGCTGGCGACCAGCGCAAGTAGCCGGGGGGCGTAGGCGGAGATTTTTCTGAGCATGTTTTCCTCTTGAGTTTGAGACAGTTTCAGGGATAAATGGCGTACACTCGGACAGTAGGTGACCGCTCTCTGAGCTTGAGGAATTGATGGAAAGAAAACCCGCCTGAAGGCTGTCCGCGACGCGCGCGATATTAGTGCAGAGCAGAGATGAAAGCAAGGGTGAAAGAATTTAAGCGGCAAGTTATTTTCAAGATTGAACGGAAAGTAAGAGTCAACAGATGTACTCACCTGCCGCTCAAAATCCGTCTTCTCCTGTAGACACTCGATTATTCTACTGACAGCTAAAGCCCATTTTGCGCCTGAATGAGACCGGCTTTGTGATTGGCATGAGTATTGCTACCGAGTTATGACTCCTCGATTTGCGTTGGTGAGAGCTTTTCTTGCCGGCATCACGTAATCGCCTATCAAGCCTTGCACGCCTCCGACCTGCAAACTGATAGCGCCTTCAAATCCCGGACGTACTAAAAAGCTGCCGCTAAGTTACCGGACGCGACAGAATTGGATGCCTCAATGGGCTTCTGTTTCGAGAGGTCTTTGCTTGCATCTGAAGATAGCGTTGTCCTGCTTCGCAGCCCGGCTTTGACAACATAGCTTAAGTAAATCCTCAGGACGCTACGGGTGGTCACTTCAGGTCGGATGAAGGTGACGCTGCATAGTGCGAGCTGCTTTTGCCCATTGATGCGAGCAGATCATGCTGATGTGGTTCAAGCAAAGGTAGTCCAACAAACACTCACACCGGCCGACATAAGCATGCTTCTCATTGAGAACTTGAATGGTTAAGCGGATTTCTTCAGGCGGCTCCATTCCGGCCGCAAGCGCTGAGCTATAGATGAGAGGGCGAAGGGCGTGACAGTGAGTTCTCACTTTCAAGCCCTAACCTATGCGGCCAATGATAAGGAGACAATAATGGCACGACAAACTAAACCGGACAGCACACGACCGACCATGGCAGGAGTTAGGAGGCTCGATTATGTACAGTCTACGATCCGCCAACGCTGGGGTATCCTCGACTGGGATTTGCGCTATCCCTGGTGGCGGCGGCCCGCGAAAGTCCGCATTCTGATGTACGCCGACGGCAGCGTGCTTTTCAACGGCGGGCCTTTTCTCGGCCTGCAATACGTCAAGACTCTGCTGGAGAGCCGCGCTTACTATTACGTTGACTTCGACATCTCGACTGCTCATCGTGACGGTGCGGACCCGAGCGCCACCATCGCCGGTGCTAAGAAGCTGACCGATCTCGATATCATCAACAAGTACGACGAAATCTGGTTTTTTGGTATCAACGAGACGCCGAATCTGACGGCGGCGGAGGTCACGCTTCTGGACCAGTTTATGGCAGCGCCCAAGTCCGGCGGCGTACTCGTCACCGGAGACCATGCCAACCTGGGCAGGGGCATTACGCAGCAGATCACGCGGGCGGGACAAATGCGGCAGTATCCGGCCCCGGATGCTGTTACAAACGTCTGGAACACCACTCTGCAAGACGGGCCTGATCCGGGCTCAACCTATGATTTCAAAGATCAATCCGACGATCTCCCACAACCGGTCCGATGGACACGCTTTCCGGTTTGGTCGCTGGTTGGGTTTCGTCAGCGCTTCCGCCCGCATCCCGTCTTATGCGGACCCAAAGGACCGATTGATGTCTTTCCCGATCATCAACATGAGGGTGAAGCTCTGGCGCCCGTGCCCGCGGCGGCTGACTCGAACTGGCCTACGAAGAACGGCCATCAGGAACGGCCCGTAGTCATTGCCTGGGGGACTATCAAAGACCCGGCGGCGAACAGGCACGGGCAGGAGATAGGGCTTGCATCGGCCTACGACGGGCAAACCGTGGATGTCGGGCGCATCCTTGCCGACTCGACCTGGCATCACTGGTTCGATATCAACATCACGGGCATCGCCGCGCCCCCGTCGCCCTATGCCGGTTACGACGCAACGGCCGCGGGGCAGGAGGCTCTCAAGAAGATTGACGCCTACTTCCTCAATTGCGGCGTTTGGCTGGCCCCGCCGGAGAGGCAGGCCGAGATGCGTTATGCCGCCTGGTGGTCTATTTTATGGACCGACCAGATTCTGGAGCTTTCAGCGGAGACTCCGATCTACATTCTCGGCGGAGAGGCGATGGATGCCCTGGGTCTTCGCGCTTCGCGCTGCACCGTGAGCGAATGGATATGGGATTGGCCCATTTTTAAGGAGAAGATTCCGCACTGGGAGTGGCCGCAGATTATTGATAAATTCCGGTTTATCAATCTGCCGCTCGAAGAGTTCGTCGCGGGCGGCATCATTCGCCAGTTGTTGCTCGAAGTCGGCCCGCGTAATTCAAAGGCTCAATTCCCTCAAAGAGCGGCGGAAGACAGGTCGCTTGATCGCGTCATAAACGCGGGAATCGAGGAAGGTTTTTCAGCCTTCACCAGGCAACTCCAGAACGAGTCGTCTACCCTCTCGAAACTCATGGAGACTGATTTACAGCGGCTGGCTCCTACGCGCGACAAAGAGAAATCCGTCAAAAAGAGCGGATCAGACAAGAAAAAGGGCTACCGTTGAATGTATCTCTTCAAGGAGCCTCGTTAAACTGAAACGCGCATTACGCTAATTGCAGCGGAGCCGGCCCGACGGATGTTTTGATTACCCCGATGTCCGTGGGCCGGCCCGCTCGATAGTGCCGCCCGGTTGCTTGTAGTGCAGGAATCGTCCGGTTACTAGTCGTGCCTCCGGGTCCAAACGCACATCACAAATCATTCCGCCCACCACCGGAATTTACTCATTGAGGCATTGATTCATTTAGACATCGATTCATTGAAGTAATGAGTCATTGACTAAATGAGTCAATGACTCAATCTCTTCGCTTCTCACCTGCTCTTCATCAGGCGCTCGATCTCGTCCGGGGCGGAGGGAATCCGCGCTGAGAGCTTGCGGACGGTGTTCTCGGGGGTGATAAGGTAATCGTCTTCGATGCGGACGCCGAGCTTTTCGGTCTGAATATAGACGCCCGGCTCGATGGTGAAGACTTCGCCGGGCTGCATCGGACGGCGATAGTCTCCAACGTCGTGCACGTCCATCCCGAGATAATGGCCGAGCCCGTGAATGAAGAAGTGGTCCATCGTGTACTCTTTGCCGTCCAGGTCTCGCGCGCGCAAGGGGCTCTTGCGCAGAAAGTCAACGGCGAAGACGTGCAGGTCCAGATTGGTCATGCCAGGCTTCCAATATGCGGCGGCCGCCGCCTGCGTGTCGAGGATGAGCTGGTAGACGGCGCGCTGGCGCGGCGTGAATTTCCCGTTGGCAGGGAAGGTGCGCGTGATGTCGGCCGTGTAGAGCGAGTATTCAGCGCCGATGTCGCAGACGACCAGGTCGCCGTCCTCTATCTTCTTATGATTCTCGCTGTAGTGCAGGATGGTCGAGTAGATGCCGCTGCCGACGATTGAGGGAAAGCCCGGACGCTCCGCGCCGTTGCGCATGAAGGCGGCTTCGAGCAGGGCCTGCACCTCGTACTCGTACATGCCGGGCCGGAGATTGAGCGCGATGTCGCGCTCGGCCTCACCCGTGATGTCAATCGCTTTCTGCAAGAGAGAGATTTCCGCCGGGGACTTGAGCTTGCGCATCTCCGCGAGGAGCGAGCCGACCGAGACGACCTGCACGCCCGGCAGCTCCTTGCCGACCTGCTGTGTGAACAGATACTCGCGCACGTAGCCGTTAGAGACATTGCGCGGCGCGACGGTGTAAAGCTTCATCGTGCTCTGGCCCGCGCCGCTTTTGAAGGCCGGAAGAGACGCGGCCTCTTTCAATTTGGGCCAGAGGTCGTCCTTCGAGGAGAGCACGCGTTCGACGCCGAACGCGCGGGCCGTCTCCGGTCCGGGCGCAAGCTGCACGCCGGTCCAACGCTCGGCCGAGAGGTCGCGCGGCGGGATGAAGACTATCTCGCGCGCGCCTTCCAGCGAAGGCAGCCCCTGCGGGACGAGCATGACGGCGGCGTCGGGCGTGCGCACGCCCGTCAGGTAGGCCATCGAGTTGTTCTGGCGATAGCGCGCTTCAATGCCCGCGTCCTCTTCGACGTTGCCCAGGATCACGACCACGCCGTCCTTGATTTGAGAGAGCAGGCGTGCGCGCCGCGCCCTGTATTCCCCGATTGGCTGGTTGAGCAGGCGCACGCCCGGCTCGTCCCAGAAGTCGGAATCGGGGGCAGCCGAAATAGTGGTCTGAAAAGGGATGGCTGCGACGAGTAAGAGCAGCGAGAGAAAGAGTATCCGAAGCGTTTTCATAAGATTCATCTCAGGGTAGTGTAAAAAGTAGAAGTGCCCGAGAGCGTTAATGGGTAAACGTCCAAGGGCACAAATCAGTTTCAATCTTTCGCCGCGCGGCAGTCACAGTCCGGCGGCGCTTTACGGGCGGCGACCGGCGGCCAGGGGCCTTCGCAACGACTGGAAGCGCTGCCCGCCCGCCGTCTGCAAGATGCTCATCATGCCGATGTACGCGTAGCCGAAGAAGAAGAGGCAGAGGAAAGGGATCGTGCCCCACATGTGCATCCGCGCCGCGTAGAGCATGGCGAGCAGGAAATAGCCCGCGAAGGCCAGCTCAAGCAGCGGCAGAAAACCGCGCTTGCGTTTGTACTTCTTGCGCTTCCAGGTCTCGTCCGAGGTCTCCTCGACGCTGTACTTGGGCGTGCGGACGAACTCCGTCTGGTGACCGATGAGGGCTTCGATGACGGCGCGCGCGTTCGAGAACGCGAGCCCGATGCCGATGGCCATCACGAGCGGCAGGTGAAGCAGTCGCGGCCCGCGCCGCTCGTCCAGATACCAGACGCCCGTCCCGTAAAAGAGCAGCACGGAGATGGTCGAGAAGAAGAGCAGCGGCACGTCGAAGATCATCAGGTGATAGAAGCCCTGGTTGTAGCGCACGAGCAGGAGCGGAAATTGCAGCAGGCTGACGAGAATCATCAGCGGGTAGCTGATGTTGCCCGTCAGGCGAAAGAACATCTCCAGCTTGACGCGTAAGGGCAGCGGCGCGGCCCAGATTCTGCCGAACAGTTTGAGCCCGACCTGCATCACGCCCTTGGCCCAGCGCCGCTGCTGCGCCTTGAAGGCGTTGATCTCGACCGGAATCTCCGAAGGCGCGTCTTCGTCCAGCAGGTAGACGAACCGCCAGCCCATCAGCTGTGCGCGGAAGGAGAGGTCCGTGTCTTCGGTCAGCGTGTCGTGCTGCCAGCCGCCGCTCATCTCGATGGTGCGCCGCCGCCAGATGCCCGCCGTCCCGTTGAAATTGAAGAAGCCGCCCGTCCGGTTGCGGACCGTCTGTTCGACGACGAAGTGGCCGTCGAGCATGATGGTCTGAAGGCGCGTCAGCAGGTTGTAGTTGCCGTTGATGTGCGACCAGCGCATCTGCGCGCAGCCGACCAGCGGGTCCGTAAAGTAATGGACCAGCTTGCGCAGGCAGTCCGGCTTCGGGACGAAGTCCGCATCGAAGATGGCGACCAGCTCGCCCTTCGCCGTCTTGAGCCCGTTTTCGAGCGCGCCAGCCTTAAAGCCCGTCCGGTCCTCGCGGTGTATGTAGTGAATGTCGAAGCCCGAGCGCGCATACCGCTCGACGGTCGCGCTGGCCAGCTTGACGGTCTCGTCCGTCGAATCGTCCAGCACCTGAATCTCCAGCAGCTCGCGCGGGTAATCTATCTCCGTGATTGATTTGAGCAATCGCTCGACGACGTACATCTCGTTGAAGAGCGGCAGCTGGACGGTGATGCGCGGCAGCTCCGCTTCAGCGAAATGGCCCGCGGGCTGCGGCTCGATCTTGCGATAGCGCCAGAAGTCTATGACCTGCTTGATGCGGTAGCCGCCGTAGACGGCGAGCAGCGTCAGGACTGCGAAGTAGACCGTCAGGATGGTCCAGTCGAAAGCGTCCAGACGATAGAGCGGGCTGATGTTGGAGGCCGTCTTATTAACCACCTCGCAGATGTTCGGAAACTTTTCGCAAACATCGTCGGCGGCCAGGAGAGCGGCGAGCAAGTGGAAAGACATCGCAGTGTTATTCCAGAGTCGAGGGACGACAAAACCGAGTTTCAATCAACCGGGCGATGCTCAAAGCGACCCGAAACAGTTCCGGCGCATTCAGCAGCCGCGGCGCGACGGCAAAACGAGCAGCGCATCCGTCATGACCAGACCGCTGCCCGCATTAAGACGCTAATTTCGCCCCGGCAGATGCCCGGCGGAGAAAGGCCGGGAGCGACTCGCGACTCGCTTTTCTCACCCGCCTTCGGAGGGTGGGTACGTGGGCGGCGGCGTGTAGCCTCCGCCCGGCATCCCGCCGCCGTAAGAGGGAGGCGGTGGAGGCAGGACGGCGTCGGCTTTGCGCCTCTCAAAAAGCGGGACGGCGACGAGCCCGCCGACGAGTGCGAAAATCACAGTCACGAGGAGCCCGAGCAGCGTCCCGAGAGAAAAGACCGAAGTGATGAACTGCTCGGCATAGGGCCTGCGCATCGCATCCTCAATGGCAATGCGGGTCATCTCGGCTCTCATCGGGTCAACGCGCTCGATGACGTTGATGAGCAGATGCTCGACCGGGTAGCCTGCCATGATCGTCAACGGAACGGCCAGCAGGGTTCTGACCACACTGCCGATGACGCCCGCCAGCAGTCCGATCAAAGCGCCCTCGCCGATGTCTACGGGCGTCGGAGATTTCTTGATGTAAAGGTAGACGGCGAGCGCCCCGCCCAGCACGACCCACATGCAGCAGAGCACGTTGCCCAGGTTGACGAACGGAATCGCCGATAGCACTCCCAACACGACGCCGCCGATGATTGCCGGTTGCAGTTTATTGTTCATCTCTTCTTCCATCCCCGCATGAGCTACAGAGAGCTTGCCGCGCCGCGAGGGCTGCGGCTCAAATACGGTTGGCAGGCGAGCCGTAATCGCTCGGAGCCAGGTGTTGCTCTGCGGCGAGCAGCGGGCCGCGGATGCTCGCGGCCTCGACAAGGGAGCGCGAGCGTCCGAGCAGACGGCCCAAATCTACCAGTCCCGGAAGGACATAAAAAGCGGTCGCAGCGCCGAGCAGCGCGCCCGTCAGAGAGCGCGTGAAATGTGTGTTCTGCCAGAGACCCGAGAAGCCGAGCGCGAAGTCAATCAGGGTCGGCGCGAGCGCGATGAGCAGCCAGCGACGAGCAGGCGCGTCCGTTCGTCCCAACGACCGCACGAGCGGGTAGAGCAACACGGCTACGGCAAAGCCCAGATAGATTCCGGTGCAGCGCGCACAGACGGCGAGCGGATGCCCATCCAGGTAAAAAGAGCGTTCGGGAATCTGGTGACAGGCCCCTGAGAACGTCCGGTAGATCGCCAGCGCCAGGACGCTTCGCCCGCGCGCGAGCGCCAGCGGCGCGGCGATAATCAGCCCCATGAAGAGCACGGAGAGCGCCGCCGCAATGGACCACACCAGCCATGAGCGACGACGAAGAACGCCAGCCTCCGGCCCGCATCGCCCAACGTACTCGTTAGGAGGAACGCTCATAGAAGACTGATTCATGTCAGCATTGGTTCATTGAGAGATTGATTCATCGAGCTGCCCGGTGAATTGTTAGAATGAGCAAAATGACTAGATGAGTAAATGAATCAATCTCTTTCTTAAAATCTGATAACGGCGTCGGGGCCGCCTTCGACGTGGACGGTGTCAACGAAGCGGATGTGCCTGGATTCGGTGGTCATCACGAGCGAGTGTGTGCGTTTGCCCGCGCCGAAGAAGCGGACGCCGCGCAGGAGAGCCCCATCGGTGACGCCCGTCGCGGCAAAGATGATTCGCTTGCCGGGCGCGAGGTCGTCCGTGTCATAAGTCTTGTTCGGGTCCGAGATGCCCATCTCCTTGAGTCGCTCGATGACCTGCTCCTGCTCGGGCACTTTATCCTTATCAACGCCGAGGCGTTCGGGATCAAAGACCAGCTTGGCCTGAATCTCCCCGTTCAGACACTTCATCGCGGCGGCCGTGATAACGCCCTCGGGCGCGCCGCCGATGCCCATCAGGGCGTGAATATTCGTGCCCGCGACGGCCGCCGAGATGCCCGCCGAGAGATCGCCGTCGGAGATCAGGCGGATGCGCGCACCGGCTTCTCTGACATCGTTAATCAGCTTCTTATGGCGCGAGCGTTCGAGCACGATGACGGTCAAATCCTCTATATCACGCCCGAGGCGGCGGGCGATGTTCTTGAGATTGTCCTTGACGGGCGCGTCAATATCCACGACGCCGCGCGACGAGGGGCCGACGACGATCTTGTCCATGTAGATGTCGGGCGCATTGAGCAGGCCGCCGCGCTCGGAAGCGGCCAGCACGGCGATGGCGTTATTGGCCCCGAGCGCGCAGAGGTTGGTTCCTTCCAGAGGGTCAACGGCGATGTCAACTTCGGGAAAGGAGGCGCGGACTTCCTCGCTCGCGCCAGCGCCGCCCAGTTCCTCGCCGATGTAGAGCATGGGGGCTTCGTCGCGCTCGCCCTCGCCGATGACTATCCGGCCGCGCATCGGCACGGTGTCCATCACTTCGCGCATCGCTTCGACGGCCACGTGGTCCGAGTATTTACGGTCGCCCTGGCCCATCGTGCGCGCCGAAGCAATCGCCGCCGCCTCGCAGACCCGCAGGAAATCCAGCGACAGTTCGCGCTCTGTTCTCAACTCGTGCGTCATTCGACTTTGTTCTCCTGAAGATGAAGTTTTAGACCGCGAACCTATCAAGACACATCCGCCGCGAGACTGAAGGAGATGCGCCGCCATAGTAGCAGAGCAGGCCCGATATTTGTAGAGGCGACAGACTTCCCGCACTTGCAGGCAGAGCTTACTCCGGCACGCAATTAGCCGTCACTCCGACTCACAACCCGGCCAAGCCCAGGCAGCCAGCGGGATCAAGCGCCTATCTTGACAAGCATCCCTACCCGGCGTATAAGCCAAAGCTAAAGCTGTCGCTGATTCTCTCATAAACCCCTTAATGCTCATCCGATAAGGAGACTCACATGCACGCTCAATCAGAAACACTGTTGTCGCTCGCCCTCGAGCTTGAATGGCAGGTGAAGCAGAAAGCGATCTACTGCGGCTTGAGAATCATTAATATCTTGCGGGGAGCTGGGCATTACACATGAAGGTGTTTATAGTTTCCGCCCTACTTTTCCTGTTGCTCTCCATTTACCCGCACCGCGTGGTCTGTCAGGTCCAGGGTCACACTTCGCTTAACCTTTATGCGCTTAGAGTTAGGAGTCAGGACGGCATAGACGATGTCGTTCAAATGCACGGCACGGGGTCTCAAGTAGGTCTAGGTTTTACACTTTCGCCTAAGTTGTTCGTCAAACAGGCGGCCCCGCGCAACGGGCGTGCTTCATTCATTGAGTTCTCAGCCAGGCTTCGGGGAGAAGTATGGGAAGTAAGGGTCGCTTTGACTTTTGGGAAGTATTACGATCAGGGGAACAAACATATTGCGGCCTTTCGGGCTCGTGAAGGCGAAGAAGTAAGGCTCAAAGAACTGGCTCAATTTGGCATCAAGCCCCTTGATGTTTCTATCGTCAGGATCGAGCGTGTTGCGTCAGTTCAACCGACGGTGGTTAACCAGACCACTTCTCTTGCGGTGTTGAGTGTTGAGGCCAACGTTCTGCCTTCGCCATATCAGATAGTTTTAAAGAACATGTCAGATAAAGCAGTTCGGGCACTAGAGATTGTTACCTCTCACGGAAAAGGGGCGCGCACGCTTAAATGGCCGGAAGGGACAACGAAGCATCCATTAATCGGGGCTTGGCAAGAGTACAGGCTTGAGATGCCGAGCCAGGAGACGAGGCCCGGGCTCTCCGCCTTTGAGTATGTGCCGGAACAGCTACATGTCATCGAGATAAACACAGTAGTCTTCACCGATGGCACATACGAAGGAAATCCACACCTGGCAGAGTTGCAGAGAGCGAAAGACCTCGGCATTAAGTTGCAAATAGAAAGGATTTTGCCGCTGATTCAAAGTGCGCTGGGAACGGCGGACGTTGATGCCACATTCGAGCAGTTCAAGAAAGCGGTGCTATCATTAGATGAAGAAGTAGTTCCACCTGCATCTTTTGAAGAGCTGAAGAGCACGTTTCCAACCCTTGACGCGACCCGGAAAGAGGAAATGGACGGGGCTGTGAGAAGAAGCTTACATAAAGTTAAGTTTAATTTAACGGGCAGCATCGCCGAATTTGAGCGTGACTCAAAACAAAGCGGGAACGGTTCATTTAAAGTCTGGCTGGAGAAGAAAAGGGAATGGTATGAGAACCGGCGCTCAAAGCTGCCTTGAGATGCAACCCTGAAATAGGATTTTGATTGAGCGCGCATGCGTCCTTAGCCTGAAGATAAAAATGGCTCTAACACATATGGGCGCACTGCCAATCAATGGATTTAACTGATTAACCTTGACGTGCTTTTCAAGCGGATGTATAAGCCGAAGCTGTCGTTGATTTTCTCTCCACCGCAAACCCTCATCAGATAGTCTATAAAGGAGAACACCTCATGCAGCTTCACCGCTTCAAACCAACTCTCTCACAGTTCATCCTGTTTGCAATGCTGATTGCTTTCTGTCTCTTCGGATTTGCGTCCAGTGCCGCGCCGCCTGCACAAGAGAATGCGGCGGCGAATGTCGAGGAAAGAGTGCTGGAGAATACAGTGCCCAAGCACTTGCCGATTAAAGTCAAGATAAAGAAGGAGAAAGAGAAGGCGTTTAAGGATTTGAAGAACGATAAATGGTTGCGTGATTTCGAGCTTGAAGTCACTAATGTCGGGGACAAGCCCATCTATTTTCTTGACTTCCTTGTGATTCTGCCTGGGATAACCGCCCCTAATGGAACTAACATCGCCTTCCCGGTACGGTATGGGAGGATTGAGTTAGGGACTCTTGAAAACAGGGCCGAACCAAATGACCTCCCTATTAAACCGGGAGAGACTTATGTGCTCAAGGCTTATGAGAGTAACGTGCGAGGGTGGGAGACTTTCAGACGGAACCACAGCAAGCATCAGCCAGAGAAGCTCATCTTGTACTTTCAGATGTTGAGCTTTGGGGATGGGACTGGCTTCTGGACAACCGGCGGAGTTCACCTCCCCGAGCCGCTTAAGGGAAAGAATAGCTTAAATGGTTGCGAGCAGGAACAGAACAAGGGCGCTCCTGAGACTAGTCTCTTGCGGCGACCTGTGCCGGGCCGCCAGGCTGCTACATTCTCTACTAATATTCTGCCAGCAAGTTTGATGCTGGCAATTTTTTTACCCATAGAGTTCCCGAAGCCCTTTTCCTCTAAACCGACCTCACAGTCACAATTATGTTGCTCTGGTAATAATTGTATGCGAGCTAAATTCGACTTCAAATACATGTGTTATAACTGTCCGCCTATCAGTACGGTTATAAGTGCCTTTTGTAGCGACCAAGCGGCTTCTTGCGTCATAACAACTGAAAATACATTTTCTTGTACAGTTGATACAAACCCGGAACTTGAGTACCTCTGTACTGCATACCTTACTAGCCCCTGCGGAGGGCCAGTGCCTACGCCAACCCCATTTCCAACACCGGAGCCAGAGCCGACGGCAACACCCAAGCCCACGCCCTGCCCGCTCGTCTGTAGCGAGTCTTATCCTTCCATCCCGGCCGACCCCTGCACCCATTCGTTCGCTAGGAGAGCCCGCCTGTCCTCCGGGCTACGAGCGCGCGGGCAATTGCTTTGATTATCCGCTGGCTTAACTGATTAACCTTGACGTGCTTTTCTAGCGGGTGTATAAGCCGAAGCTGTCGTTGATTTTCTCTCCACCGCAAACC
>DASVWH010000097.1:0-10795 GCA_036389715.1 Pyrinomonadaceae bacterium | reverse complement strand
TGACGGCTGTGGTCACTGCCGCAGGACTCTTGGTCGGGGGCCTGATATGGCTGATACATTATGTGCAAAGCCAGCCAAAATAAGCGCATCCTGGTGGTCGACGATCTCGAAAGCGAAATCATCGTTATGTCCCTTCGGCATTTCGGTGGCTACGTGGCCGACGCCGCTCTGAGCGCAGAGGAAGCCCTGGCGCTAGTCGCCAAACAGCATTATGACCTCTTCCTCCTCGACGGCTCTATGCCAAAGATGGACGGATTTACTCTTGCCGGAGAACTGCGCGCGCGCGGGCACAGCCAGCCAATCATCTTCGTCACGGCACATATGGATAACATTACCCGTCCGCATGCCGCGCACGTTGGCGCGTCCGGTGTTATAGAGAAGCCTTTTGATCCGCAGCTGCTCATCGACAGGGTAAGCGCGGCGCTGAATTCCGGAGACGCGATAGCGAGTAGCGATACAGTGATGTGATGGACAATGAGCCGCATCCTGCCACTTCAGAAACCCCTTCCACCCGCCGGGCTTCGTGAGCCCGGCTCTTCGTTCACGCCCGCCCCTGAGCTCGTCGAGTGGATCGAGGGAACCTTCCTCAACGAGGAGTCGCCCCTGTACGACGAAGGCCACGCTCACCTCGCCTCCGCTCACATAGCGGCCCTCTGGACCAACGTCCTCAACACCACAAAGATGGTTCCCGTCGTCGGCACGGCCGAGATGCCGAGGCCTCCCACCGGCGGCGGCAAATGGGCGCGCGCGAAGTGGGAGGCGCAGATGCAGGACTGGTTCGGCCCTGAGGCCCACTCGATAGACTTCCTCCTGGCCCCTACATGCTCGAGGCGGGCGACCTGGAGTTCTGTTCTACCGCCAAGCACGAGCTCTGCCACTGCGCGCAGGCCGTCGACGAATACGAGCAGCCGAGGTTCCGCAGAGTTGACAACCGCCCAATCTATGCGATCAAGGACCATGACTTTTCGGGCTTTTTAAGTAACGTGCGCGACTTCGGACCGGGGGCCGAGCGCAACATTCCGGAGTTGCTGGAGATAGTAAGGCTCGGCCCTCGCATCTCTGCGGCGGCAGTGGCCGCCGCGTGCGGCGTATGCCGCTTAAGGATCGTCTAAGAAGTTGCAACCTAAAATGTTTTAGGTTGCGGGATTCAAGTTATGGCAAGAAGGCTCAATGACAGGCAAAAGCTCTTCATCGTGCAGGGGCTGGCCTGCTTTCGCACCCCGAGTGAAGTGCGCGATGCGCTCGCAGAGGAGGAGGAGATCGGAATCCAGGTTGACCCCAGGCATATCCAGTTCTACGACCCGACGGCGCTTCCGTGGGATAAGAGACTCCCGGAAAAGTGGAAGCTGATCTTCTGGGAGACGCGCAAAGCCTATCTCGAAAACACCGCGGCCGTCGGCGCGGCCCACCAGCGTTACCGGCTCGAAGTGATTCAGGAGGTGCTGGACCGCCAGCGCAAAGCGAAGATCAGAAACGACAACGCTATTCTCCAGACGGTCGAGCAGGCTGCGAAAGAGGTGGGTGGGCTCTTTACCAACAAGCGCGAGCACAGCGGCCCGAACGGCGGAGCCATCCCCTTAAACCTCGGAGATCAGAGCAAAGAGCTGGCCGGAAAGATGTTCAGAAAGCTGGTCGAGAGCGGAAAGACGCCCGAGGAAGCCCGGGCCGGTCTTATCTTACTTGGAGTCAATGAGCGCGACATCCCCGCCATTTGAGATCCTCAAGCAGGACCTCCTCGAGTACTTCAATATCCAGGCCCTCTTAGACGAGGCCGGAAGCACCCCCGTCTGCGACCTTCCGCCCCTTGTATGGGCCGAGGCCTACCGTCGAATCGAGGGCCGGCCCTTCTCTCTCGATTACAGGCCCGCCACGGCTGAGGAGCCCGCCCGCGGCTATGAGCCTCTCAAGCAGATATACGACGACGATCACCCCTTCATAGTCATCATGAAGCCTGCGCAGGTGGGCCTCTCGGAGCTGGCCATCTCGCGCGCCCTGCACGCCCTCGACGTGGGGGCCAGGTACTGGAAGACGAGCAATGACGGCCTGAACGTAGGCTATCTCTTTCCGACCCAGGACGCTCTCTATGATTTCTCGAAAGAGCGCATCAGCGGCATCAAGGACGAATCGGACAAGCTCGGCGATTTCTTCACCGACTTCGACGATGTCGGCTTTAAGAAGGCCGGTCACAGCTATTTCTACATTCGCGGGGCATGGTCCACCAAGGCCCTGAAGTCCTTCAAGGCCGACCTGCTCATCTTCGACGAGTATGACGAGATGCTGCCGCGCGCCGTCGCCCTCGCGGTCAAGCGGCTCAGGCACAGCCAGGTCAAGCGCCAGATACGTCTCTCCACCCCGACGCTCCCCAACAAAGGGATACACGAGAGCTACCTCCAGTCTGACCAGCAGGAGTGGGAGGTGCATTGCTCTGGCTGCGACGGGTGGAATTCTCTCGACTTCTTCCGCGACGTTAAAGTTGAGGGGGCGGATTATGAAGAGTGGAAGGAGCGCGAAGAGGAGAGCATCCACCGCTCGACCATTACGGTAGCCTGCCCCTCCTGCCGACAGACGCTCTCCGACGACGACCGCTTCGGCCCCGGCCGCTGGGTCGCGCGCAGGCCTGAGATCACGCGTATCCGGGGCTACCACGTGCCGGCGCTCTGCTTCCCCTCGGTCTCACTCTCGGAGCTGGCTATCGCCGCGATCAGCACCGACCCTGAGCAGGTCACGGAGTTCTACCGCTCGGACCTCGGCGTGCCCTATACGCCGAAAGACAGCGCCGTCACGGACGAGATGCTCAAGCAGTTAAGCGTAAGCCTTCCGAATGGCATGCTCCCCGCGGGCGTAGTCTGGCGCGACGGGACTCTCGGCGTGGACGGCGGCAAGCGTTACCACTACCGCGTATCCGGGACAGGCCCGGACGGACGGCGCTACGTGCTGGCCATGGGGGCCCTGACGCACGACGAGGACAGGGGCATCTTCGAGAAGCTCGACGAGCTGATGGAGCGCTTTCATGTCCGCCAGGCCGTCATTGACGGATCGTATGACCCGACGGCGATCAAGGCCTGGGCGGATAAACACAGGGGCCGGGTCCGGCGGGCATTCTATCCGAACACGGATTTCAAGGGCGAGATGTTCAGGCTTCCCGGCTCCGAAGAGAAGAAGATGCACGGGGTGGCCGTCAAAAAGGCGGACCCGCTGAAGGTGGAAGATACCGTGCAGATCAACCGGGACATGGCCATGGATGCCGTCTATAGCATGGTGGCGACCGCCTCCGAGGTCTGGCCCGCGAGCATTCACAATGACCCGGAAGTCGTCGTTCACATGAAAGCGCCCACACGCGTGATGGTCAAGAATCAGGAGGGCCAGGAGATGCCCAAGTGGGTGCATAAGAACCGCGATGACCTGTTTCACGCCTGCGTGTACGACCTGGTCGCACGACTGACCCTGCCGCAGCCGACGAGGACCGGCGGCATCATGGTCAGCGGTGTAAGAAACCCAAAACTCGGGTAATCGTTAGAAGACAAATTACTGAATCCTTAGGGATGAAAGGATAAGACCGATGGGCGTATACGAGAGAGTTCGAGCGTGGCTGCCGTGGTTGCCGGAGATTCGCCTGGCATCCTCGGATGCAGATGATGGTGCTGCCGTCTCCACCGGAGAGGCCACATCTCAGGCCCGAGCAGCCATAGGCGGCGCGACAACGCCGGAGGTCCGTCGCACGTCCGGCTCGTCACAGGCGGTCTACTCTCCAGGCTCTACTCTCGTCGGAGGCCGGCGCACGTCGGAATATCCTTTCAGCAACATGCTCTCGGGAGGGCTCACCCTCCTGGCCCCGCTCTCCTCGGACCCTTACTTTCGCAGCTTGCGCGCCGGTAAATTCACGTCGAAGATGCTCGACACGCTTTCTCCAACCAAGCTGCTCGAGCTGCTCGTCGATGCTTCGCCCGAAGTGTCGAGCGCGCTGTGGAACTACCAGCTCTTCTGTAACCCCGGCTTCACCGCCAAAGCGTTAAAGGTCAACTCGAAGAATGACGATGATGTTGACGATAAAGCGCAGGCGGCCCTCAATGAATTCATCGCGCGACTCGAAGAACTGTATGGCTCGATGGACGTGGTGATCAGCAGACTCTTCATGGGGCCGTTCATGCGCGGGGCCTTCTTCGCGGAGCTGGTGCTCGATAAGACGGGACGGATGCCGATTGACCTGGTGACGCCCGATGCCGGCACTGTCAGGTTCAGGGTAATAGAGGACGAAGATCGAGGTCCTATCGCTCAGCTCGGCCAGATGCAGTCAGGGCAGTTCGTGCCACTCGACGGGCCGACGATCTGTTACATCCCGATCCACCCGCTGCCGGGCAGCCCTTACGGGCGCGCCCTGGCCCATCCGGCTATCTTCGCCTCTTTGTTCCTGATGGCCATACTGCATGACCTCAAGCGTGTCGTCCAGCAGCAGGGCTACCCGAGATACGACATCACCGTCGATCTTGAGAAAATCCTGTCGCATATACCTGCGGACATCAAGGACGACTCAGAGAAAACGGATCAGTTCCTGAAGGACGCATTCGCCGAGGTCGAGAAGGTTTATCAGAGTCTGGACCCCGATGATGCTTTTATGCACGACGAGAGCGTGACGATGAACCGGCCGATAAGCGCGATGAACTCTTCGAGCCTCGGCGCGATGGATGGGCTCTTCCGCGCGCTCGACAGGATGGTTACGCGCGCACTGAAGACGATGCCCTTCCTGATGGGCAGCAACGAAGCGGTAAGCGAGACCCACGCTAACCGGCAGTGGGAAGCGTTCACTTCCGGCATCAAGGTCGTCCAGCATCCAGGCGAGACTTTGCTCAGCAGAATGTTCACTCTCGCCTTACAGGCCAGAGGGATCGCGGCGCGCGTGCTCGTCAGGTTCGCCGAGCTGCGTGCCTCCGAGGAGCTGCGCGACGCACAGACGCAACGCATAAAAAACATGAACGCCGCCTTTGAGTATGACCGTGGCTGGATTGATAACAATCAGGCCGCCCGAAAGACGGTCGGCCAGGATGCCGTTGAGCAGCAGCCTCGTAAACCCGTCACTGACATCCCTTCCGTCGGCGCGGAGACTCCGGACCCTGGGAGCAATCGGTCGAACGGGCCACCTGCATATCGCGCTGATGTGAACTCATAATCGGGCGCGAAAATGACCACGATGCCCCCTAGCTAATAATCACCACACAAGGAGAAGAATCATGTTCAACGGAATCAGACAAGTGCGGACAGCGGAAGGCGAGAAATATGAGCTGAACTATGACGGCAAGACGAAGCTCTTTGATACCCGTCAAGAGGTTGATTACGTCCTGGCGCTGCACATGGCAAAGGATGCCGGACGACAGCTTACGCCCGAAGAAGAGAGCCAGCTTCTCACGGCCGAGCCAACCAAAGAGCAGGCCAAGTCGGCTTCTGAATAGCCGCCCGTAAGGTTGCTCGTAAGGTTGCGCACAACAAATCCGGTCGTTTCGACCGCATAATACGCCCCGTTGAACGAACCAAGGCTCTATCGCCTTGATTGAATCAGCGGGGCGTTTCCTTTCACCCGCGCTAACCCACGTCAGACCCTGAGGAGGTCAAATGAGGAAAAGTTTCATTGTCGGTTTAATCCTGAGCGTGTGCCTGCTGTTGAGCTTGACGGTCGCTCCGGCCGGGGCGCGCCAGCGCGGCCAGATGCCGGGACCGGGCGAGCGCGCCACTATCCAGGCCACGGCCAGCGTGCAGGCAGAAGCCCCGGCCGCAAGGCTCAATGAGCCCGGCGCGGCGCTCTTTACGCGGGCAGAAAAGTCGCCCGCTACCGAAAAGTTACCCGAGGCATCGAGCTACCTTCATCAGCTCGCAATCATCCAGTCCAGGCCGAACACGCTGCCGCCGATTAGGGCTGTTTCCGCGCAGACTCGCCACTGGAGCGTAAGGCGAACCCGGACGACTACTTTACAGAGCGCCCCGTACCAGGCCCTCGCAGTGCCGCCGCTCCTCTGTTGACCGCTCCCTTCACGAGAGCACCGACTTACGACTCTAACGCTTCCCGGTTGTTTCGATCCGCATGAGTAAGCCAGCCACAAGCCGCCAGAACTTCTGCCCTCGATGTGGAGCGTCTCTAAACGCCGCCGACGTAGAGCGCTCCACCTGCCCTCAATGCGGAGCTGGTTTCGTCAAGCCGGCCAGGGTGCGGAAACGTAAGCGCATGAATGATGACCGGCACAAGATGCCGGTAGCCAACAAGCGAGTGAGGCCATTGTAATGGGAGAAGCCGACACGCAGAACATGGTCTTCGGACACCCGGCTGCGGTGATCCTGCGCGCTAACCAGGCTGAGATGGGCGCGGAGGCAATCGCTCATCGCGCAGTAACCGAGGACTTCATTAAGAGGTACAACCCTTACTTCTTCAGCGCGGAAATCTCCAACAACCGCCTCGATTCCCATCATACGCGCATGGCCGTCTCTTCTCTGAAGAATTATGCGGCTGATGCTCAAGCCGGAGTCTCTTTCCTGCACAGCCATAACAGAGATGAGATTCTGGGCCGTTCCATCGGCGGCAAGTTTGTCAATGCTCAGGGTAATGGCATCGCGCGAGTGACGGCTGACTTCTATACCGTTCCTGGATTGATGCTCGGCTCGGTGTCGAGCGACCAGCTTATCCTCGGCATTGACACGGCCATCCTCAACGACGTGTCCATCGGCTTCTACGGCGGAATGTTCGTCTGTTCGATCTGTGGACGCGACATGCTCCGCGACTGGGATTGCGATCACATTCCCGGCTGGGAAGAAGAGGTCGAGCATGACGGGAAAGTAGAAAAGGTCATTGCCGAAGCCACCGTTGAAGATGCGCATCTGGCCGAGACCAGTGATGTCTTCAAGGGCTCCTGCCCTGGTGCTGCGATTATCAAAGCACAGCAGGAAGCCGAGAGCGGGCGCATCAATCCTAAAGCCCAGAGGTTCATCGAGCAGCGTTACCACATCCACCTGCCGGCGAAGCGTGTCGTCGTTCCCGGCCACTCGACTCCCGAGGAGAACAGAGAGATGCCACAGCAAAGAAACAACGAGGCAGGGACCGCCAATGCTGGCGCGCCCAACGGCGCTGCCGACGCTCAAGAGGCCGCCACCGGAGATGCCGCGCCGGGCAGCGAGGCCGCCGGAGCCAGCGCGGGCGCTCCACCGCCGTCAACCGACTCCGCCCAGCCTGCCGCGCCTGATGAAGCTCGCCTGCTGACGCAGTTGCGCAGCCTCGTTGTGCAGCGCGGCCTGCCGGAGACCATCATCCCGGCAAATGCCCGCCTCCTCGAGCTGGCGGCCGACGGCGCGGCTTACCGCGAAGACCTGATCGCTGAGGCGCTCGCAGAGGGCGTGCGCACCTTCGGGGCCGGCTTTGACCAGCCGTTTTATCGCGACGTGCTGGAAAGAGCAACAATCGCGGGGATCAAGCGCATGAGCGCCGACTGGACGACCCAGGGCGATAAGGTCCTGAGTGGCGGCCGCCGGACCCGTGATGCCGAGCCGCCGCCTCCGCCGAAACGGGCTACGCCGCGCTCGGCCTTCAAGACACGCGCTTCTTAAATCTTTCACTTAGCAGCAAACCGTTCCATTAGCAGCTTAGCAGAGGAGAGTTCACCATGAATGGTCGCAACCAGATTGATTACACCGACATCGGCTATCGCGCGGACACTTTCAAGATAGACGGCGTCACGCTCACCTACGACCGCACGAAGCCGAACGGAATCGGCAAGGCCGCCGGAACCGGCAACGCCGTGATGCTTTCCGACAACGACACGGTGGCGCTGACAAGCGACGGCGCGGCGGTCAAAGGCAAGGTCCTCAAGATCGAGCAGGACGGTTTCGCCACCGTCCAGGTTCACGAGTACATCACCTTGCCGAAGGGCGATTCCGGCACGAATTCGACTACGCGCGGCAGAAAGATCGTCGGGGCGGCCAGGACGGGCGCGCGCGGCTACATCCGCGATGTGGACACGGCCGTCGCGGCCGAGCTCGGCGTCGCCAAAGGCTCGGTCGTCAACACGGCCGACCCCGACAACGTCGTCGTCGAGCTTTAGAAATTTCGCGTTCTCCCCGCAGGGTGAACTAGGCTGAGCGAATAGGTTTATTCCCCTTCGCTTCTTAACTGGAGGATTCTTACGATGACTGTGGCGATCACCCACCAGACCTCTGAAGCCCTGGCGCGGAGCTTCGATCTGAGCTTTTTCACTCGCGCTTACGGCCAGGGATGCAATGTTTCGCAGTTGCTCGAACAGGAAGACCCGACGAGCGAGCTTCCGGAAAATGAGCGCGAGCTGGACGCTTTCGAGCGCGTGATGGAAGCCGCAGGCATCATCGCCGCACCGATAGCCCATGAGGGCGTCCGCGCCACTACCTGGGGCGATGCGACCAAGACTAGGCAGGGCCGAGCCATCATGCATGAGTTCTGCGCTCGCGTCTGGCGGCAGGCGACGAAGATGGCTCCGATGACCGAGACGACGCGCGCCCTGCTCCTCAGTGGCGACGCTGCCGTTAACACCATCGCCAACCAGTACGCCGATGACAACCAGGTCCGCGCCAAGCGGCTTCTCCCGCCCATTCCGCTCGATTCGCTGCTGGCCAGGCGGACGCAGATCGACGGCCAGGACTATCGCTCGATCTATATCGTGGACGACCTCGGCACGGATGCCTACCGTCTCAAGCGCGTGATGGAGGGCACTCGTATCCCCGCGACCACGCTCGTCACGGGAGAGCACGTCCTCCAAATCCACAAGTTCGGGCGCATCCTGCGCGCCACTTACGAGCAACTGCGCCGCCAGCGCATTGACCGCATCGCCTTCATCATCTCGCGCATGGCGATGCAGGCCGAGGTGGACAAGGTCGCCATCGTGCTCGACACAGTCCTAAACGGCGACGGCAACGCGAACACATCCTCCACGGTCGTCACTCAGACCGCGCTCGATCCGGGTTCCAGCGCCGGCACGCTCACCTTGAGGGCGTGGCTGTCCTGGAAGATGAGCTTCACGAACGCTTACCGCCTCGATGTGGTCCTCGCGCAGAGCCCGTCCCTGATGCAGCTTCTGCTGCTGCCGGTCAATACCGTCAACGGGACCCCGCTCGTGATGTTGCCGCAGGGCGGCCTCGGCTCCATGCGCAACATGGGCAATCGCTTCGACGAGCCGATTGGCTACGGCGAGCTGGCCGACGCGCCCGCCCTGAAGCTCGTCGGCTGGGACAGCAACCAGACCGTGGAGGAAGTGTCGGAGATCGGCGGCAACGTCTCCGAAGTGGACCGTTTCATCGAAGACCAGACGCAAGCCATGAGCATGACCGAGGTAGTCGGTTACGGCATCGTGGACGCCAACGGCTCGAAGACGCTCAACATCAACGGCTAGGGCGCATGACGGGGGCGCGCGCGGGCGCGCCGCCTCAACGCCTCTCTTCCGCATCCATACAAAACTTTGAGGTGACGAACGATGGCAATTGACCAACAGAAAACAGGCGGCGATAGGCCCGCGACCGGTTCCGGGACTCCTCCGGCTGCCAGTGAGCAGAGCGCAGCAATGGAGGGCGTGCTGTGGGTGGTCTCGAATCGCAAGGACGACCGCGTCGTCCTGCACGAGCGCGATCCAAGACACCCCGGCGGCGAAGCCTTCATCGGAGGGTCCGCGCCGGACAAGGTCTTCCGCACGGCCACCATCGAGCGACTGCTGCATTCGGGCGAGATACTCGAAATCCCCGAGCCTCCGCAGAGCAAGAAGAAGCCGGTGGAGATTCCCGTCTACCATCCGCAGTCCGCCCCGGCCCAGCCCGGCCAGGCGATCCAGTTAGGGCGTCAACTCGACCCTGAGGTCGTGCCGGAGGCCGCGCAGGCCGCGATTGCCCGCAACCGCAGAGGCCCGAGCCATATCCCGTCCAAGGCGACCGTGCCGCCGCCGCCGAAGGTGGACAGGGATACGCTTAACAGTTAATTCGCTCTTTCTCAAACGAGTGTACGCGCGTGGGCTACATAGGCAATGTGAACATTACTGACCGCATCGGCGAGGCCGAACTCATGGCCGAGACCGACCATGAGAACACCGGCGCGGTTAATAATTTTCGGGTCAACCAGGCCATAGATTACGCTTCCGGAATCTTCGACGCCTATGTGCCCACCGCTTACCGCAGACCCATCTCGGCGACGCCGATGATAGTCAGCATCAATCTGGACCTCGCCCTCTACGATCTCTGGAAGGACAAGGCGGAGTCAGACGAGGGGCGCTGGAAAGTCCGGAAGGCAGCCCATGATGACGCCATCCGGCTCCTTCAGGCAATAGCCGCAGGTAAGGCCAAACTCGATTCGCCGTTCATTGAAATAGCTACGTCCACGAATCCGACGCCAGGGTTCTTCTTCGGCGTTCTGAGGGCATGAGCCTATGTCACAGGAAGTCGAAGGCCTGAGAGAGCTGATTGCGCGCATCGAGCTGCTGCGGCGTCGGTCCAGCAATCTCAAAGCCCCTCTGAGCGACTCCGCGGAGCACATGCTCGGCTCGCTCGACCAGAACTTCGCGGCTGGAGGCCGTCCTCCCTGGAAACAGTTGGCAGACAGCACCAGGGCGCATAAGTCCGGCGGGCTGCTCGATGAGAGCGGTGACATGCGCGGGGCAAACCAGCCGGTCTTCTCCGGCGACGGCTGGGAGATCGTCAACACGGACTGGAAGGCCCCCTTCCACCTGCGGGGAACGCAGAGAAACGGTGAGGAGCATATCCCAGCCCGCAACTGGATGCTTTACCAGCCGGAAGATATAGAGGCGATTGG
>DASVWH010000096.1:0-33664 GCA_036389715.1 Pyrinomonadaceae bacterium | reverse complement strand
GAGCCAGCCGACGCGGCGCGGCTTTCGTCTGGAACGACTGCCTGTCGCGGGCGGAGCGGAGCTTTTGACCATCTTCGGCCCGCTCGAAGGGCTCCCGAGCGAGGCGGATAAGACGACGGAAGTGCCGCTGGTCAGCGTCCTGCGCGACACGCTCGGCGATGCCGAGCCCACCAACGACCGCCTGCGCTATCTCTGGATGATGACCTACGCGAAGCCGTCCTTCGGTCAGCGTCTGGCTTCGACGATCCCCTGTCTCTACAGCCGCGTCGGCAGCAGGCAGCGCGCCGCCGGGGGCGAGCCGCCGCCCATCATTGACCTCTCCGCGACCGATCACGAGGTCTGGAAAAGGTTCTTCTGGACGGCGCTGCAATCTCTGCTGCTCGATTCCTACGGCCTGCCGCTCAAGGCTTCGTCGCACACGGCCCGTCGCAACTACGACGATTACCGCAAGGCGCACCTGGCGCGCGCGCTCGCCATCCTCTCGCTCTACGAGGCCGGGACGGGCGCAGAGCCAGCTTTCACCGCTCCCGAAATGCAGGACATCCAGGCGCGGCTGATGCTGGCGGAAAAGCCGCTCGGCGGAATCGTTGACGACATCAATCTTCAATCGGTTTATGAGCGGCAGACGACGCTGCTGCGCGACCTGCGCGGACACAACTGGGAGCTGCTGCGCCAGCGCGCGGAGGCCGAAGGGCTCTACTTCGAGCCGCTCCAACTGCCCGACGGGAGCGCCACGCATGCGCTCGTCTGGGTATCTCGCGCAGACCTGGCCGCCGGGCGCTCGCAGCCTTTCGACGCACGCTTCCTGAACATCTCAAGCCCCTGGCTCGACGCGGGCCTGCGCAACTGGAAAGGCTATACCGAGACGCGCTACTTCGACGCGGAGAATCGTCCGGTGGCGGCCGATGTCGCCGGCGCGCGGGCCGTCGAGATGATTCCGCTCGCGCTCTACGGGCTGGACAATCCGAAGATTCCGATTATCCTGGTGGACTTCCGCGACCAGCGAAATCCGAAGCGCCGCGAGATGTCCCGCCGCGTCCTCGAAGATGTGACGCGGACAGTGCTCTCGCTTTCGAGCTTCGGCAACCTGCCATACTTCCTCGGGCGCACCGTCTATGATTTCGTCACGGGCAGGCGCGGCATGGACATCAACCAGCCGTCGCGCCTGCGCGCCTATTCGCAGTTAAAGCTCCTGCTCTCGCTCGACGCATCGCTCGACCCGCAATTGCGCGACCAGATCGGCCGTCGCCTGGAAAGCGTCTCGCTCAACCCGCTGGAAAATGATCTGCGGGCGGAGGCCAGGCTGGCGCGCGAGCAGTATGCGGCGCTCGTCGCCTACGCGCGAAGGCCCGGCGGCCTGCCCGCGCGTCTCGACCGGGACAGGCGCGCCGAGATGGTCCCGCTCAAACATAACCGCGGGGAACAGGCGCTCTTGCGCATCGCTAATCTCCTGAGCTTCGGTCTCTACACGCACAGGGAAAAGTCCACGCCGGAGACGCTGGCCGAGCTTGAGGTCAGGCGGAGGCTCGATTATTACGAGCGTTTTCTGCGCGGGGTGGCCAGGTCCAGCCCGCAGATAGAGGTCGTGCGAAACATAGACGAGGTGCGCGAGGCGCTGCGTTACGTGGTCGAGCACGGCTCGGCTGCAAACGGCAGAATGGCGAGCGCGGCGGCTCTCATCTTCAACCGCACGGCCGACGCAGAGACCCGCAGCCTCTGTCTCAACAGTCTCTACCGCATCAACAACGAAACGGCCAAGAAGGAGCTGCTGCGCATCTACAGCGACCAGAAGCTCGAAGCGCGCTGGCGCGACCAGAGCGCCGCTTACCTTCGCCTGGCGGTCAAGGAGGAGCAGCGAATCGCGCCCTCGGATGCTAAGGCAATCTTAAGTGTCGTCAATGAAAATCATTAACGGGCGGGGCCCGGCGACTCTCGGTCGGCCCCTGCGGGGAGAGCTGCGGGAAGGCGGCGACGCGGCCGAGAGCGAGTCCGGCCTTCGTTCACGCGTCTCGCTCCCCGCACACCCCGGCGTCTCGCGTTGCGTGCTTTTAGTCTGCGCCTTCATGCTCCTGGCGCACGCGGCCGCATTCGGCCAGACAAAGCGCGTCGTCGTCGTCAAGGTGGACGGCTTGCCGCCGGAGATGGTTGACGGGTTTGTGCAGGAGCGCAATCCGCAGACGGGCAAGAGCCAGTTGCCCTGGATTGAAAGCGTCTTTTACCGGCAGGGCACGCGTGTATCCAACTTTTACGTGCGCGGCATCAGCCTTTCCGGGCCGTCCTGGTCGCTGCTCGACACCGGGCAGCACTTGCAAATCAAGGGCAACGTGGAGTTTGACCGCCTCACCCTGCACGCTTACGACTATCTGAACTTCATCCCCTTCTACATCGAGAACGTCGCGCAGCGGCGCGTTGACATGCCCGGCCCCGAGGTGCTCGACGAACTCGGGCTGCCGCTCCTGATGGACGCTTATCCCTACGACGAACGCTACATCAGCTTCCAGCTTTACCAGCGCGGCACTCGTTGGACGACGCTCCAGAGGGGCTTGCAGAACCGCTTTCTGACGCGCACTCCGGGCGAGCTGATTGACGAATGGACGATGGGGCTCGAAGCACGCAACATCGTGCTCGACCAGCTTGAGCGCGAGCTGACGCAGAAGTTGAGCGACCCGCGCATCCGTTACCTTGACTATTACACGACGGAGTTCGACCACACGGCTCATCACAACCGCGACCGCGAAGCGCATCTCTACGCCCTGCGAGAGCTCGACGCGATCATCGGCCGCATCTGGACCACGATTCAGAAGACGCCGCAGGCTGCGGAAACCGCGCTCATTCTCGTCTCCGATCACGGCTTCAATTCGGATGGGCGCATTTATAGCCAGGGATACAACCTGGTCAAGCTGCTCGGCAGCGCAGCCGGGGGCGGCCATCACGTCATCACCAAGCGCCGGTTGATGCTCGACTACTCGGTCAAGGGCATCTACCCGCTCGTCCCGCTGATTACGACGACGACGCCCGAATCCTATTATCTCAAAGGCCGGAGCACGGATTACCCGACCGCCTTGCTCGACTTTGACGGCAACGAGCGCGCCTCGATTCACCTGCGCGACAGCGATCTCAACATCCTTCACATCCTCTTGCAGCAGCTCCGGCGCAAAGACCTCGCGCAACCCGTCCGGGCGGCGCTGGCGAACGCCTTCTTCTCGACGCTCGACAGGCGGCGCGAGGGCTGGGAGCGCGAGCTGTCGCAGTTGAATGAAGAGCTGGGCGCGCTGCACACTGTGATCGAGAAGCAACGCGTGATCGTCGCAGCGCAGCCGAAGAAATGGACCAGGGCCGATACTGATGCGGGGCGCGATAAGGAGGCCATTCGCCAGTTCGCGCGCCTCGATTCCTCGATGGGGGACGAGCGCGAATATCAGAAGTATGCCATCACGCTCAAGAACCTGCTCGCCCTCCGGCGCGAGAGCTTCGAGCCGGACCGCATCAGGATCGAAGACGTGATTGCCAAGGGAGCGATGGGCGATCACAACAGCATTTACGAACTCCAGAACTACGTGGTCGGCCTCGCGCCGGGCGGCCCGGTCCTGGCCGCAGACGGCTCGCTCGATATGCAGCGCAGCTTCACGCGGATAGATTATTTCGCGCTCCTGCATTCCATCATGATGCGCAATAATGTGCAGCCGGGCGTCGAGTCGCGCCCGATTGATTTCGTCGCCACGCGCATCCCGCGCCAGTTCATCGCGCCCGAACTGGGGCGCGAGCTAAGCGCAAACGGCGACGTTATCTGGCTCTACGGCGGGGCGGACAAGCAGGCCCTCATTCTCTCGCGCGAGGACGAGGCCGGGCACTTGAGCCTGCGTTATCTGCCCGTCTCCTACCTGAGGCAGGGCGCGGACGAGGCAGTGCATTTCAACCGCGCACAGTGGCGCGAAGGCTTTCCGCTGAAAATATGGGAAGACACAGAAGTTCAGATTCCGGGGGGCGGCTCGCGCGTCGAATGGCTGGGCGGCTGGCACACGGATGTCGAGTGGTTGCGTGCGCTGCACAAAACGACATACTCTAATGCCCTTATCGGCCTGCATGAGCAACTGGCGCAGCATCTGCATGAAGCGCTCGCCACGGACGTTTCCGGCCTTTCCGAGACCGAGCGCCTGATGCGGCGTTTCCGTCGCAGGCAACGCGCGCTGGTCGAGGCGGACCTGCTGGTGCTGGCCAATAACCACTGGAACTTTGATGTCAGGGGCTTTAATCCGGGCGGCAATCACGGCTCTTTCTTTCGCATCTCGACGCACTCTACACTGATGCTGGCCGGAGGCGAGCGCACGCCCATTCCCCGCGCCGCCGTGATCGAAGAGCCTTACGACAGCCTGAGTTTCGTCCCGACGGTGCTCGGGCTGACAGGGCAGCTCGGGCCGGGGCAGGAGCCCGCGGCGGCTCTCTGGGAGCGCGGCTTCCGCCGTTTTCCCGGACGGATTATCGAAGGGCTGCTGGGCGGCGGGAAGGCTGCACGGAAGGATTCGCCGGTGGTTAAAGGAGTGGAAGCCGCGCCTTGATGACGACAGACGAGCAATTGAGAAACGCGCCGCCCGCTGGCGAAGAGGGCGCCGCGGCGGCGGAGCAGGCGGCGGAGACGGAAGATTCCTCTGCGGGGCGCGTCAGCCATACGATCATCTGGCTGCAAGCCATCGCTTTCCTGCTGGGCGTCGCGCTGCTCGTCTACGTCATCAACCGCGTCGGCGTCCAGCCCATCTTCGACGCGCTCGTTCGCATCGGCTTCGGCTTCATCATCCTGCTCGCCATCAGCGGCTCGCGCCACGTCCTGCGCACGCTCAGCATGAGCGTCTCGGTCCCGCCCGAGCACAGGCGTTTCAGTTTCCGTCATGCGCTGGCCGTGAGGCTCGGCGGCGAGTCCATCAGCTTCCTGACCTTCACCGGTCCGCTGCTCGGCGAAGCGACGAAGGTCGCGCTCCTGCGCAAGCGCGTGCCGCTCGTTTACGGCGTCTCGGCCCTCGTCGTCGACAATATTCTTTACAATCTCTCGGTCGTCTTCTTCATCCTGAGCGGCGCGGTCGTGATGCTCGCGTCCTACAACCTGCCGCTGCTGGTTCGCTACGTCATTTTCGGCATCGCAGCCCTGGCCGCGCTGGGGATAGTGGCGACCGTCTGGGCCGCCAGCCGCCGCGTGATGCTCCTCTCCTGGACCATTGACAGGCTCGGGCGCTTCGGCTTTCACCCGCAGTCTCTGACCTCGCGGAGGAGCCAGATTTACCGGCTCGAATCGCACGTCTACGATTTCTACAAGCATCGTCGCGGCTCTTTCTTTGCGATGATCGTGTATAACCTGCTGGCGCATGCGTCGAGCGTCTTCGAGGTCTACGTCACGCTTCGGATGCTCGGCTACCAGCCGCAGGTGCAGGCGGCCTACGTGATCGAATCTCTGACGAAGGTGATTAACTTCGCCTTCGGTTTCGTCCCGGCGACCATCGGAGTTTACGAAGGCGGGACGGAAATCATCCTGCAAACGCTCGGCTTTGCGGCCGCGACGGGCGTCACGCTGGCGCTCGTGCGCAAGGCCGGAACACTCTTCTGGACCGTAATCGGGCTCGTTATTCTCGCGTGGCGAACCGTCCCGGACGCGCTGCGCCGCTTGAGCAACAGGAGCCCGCGAGCACGTAAAATCATGGACAGTCTAGTCTTTTCAAATATGACGCACAGGCCCGCGCGAACAGTGGTCAGCGTCTTCGGGATAGGCATCGGCGTCCTGCTGATTATCTTCACGGTCGGGCTGGCGCACGGCGTCCTGCGCGAGCGCGGGCGGCGTGAATCCAACATCGGCGCTGAAGTCATGGTCCGGGCTTCGGGGACATTCTCGATGAGCGGGTCGCAGCCCTTCGCGCTGCCCGTTTCGCGCGCCCGGCAGATAGCGCAGATGGAGGGAGTGCGCGCCGCCGTTCCCATCGGGCAGAATCTGGTCAGCAGCGACCGCGGCTTCGGCAGCCGCCTGGTTGACGGAGTTCCCTTCGACGAATATTCGTCGCTGACCGGCCTGACCATCAGGGAGGGCTCGCGCTTCGAGCCCTGCCCGGCTTCCGCGCCGCCGGGATGCCGGGACCAGGCGATGGTTGACACCGTCTGGCAGCAGGACAGGCAGGCGACCGTCGGCTCGACCGTTCAACTTTACGAGCGCCCCTTCCGCATCGTCGGTATCTACGAGCCGCCGGGCGGCGGGCGCATCAAGATTCCGCTCGAAACGATGCAGGAGCAGGTGGGCGGCGCAGACCACTGCACGGCCGTGCTGGTCGCGTGCAACAACCCTGCCGAGCAGGACGCGGTCGCCGCCCGCATCAGGGCGCAGTTTCCCGAAGACCAGATCATCTTCACGCGCGACCTGCCGGAGCTTTACGCGTCGAGCGTGCCCGCGCTCAACATCTTCATCAAGGTGGTCGTCGTCATCGCCGCGACCATCAGCATGCTGGTCATCCTGCTCGCGATGTACACGACCGTGACGGAGCGGACGCGCCAGATAGGGATTCTCAAATCGCTCGGGATGTCGAAGGGCACGATTGCCTGGATCATCGAGCAGGAGGCGCTGATGGTCAGCCTGCTCGGAGTCCTGACGGGGATAGTGCTGACGCTCATCCTGCGCTTCGCCGTCATGCGGATGACTTCGCTGGTCGTCGAAATCGAGCCTTTCTGGATTGCCGTCGCGCTCGGCGTCGGACTCGTCGGCGGGACCATCGGCGCACTCTACCCGGCGCTGCGAGCCGCCCGCCAGGACGCCGTCGAAGCCCTCGGGTACGAATAAGAGCATCCATGCGGCGCGTCTGAATAAAAGCGGGCCGACGTAAAAAGCAGCGCGGATTTTGTTAAAGTCCGCGCTGCTTTTTATTCCTGCCGGGCAAAGTTTTATTAACCCGGTTCGACTTTGCTCTCGCCTCCCTGCTCGTCTTCCGGGGCTGCGCCGCCCAGTCTCCTCTTATAAGCATTGAGCGAATGGGTCAATTGCGCGACGGTGCGCCGCAGCTCCAGTTGAGTCATGACCTGGTGGCTGAGCATACGGAGCGCCGCGACCTGGTCCGGCCTGAGTTCCCGCGGCACGCGGTCTATCACGCACAGCGTCCCGAGCTTGAAACCTTCGACGGTCGAAAGCGGCGAACCGGCGTAGAACCTGATGTAGGGGCTCGAATTGACCATCGGGTTCGACCTGAAACGCTCGTCGTCGAGCGCATCGCGGACGATGAACGGGCCGGACTGCGTGATGGCGTGAGCGCAGAAGGAGACATCGCGGCTGGTCTCTCTCTCGCTCAATCCGAGCTGCGACTTGAACCACTGGCGGTCCGAATCAATCAGCGAGATGATGGCAATCGGAGTCCCGCAGATGTAGGCGGCCAGCCGCGCCAGATCGTCAAAGGACTCCTCCGGGTCCGTGTCGAGCACCTCGAACTCGTGTAAGACACGGAGCCTGGCCGCTTCGTTTTCAGGTACCGGCGCTTTCATCTATCCCTCTTTCGCAAGTGTGAGTTTTCGCCCGCGCCCTTTTTCCGTCAATGCTGTCCGATTAAGTGCGTCCTTCGAGCATTGAGGGCGAGCAGCGTTTGCCTCAAGTCCGGTCCGGCAGGCCAGGGCAGCTCGAAGGCGCTCAGGCGCAGCTCGCGCGGCGCACGCGCCATGAAAGCCTCTATCTCCGCGATGGAACGCGGGAGAGCCTGCGTCATCCACTTCGCGCCCTCGGCGGTGACGAGCAGGTCGTCTTCGATGCGCACCCCGATGTTCTTGTACTTCTCGAAGGCCGGGCGCACGGCGGCGATGAAACGCTCGTTCTCGGGCGTCTTGGGCAGGTATTCGAGCGCGTCTTCGCGGATGTAGATGCCGGGCTCGTTGGTGAAGACCATGCCGGGTTCGAGCCTGACGTTGCGCCCGCCGACATCATGGACGTTCATCCCGAGCCAGTGCGACGTGCCGTGCATGAACCAGATGCGATATTGATCGGAGTTGCGGTCGGTAATCAGTCCGAGCCGCAGCAGCCCGTCCTTGACCTTCTCGACGGCGGCGTTATGTACGTCCTGCGGAAAGAGAGCGCCGGGCCGTGTCGCGCGGGCGACGGCCTCCTGCGCGTCGTAGACTATCTGGTAAATCTCGGCCTGCGCGGGCGTGAACTTGCCGCCGACGGGGAAGGTGCGCGTCACGTCCGCAGTGTAGTGGCCGTACTCCGCGCCGACATCCATCAAGAGCAGGTCGCCGGGCTTCACGCGCCCCTGCGATTCGATGTAGTGCAGCGTCGTCGCATTCGGGCCGCAGCCGACGATGGAAGGATAGCCCCAGTGATCTGCGTTGCGCCGCTTGAAGGTGTAGACGACCTCGCCCTCAACCTCGTATTCCCACTGCGCACGACCGGCGGCGGCCATCGAGCGGCCGAAGGCTTCGGTCGTAATATCAATCGCGTGCTGGAGGAGCTGCAATTCCATCGGGGATTTGCGCAGGCGCATCTGTGCGAAGACGGGCGCGGCGTTGCGGACGTTGAAGCCGCTCGCGGACCTGGCCCACTGCCCGGCGAAGCCCTGCTCCTGCTTATACTCGCGGCTGTCGTCCTCACGCGGCAGCAGCAGGTAGAGCGACGCTTCGTCCCTGCCCATCGCCGCAAAGAGAGTTTCAAAGCCGTTCGGAGCAGTTGCCGCTGCGCCGCCCTGCGCCGTCGTGCCCGTCGTCGCGGGCTGCGCAGTCGAAGGCGCATTGACGGTCGTCGGGTTGGCCGGAGTCTGCCCGGCGACGGGTCGTGCGGGCGTCGCGGCGGCTGCCGCTGCGGTCGTCTGCGTTGCCTGCGGGACGGGCGGCGTGACGGGCGCTGCGCTCGCGGTCGCGCCCGTCGTCATCAACAGCGCCTCGTTTTTCGGACGATAGGGCTGGCGGCTGCGCAGGGCGCGCATGAACGGGTCGAACTCTTTGGCCTCCCAGATTTCACGGATGCCGGAGATACGCTGCGCCTCTTCGGGGCTGTACATGTGGCCGGTCCAGGTCTCGGCTGCCGGGTCGCGGCGCGGCAGGAAGAGTATCTCGCGCAGCCCCGCAACGCCCGGCAGCAGGACCAGCGTCGCGCCCTTCTGCTTGAGATTGGTCAGGTAATAGAGATTGTTCTCCTGCCTGTATTCGTAGTCCACATCGTTGGCGTAAACGCGCGGCTCCGTGCTGAAGAGGACGAGCAGGCTATTGGGGCCGATTCTCTCGGCGACGCGGCTGCGACGCGACGCCAGCTCGGCCAGGCGCGCGGCCTCGTCAAAGACGGGCGCGGGCGGCGTGACGCGAATCACGGCCGCGGGTGCTGAGTCCGCGGAGCCGCCGCTAGCGGCCGGAGATGTGAGCGTCACTGTCAACAGGAGGCAAGAGAGCAAGACGATGGCCGTCAGGCGACGATAGGTGCGGCGAATATCCACTTGGGTTTCTCCTCGAACGAACTTTGATGGTTGATGGCGGCGTCGGGCGGTTGCGGCGCGCGGCTTGAGGCCCGCCCGTCGAGAGCCGCTCGTATTCATTCTCGAACGCCTTCAATATAACTCTTTCCCTTTTGAATTAGAAATTTGTAAAGACCGTCCGCGGCTCACGGTAGTTCGAGAGCCTGACGAACAGCCGCGCGGCATCACGGAAGATTTCCGAAGATTTCCCCGGCGCTCCGCCGTGCAATCCGCCGGTTCAGGCTGTCGAAAGATTGGGCGGCGTTTCACGCGCCGGGAGTTATTCGCACGTTGATGTCTCGCGTCGTGCGATTGCCGAAGAAGTCTGCGGCGAAGACGCGCAGGACGTAGTCTCCCGGCGGAAGCTCGGAAGCATGCCAGAAGTTTTCCGCGGCCATGCGGTCGCGCACGACATTCGTCAGGATGTAGGCGAAGACGGTTTCGCTCGTGTAGCCGGACTGGCTGCCCCTGAAATAAGCGAGCGGTGCGGCGCTCATATCATCTGGCAGGCTCTCAAAGGAGATGGTCGTCAGCGGCTGGTCAAAGCCCTGCGCCGGGCTGCCGTCCTGTTTGAGCACTTGATAGCCGAGTTGATAGAGTCCGAGGCGACGGCGCGCGGCGTTGCCGTTCATCTGGTCGTAAGCGCGGACGACGACGCGCACGTCGCCGTGAACGCTGACCGGCTCGCCTGTCTCAACCCGCTTCGCCGCACGCCGCTGCGCCTTCTCTCCCGCTTCGCCGCCGTCCCCGAAGCGTCTTCCCTGGCGGTCGAGCAGCAGTATGCCGTTCGCTTCAATCGTCGGCGCAACCGCGTCATTGATGCCCGGCAGTTCGAGCGCGGCCAGCGCGTTCATCTCCGCTCCGGCGGGCCCCGCGATGAGGTGAACGTGATTCTGGTTATTGAGCGTGCCTATCGCATCACCGGCGGCGAACACCGCGCCGCGCCGGACACGAATGCCCGCCGGACGCCCGTCGCCGTCGCGCCGCAGCACGAAGCGGTCGTCGTCAAAAGGCCGGTCGTCTTTCCAGCGACCGATGCGCAGGTGGATGTAGCCGAGCGCGGGAAAGCGTATCCGCTCGCGCGTCGTCCCGAAGCCTTCGACGGAGAGCGGGCGCAGGATTTTTTCCGTCCGCACGGCGCGCGCCGTCTCGCCATACGCGCCCGGGATGTCCAGGCCGTTATGAAACCAGGCGTCCTTGCCGTCGGCCACTTCGCCGCGAATCTCGCCGAAGGTGGCGGCGATCTCGCGCGTCCGCTCCGGCGGGTCGTAGGGCCAGCGGGGCGCAGCCTGCGCGCGAAATTCCACGGGCGTCGGCCGCAGCGCGCGAATCGCCTCATCGTTCAGGAGCGTCCCGCGCTGCTCGCCTTCGCGGGCGATGAGGCGGACCAGTTTGTTGCCGCTGTCGGCGACGACCAGCGTCTCGTCCGGCGAGACCGCGAGGCCCGAAACGAGATGAAGCCGCGCGGAATCGAGCGGGCCGTCGGAGAGCCCCGCGGCTTTGCCGCCCGCCAGCGTCGTCACGTGCGGCCAGAGGCCGAAGCTACAGACGCGCACCGCTGAACCTGCGGCATCGGCGACGTAAATCCGCCCGCCCGCATCAACGGCTACGGCCATCGGCTGGTAAAACGTGACGGCGAAGAGCGGTCCGTCGGAGCCGCCCGGCTCATCGGCCCCGGCGATGGTCGTGACCTCTCCCGCGCGGCTGACGCGACGCAGGCGATGATTGCCCGTGTCGGCGACGACCAGTGAGCCGTCCGGGTCCAGGGCGATTCCGCAGGGAGTGTCAAAGCGTGCGTCAGCGCCGTTCGCGGCGTCCGAGAATCCGGGCTCGCCGCCGCCCGCCAGCGTCGTCACGCGCCCCTCTGCATCAATCGCGCGGATGCGATCATTGTAGGTATCCGCGACGAAGACAGTGCCGTCGGCTGCGACCGCGACGCCGACCGGACCGTTCAGCAGGGCCTGAGTGCCGTTTCCGTCGGCGAATCCGGCGCGTCCCTCGACCCCGGCCAGCGTCGTGATGCGGCCGCCGCGCGGCTCTATGCGCTTGATGGTGTGCGCGCCCGTCTCGGCGAGGACGAGCGAGCCGTCCGGCGCGAGCGCGATGGCCGAAGGAACGTTCAGCTTTTCCGCGACGACGTTGGCAGTCCCGTCGGCGGCAAGCTGCCAGAGCCGCCCACTCTCTCCGTCTGTGACGTAAACGATTCCGTCCGGGCTGACGGCGACGCCGAACGGATCGCCGAACCGCATCCCACCCGCGACCGTCGCAGCACCGGCCAGCGTGCGGAGAATGGTTAGAGGCTCGCGGTTGCGCTCCCGTGTTCCGCACGAAATGGAGAGACTCGCGGCGAGCGCCAGGAGAAGCAGAAGCAGCCCTCCGCTACGCCGCCCGTTACGCCGCCCGCGTGCCTCTTTCCCCGCAGGCGACTGACTGCAAAGCGCCCGCCGTTGCTGCCGGGAATAAACGCTGCGCGGGCTCCGATTAATCTTAGTTTTGGGATTCACGAGTTGGCCGCCCCGGATTTTAAGAGATAGCGGGGCGTATCCTCGCTTGCGCGAATGAAGATAATAGCATTGAGTGTCATACGGATTCATCGTATCCTATCGAGCATGAGCAAACCAATGCCGGTTGATCTGGACGACCAGATCATTGATATTGGCCCGACACCCCCGAAGCGCCGTCGCTGGCGCATCTGGCTGGCACTCGGCGTAGTCGCGCTGATCTTCCTCTTCTTTCGCGCAATCTCGATCTACGTCTCGGCGCTCTGGTTCGGCTCGCTCGGCTACGCCTCTGTCTACTGGTACATCTTTCGCTCCAAGTTTCTGATCTTCCTGGTCTTCGCCGCCCTGACCGTGCTCATCCTGCGCGCGGCCTTCTGGCTGCTCGAACGCGCATTCGCCGGGAGCGTCCTCGAACGCCGCACTATCCTGATTAATAACCAGCCCGTCAATATCAATCCGGCCCGGCTGATGCGGCCGCTCGGCTGGGCAGTGGCGATTTTCGCCGGGCTCATTTTCGGCCTGAGCATGAAGGACGGCTGGCGGCAGCTGGCGCTGTACCTGAACCAGACGCCGACGGGTTTGCCCGACCCCATCTTTCAAAAGCCGCTCGGCTTTTATCTCTTTTCGCTGCCCGTCTACCAGATGCTGAGCTGGTGGCTGACCGTGCTCGCGTTCGTCATCCTGGCGGCCGCCGTCCTTCACGCCCTGCTTTCGCTGACGCAGAAGGAAGAGAGCAAGGCGGCGACGAGCGCCATCCGCGGGACGAGCTTTGCGGCCATCTCCATAGCGCTCGCCGGTTACCTGTTGCTGCTCGGGTGGCGCGTTTACCTGGCGCGCTTTCCGTATCTCTGGCATGACCACCAATCGTTTTCCGGCGTCACCTACACGGAGGCGAACTACTACCTGCCGGGGCTCCTCGTCGTCGCCGTCGTCCTGATTATCTCAGCCGTCATCTGTCTCATCAACGCCTTTAGCTGGCGGCGGTTGCGGGTGCTGATTGGAGCGGTCGCGCTGCCGGTCGCGGTTTACCTAGTGGCGGGCATGATGGTCCCGGCTTACGTCAACAGCTTCATCGTCAAGCCGAACGAGCTGGGGCGCGAGACGCCCTACATCGAGCAGAACATCAAGTGGACGCGTGCGGCCTTTAAGCTCGACACGATTGAGATACGCGACTTCGAGGCCGAGACGGCGCTTGCCGGGTTCGACATCGGCAACAACCGCGCGACGCTCGACAACATCCGGCTCTGGGACTGGCGCGCGCTTCAGGACACGCTCCGGCAGTTGCAGGAGATTCGCACCTATTACGATTTCCCGGACGTGGACGTTGACCGCTACCAGATCGGCGGGCAGATGCGACAAGTCATGCTCGCCGCCAGGGAGCTGGACACCGCCAAGCTCCCGGAGCAGTCGCGCAACTGGATTAACGAGAAGCTGATCTACACGCACGGCTACGGCGTGACGATGAACACGGCCAACGAGTTCACGCCCGAAGGCATGCCGCGCTTCACGCTCTCGAACATGCCGATTGAGGCCAACGCGCCTGAGATCAGGGTGACGCGCCCGGAAATCTATTTCGGGCAGAAGACGGACACGGACGTTTACGTCAAGACCCGGCAAAAGGAGTTCAACTTTCCGCAGGGCGAGGCCAATAACTATACGAGCTATGAAGGGACGGGCGGAATCGTGCTCGGCGGATTCTTCAACCGGCTGCTGCTGGCCTTCTCGCTCGGCGACATCTCGAAGCTGCCCTTCTCGGACGATGTCACGCCCGAGAGCCGCCTTCTGATGCGCCGCAACATTCGCCAGCGGGTCGAGAGCCTCGCGCCCTTCCTCGTCTACGACAAAGACCCGTACATCATCGTCACCGCCGACGGCCGCCTGATCTGGATGATGGACGCCTACACCGAATCCGCCAACTATCCTTACGCGCGCCACTACAGGGCCGGGGACAGGGACATCAACTACATTCGCAACAGCGTCAAGGTCACGGTTGACGCCTACAACGGTTCGGTGGATTTCTACGTCTTCGACCCGCAGGATCCTCTGGTCAACACCTACCGCGCCACCTTCCCCGCGCTCTTCAAGGACGCGAGCGAGATGCCCGCGGACGTGCGCGCGCACGTGCGTTACCCGGAGACGCTGATTAAGACGCAGGGCGAAGTCTTCAGCCTCTATCACACGCAGAATCCGAAGGTCTTCTTCCAGCGCGAGGATGTCTGGAGCGTGGCCAGCCAGGTCTCTCTCAACAGGGAGAAGCAGCAGCAGACGGAGGCGCTCGAACCCTACTTCGTGCTGATGCAATTGCCGGGCGAGCAGACGGCCAACGAGTTCGTCGAGATTCTGCCGTTCACGCCCGCCAGCCGCAACAACATGATCGGCTGGATGGCGGGCCGCAGCGACGGGGCCGCTTACGGTTCCCTGCTCGTCTACAACTTCCCGAAATCGAGGCTGATTGACGGCCCGCTCCAGATAGAGGCGCGGATAGACCAGGACGCACAACTCTCGGCCCAATTCTCGCTCTGGAATCAGCAGGGCTCGCGCGTCAGGCGCGGCAACCTGCTCGTCATCCCGATTGGCCGCTCGCTGCTCTACGTCGAGCCCATCTACCTGCAAGCCGAGCGCAGCCCGATGCCGGAGCTGCGCCTGGTCGTCCTCGCCACGCAGGAGCGGCTGGCCTTCGGCTCTAACTTCCAGGAAGCGATGACCGGTCTCTTCGGCGATTCCGGCAGACCCGCCGGACAGACGGCCCAACAGCAGCCAGGCCAGCAACAACAGCAACCGGCGCAGCAGGATTCGACGCAGGCCAGGCCGTCCAAGTCGCCGCAACAACAGCAGCAGCCCGCGCAACAAACGTCTGCGCCGCCGACTTCTCCTCCGGCCAATACGCAGCAGCTCATCAACCGCGCGGCCCAGGACCTTTCCGATTACCAGCGGCTGACCTCCGAAGGCAAGCTCGGCGAAGCGGGGCAGAAGCTCGAATCGCTCAAGCGTAACCTGGAAGAGCTGAGAAAGGCGCAGGGCACAAAGCAGTAGGCCGCAGCGATTGCCCGCGCGAAGCGATGCTTTGCAGGCCAGGGTATTTATGAGCACCAGCCAGGAGCAGCGCGTTCTGATCGTCGAAGATGATTCGACGCGCTGCTCCTGGTTTCGTCAGAAATTCTCCGCGCGCCCGGTTGACCTGACCTGCGATGTCAAAGAGGCCGCCCGCTGGCTAGCCGAGCGCGAGTACACGATGATTCTGCTCGATCACGATCTGGTCGAAGAACACTACTTTTCCGACGAGCCCGACGACGAGCGCACTGGATACGCCGTCGCCTCCTGGCTCGCCGCGCATCCCGACAGGCAGCGCGAGGCCGTCGTCATCATTCACTCGCTCAACTACCTCGGCGCACAGCGCATGCTCGACCTTCTGCGCGATGCCGGGCGCGATGCCGAACACATCCCGTTTCATTACCTTCAGGCCGAGCTGAAGAGATGAGAGCAGCGGGCAAGTGGAAGGCGAACCGCACAGCCCTGAGCCTAGCCTTCTGCTTGAGCCTCGCCTGCTCCTTATAAGCCGCGCTTTCGCGCGAATCTTCTCCGGCGTGAAGGTCGCCCGGCAATCACCGCTTTTCCGGCTTAAACCTTGTCAGGTCAGGGGGATGACGGGCCCGCCGCGGGATAGATTACCTATTCGGCCGATTTTAGGGTATATTCCCGCTCTATTACCCAAGCTCGGAAGAATCTCCGGCGCGAGCCGTCTCGAAACTTGTCGCAACCGGACCCGTTTTGGAGGAACATGTGGCAGCCGCTGCATTCTATGATCTGGAAGGCACTCTGGTCAGCACTAATCTCGTTCATACGCTCGGATTTTACGCGAAGAACCAGCAGGGATTGCTGCGCACCCTGAAGAAGAGCGCCTCGACGCTGCTCAGCATTCCGATCTTTGCCGCCACGGACCAGTACAGCCGGAAAGTCTTCAACGACCTCTTCTTCAAAAGGTACAAGGGCGAATCGGAAGACCGCCTGCGCTTCTTCGCCGAAGAGTTGTTCGAGGGCGTGCTGAAACCGGCGATTTTTCCCGGCGCGTTCGAGTTGATCGAAAAATCGCGGAGCCTCGGTCTGCGCCAGGTCGTCGTCACGGGCGCGCTGGACCTCTCCGTGACGCCCCTGATGAAGTACCTGGGGATCGAAGACTACGTGGCGAACCGGCTGGAATTCGTCAACGGCGTGGCCACCGGGCGACTGCTCCCGCCCGTGCTGGCCGCTGCCACGAAGGCGTCCTGGATCAGGACTTTCGCCGAGCGGGAAGGCATCAGCCTGAGTGATTCCTTCGCCTACTCCGACAGCATGTCGGACCTCCCGATGCTCTCGGTCGTAGGCCACCCGGCGGCCGTCAACCCGGACATGCGCCTCAAGCAGACGGCGCTGCATCATGATTGGCCTATTCTCAACTTAAAGTGACGAGTTTTCAGTTTTCAGTTTTCAGTTTTGAGCAAATACCATCCTGCTTTTAACTGAAAACTGAAAACTGAAAACCGAAAACTGATTATGAGCCTACAGCTAAGACGAAAAACGCACGAATCGGTCGTTTACATTGACAGCGACAGCGCGCCGCGCATTATTCCATCGGGCGAGGATTTCATCCTCGAAGATTTGCCCATCGGGACGCGCGTGATCTATCCGAAGCCGCCGATTATGGGGCTGCCGAACCGCGAGGCGGCGATTCGTTATGCGCTCAATCACCCGCACGGCTGCGACCCGCTCTTCGCGCAGCTCTATCCGGGCATGAAGGTGACGATAGCGGTTGACGACATCAGCCTCCCGCTGCCGCCGATGGCGACGCCCGACATTCGCCAGACCGTGCTTGAGATTTTGATGGACATGCTCGCCGGTCACGGCGTAGACGACGTGCATATCATCGTCGCCAATTCCCTGCATCGCAAGATGACCGAGTGGGAGCTGAAGCGGATGGCTGGCGCGAAGGTCTTCAACGAGTTCTACCCGGACCGCTACTACAATCACGACGCGGAATGGCCCGAAGGGATGATTACGCTCGGCGAGACCAGACACAAAGAGCCGCTTCGGATTAACCGCCGCGCGGCCGAGAGCGACCTGGTCATCTACGTCAACATCAACCTCGTCCCGATGGATGGCGGGCACAAATCCGTCGCCGTCGGCCTCTGCGATTACGAATCCCTGCGCGCGCATCACGAGCCGCAGACCATCCGCGACTCCGACAGCTACATGGACCCTGCGCGCTCGGAGCTGAATCACAAGGTCACGCGGCTCGGCAAGCTCGTTGACGAAAAGATGAACGTCTTTCACATCGAGACGGCCATCAACAACCGTATGTACAAGGGCAACATGGACTTTCTGCTCAAGAACGAGGACGAGTTCTCGGCCTTCGATCGGATGAAGTTCGAGGCCATGCGGATGACCATGAGCAAGCTCCCGCGTGCGGCGCGGCGTAAGATGCTGCACTCCGTCCCGGCCCAGTACGAGATGATCGCCTGCCATGCCGGGCGCACCGAGCCCGTGCACGACAAGATTATCGAGAAGGGTTTCGACCAGTACGCCATCCCGATCAAGGGCCAGTGCGACATTCTGATAACGGGCATCCCGGACATCTCGCCCTACAATGTTTACTCCGTCCTCAACCCGCTGCTCGTGCAGGTGATGGGGCTCGGCTATCACTTCAACTTTTATCGCGGCAAGCCCCTGCTCAAAAAGGGCGGCGTCCTGATTATTCATCACCCCTGCTACGACGAGTTCGATCATAACTTTCACCCGAGCTACATCGAATTCTTCAATCGCCTGCTGCCGGAAACGCGCGACGCTTTTACGCTGCGCGAGAAGTACGAGCGCGAGTTCGCCAACAATCCGAGCTACGTCGAGATGTACCGGCGCGGCAACGCTTATCACGGCGCGCACCCCTTCTTCATGTGGTACTGGGGCGAGAACGGACGCCAGCACGTCGGCCACGTTATCGCCGCCGGGGCCGAGAACGCGCACATCCCGGCCATGATGGGCTGGGAGCGCGCCGATAACCTGACCGAAGCGATTGCGATGGCCCGCAGCTACATGGGACGCTCGGCCGAGATCACGATGCTGCACCAGCCCATCATCGGGATTGCCGATATGGAGTAGGAAGAGATGAAGCTGTCACCGACCGAAATTTATCACGGCAGAAATATTTTCATCATCGGCGCGACCGGCTTCCTCGGCAAAGTCACGCTGAGTATGCTGCTCCATCGCTTTCCGAATGTGGGCCGCGTCTACGTCACCGTGCGCGCCCGCTCGGCCGAAGAATCACAGACGCGCTTCTGGAACAACGTCATCACGGCCCCGCCCTTCGACCCGCTGCGCGAGCGCTACGGCGACGCCTTCGAGGGCTTTATCCGCGACAAGGTGGAGATCGTCGGCGGCGACATCGGCGAGACCAATCTGGGCTTCTCCGAAGAGGAGGCCGAGCGCATCGCGGGCGACGTTGACGTGGTCATCAACAGCGCGGGCAACGTGACCTTCAACCCGACGCTTGAGAGCGCGCTGCGCACCAACGTCGTCGGCACGCAGAACGTCATCACCTTCGCCAAACGGATGAAGCGCCCCGCGCTCATTCACGTCTCGACCTGCTTCGTCGCGGGCAATCGCTCCGGGGCGGTCTGGGAGAGCGATCCGGTCATAGGCTATTTCCCGCGCCGCGAAGAGATGGAGGGCATAGAGTTCTCCGTCGAACAGGAGATCAGGGACTGCGCCAAGCTGGCCGAGCGCGTCCGGGACGAAGCCAGGGACGCGATGATGGTGGCCCAATTCCGCGACCTGGCCCGCAAGCGCCTGATTGAAGAGGGGCGCGACCCGGACGACCTGGACGCGATGGGCCTGGCCGTCGCGCGTGAGCGGAAAGTCTGGACCAGGACGCGCCTGACGGACCTTGGCATCGAACGCGCCGCCTGGTGGGGCTGGCCCAATATCTACACCTATACCAAGAGTTTAGGCGAGCAGCTCGTCGCGGCCGAAGATTCGATTGTCCGCTCCATCGTCCGTCCGAGCATCGTCGAATCCGCGATGTCTTATCCCTTCCCCGGCTGGAACGAGGGCTTCACGACGACCGCGCCGCTCATCTTCATCGCGCTCAAAGGCCAGTCGCTGATTCCCGTCAACGAGAAGCTGATTCTGGACATCACGCCCGTTGACCAGGTGTCCGCGGTGATGCTGGCCGTCGCGGCCGAGGCCTGTGTCGAAGAGCCGCGCCTGGTCCACCAGGCCGCGACCGGAGACTCCAATCCGAACGACATGCGCCGCATCGTCGGGCTGCTGGGGCTCTACAAGCGCAAGCACTTTCAGGAGAAGGAGACGGGCTTTCGTCTCGTCAACGAGATCGCCGCGCGGATGGAGACGCGGCCCGTCACGCCCGCGCACTTTAACCGGACTTCGACGCCGATGATTAATTCGGCGGCCAGGAAAGTCTCAGGACTGCTGGACCGCGTGCGGCCGCGCTGGGGCGGAGGCCGCCTGACGGAAGTGATTGACCGCGTCAAGCAGAACGTTGACCGTTTTGAGGAGTTGACGCACGAGACCGCGGAAGCCTTCGAGATGTTCCGGCCCTTCATGGTCGAGAATCCGTACATCTTTCGCGCCGACAACGTCCGCTCGCTGATGGCGCGCATCCGCAAGGACGAACAACCGCTGCTCGCCTGGCATCCAGAAAAGTACGACTGGTACGACTACTGGATGAACACCCATTTTCCGGGTCTCAAGAAATGGGTCTTCCCGAAGCTCGAAGAGGACATGCGCGCGCAGCCCAAGCGCGTCTACACCTACCGCGACCTGCTCGAACTCTTCGAGACGACGACCAAGCGCCACGCCACGCGCGTCGCCATGCGCATCGAGCGCGACGGCCGCAAGGAGCAGTACACCTACGCCGACCTGCGCGAGCTGGCAACGCGCGCCGGGGCTTTTCTCGCCGAGCAGGGCATCAAGGCGGGCGACCGCGTGATGCTGCTCAGCAACAACGCGCCCGAGTGGGGCATGACCTACTTCGGCGTTCTCAAGGCCGGGGCCACCTGCATCCCTGTTGACCCTGAAAGCTCTGCGGAGAAGATCGTCAGCTTTGCCAGGGCGGGCGACGCGGCTGGCATCGTTCTCAGCGAAGAGATGGCGCAGAAGAACCCTGGTCTCGGGGAAGCCCTGGCGGCGGCCGGGCTCTCGACGACGCGCCTCTGGAAGTTTGACGAAGTCTTCGCTCTGCCGGACCAGCAGACGGAGGATGAGCGCATCGCGCTTCTGCCGTCAAGGGTGACGGCTCAATCCGTCGCCTCGCTGATCTTCACCTCCGGCACTACGGGTCAGCCCAAGGGCGTCATGCTCTCGCACCGCAACCTGACGAGCATGACCTCCATGCTCTCGTCCATCATTGATATGAAGACGAGCGACGGCGTGCTCTCTGTCTTGCCGCTGCATCACACGTTCGAGTTTTCGACGGGCTTCCTCGCGCCCTTGAGCCGCGGCGCGCAGATAACCTATCTCGAAGAATTGACGAGCGAGGCGCTGACCCGCGCCATCAAGAACGGGTACGTCACAGGCATGGTCGGCGTGCCCGCCGTCTGGGAGCTGCTCCATCGCCGGATCAAGAACAAATTCAACGAGCGGAGCACGCTCATCGGCAACGCCGCGGACCTCCTCATCCGCTTCAACGGCTGGCTGCGCGATAAAACGCCGCTCAATCTGGGCCAGTTAATCTTTTACCCGATTCATCAGGGGATGGGCGGGCGCATTCGTTACCTCATCAGCGGCGGCTCGGCCCTCAACGAGAAGGTCCAGAGGGATTTTCACGGCATGGGATTCACGATTCTGGAAGGCTACGGGTTGACGGAAGCCTCGCCCGTGCTGACCGTGACGCGCCCGCAGGACAAGATGGTTCCGGGCAGTGTCGGCAAGCCGCTGCCGGGCATCGAGGTGAAGATTGCTGCGCCGAACGCGAGCGGTATCGGCGAGGTCATCGCGCGCGGCCAGAACGTCATGGTCGGCTATTTCGAGAACGAGACGGCGACGCGCGAGACGTTGATTAACCGCTGGCTGCACACGGGCGACCTCGGCCGCCTCGACGCGCAAGGCAATCTTTACCTGGTCGGCCGCTCGAAGGAGATCATCGTTGATACCAACGGCAAGAACGTCTACCCGGACGAGATAGAGGAGGCTTACTTCACCTCGCCGCTCATCAAGGAGCTGAGCGTCGTCGGCCTGCCGGACGGCATCGGCGAAAAGGTCGCCTGCATGATCGTCCCCGACTACGAGCACGACCGGGAGCTTTCGCGCGATGAAGTGCGCAAGCGGATTGACGAGCACTTCCGCACGGTTTCATCTGCGCTGCCCTTCTACAAACGCGTCAAGGTGCATTATTTCTGGGACGGAGAGCTGCCGCGGACGGCGACGCGCAAGGTCAAGCGCAATGAAGTGGTCGCCGCCATGCAGGTGCTCGACAAGAGCATGAAGACGGGCGCGCGCGCGGGCTCCCGCGATGAAAAGAGTGCGGGCGATGTCACTTGGCTGTTAGAGATAGTGGCCGCAGTCTCAAACAGGCCGCGCGCTGAAGTGACGGTCAATTCGCGTCTGGGCGACCTCGGTTTCGACAGCCTGATGTATGTCGAGCTGGCGACGGCGATTGAGAATGCGGGCGGGACGCTCGCCTCTCCGAACACGCTGACGGAAGTGCAGGACCTGCGCGAGTTGGCCGCGGTCGTCTCGCGCAATTCAAATGCTGCCGCCCGCAAGCAGGCGACCGAAGCACAGGATGAGACGCCGCGTGAGAATGACGAGATTCACATCCCGGCGTTCGTCCGCACCGTCGGCAACAAGGGGCTCGACGCCCTGCAACGCGTCTTCTACGATAAGATGCTCAACACCACGTATGAGGGCCGCACGAACATCCCCGTCCACACGAACTTCATCGTCGCTCCGAATCACACGTCGCATCTCGACATGGGGTTGACGAAGATGGCGCTCGGCGATGCGGGCCGCGAGATAGTGGCGCTGGCGGCGGCCGACTACTTTTTCGATAATAAGTACAAGCGCGCCTACATGGACAACTTCACTAACCTGGTTCCGATTGAGCGCAGCGGGAGCCTGCGCCAGTCGCTGCGCCACGCCCGCTCGTTCCTTGACAGGGGCTATAACGCGCTCATCTTTCCCGAAGGCACGCGCTCCGTGACGGGCCAGATAGCCGAGTTCAAGCCCGTCATCGGCTACCTGGCGCTCGCCTGCCGCGTCGGCATCCTGCCCGTCTATCTTCACGGGACGCACGAGGCGATGCCGAAGGGCTCGACCCTCATCAAGAGCCGCGACGTAGGGGCGCGCATCGGTCGTTATCTCTCAATCGAAGAGTTGGAGGAATTGACCAAGGGGATGGCACGCGCCGAAGCCTACCGCCTGATCGCAGCCCTGGTCCAGCACTCGGTCGAGAACCTGCGCGACCGCACGCGGCTCGCCTTCGACGCACAGGCCCTGCGCCGCCGCTGGAAGAGCGAGCGCCGCGCGCACGTCAAAGAGACTCAAACCGCAGAGGAGCTTTTGACCACCGGAGATTGAAAGACAGTGATGAGTGATGAGTAATGAGTGATGAGCAGGCTCATGTTTTTCACTCATCACTCATTACTCATCACTCATTACTCATCACTGTTTATTCATCCCTTTTCATTATGGCGACGACGAAGACTAAACCACGCGCACCGCGCAAGACTCCCGCCAGGGCAACGACCAGGAAGAGCACGGCCATCGCCCGCCGCGAGCCGCCGAAGACGCTCGTCACGGGCGGTACAGGCTTTCTCGGCGCGCACCTGGTGCGCCAGCTATTGGAGGCCGGGGTCACTAACGTGCGCGTCATGGCTACCTCTATTCCGTTGTGGCTCAAAGAGTTAGGAGTTGAGACGAGCGAGGGGTCGATTACCAGGGTCGAGGATGTCGAGCGGGCGGTCGCGGGCGTCGGCGAGATTTATCACCTCGCCGGAAGAGTCTCGCGCGAGCTGGAAGACGCGCGCAAGATGTACGCTGTTCACGTTGACGGGACGCGCATCCTGTGCGAAGCCGCGCGCGCCGCAGGCGTCAGGAGCATCGTCATGGCTTCGACGAGCGGGACGATTGCCGTCAGAGAAAACGGCGAAGAGATGCCCGACGAGACCTCTTCGCCTCCGCTCGATATTATCTCCCGTTGGCCTTACTACGCCAGCAAGCTCTACCAGGAGCGCGTCGCCCTGGAACGCTTCAGCGGCGACCAAGTGCGGCTGGTGATTCTCAATCCGAGCCTCTTGCTCGGCCCCGGCGACGAGCGCCTCAGCTCGACGAAAGTCGTGCTCGATTTTCTCGCACGCAAGATCAATGCGATACCTTCGGGCGGCCTCAGCTTCGTTGACGTGCGTGATGCGGCGGCGGCTTTCCGCGCGGCGATGAAGGAAGGCAGGCACGGCGAGCGTTACCTGCTCGGCAGCGCCAACTGGACGTTCGAGAAATTTTTTAGCCGCCTCGAACGGCTGACGAAAGTTCGCGCGCCGCGGTTTTCTCTTCCCACGAGGCTCGCCGTTACCGGCTCACAGGTGCTCAGCGCGCTCTATCGTCAATGGGACAAAGCTCCGCCGGTCGAAGCCTCCGCGGTCGAGATGGCCGAATATTTCTGGTATCTGGATTCATCCAAGGCCCGGCAGGAACTCGGCTTCGCGCCCCGCGACTCCGGCGAAACCCTGCTCGACACAGTCAAGTACATCCGCCAAAACTTCCTCGGCGCAGACGCATTTGCTGGTAAATGGTAAATCGTTAATCGTGAATCGTGAATAGATAAAAGCGCGTGTCTGAGACTCAAAGCCGCTCTCATTCTTTTTCTATTTACGATTCACGATTTACCATTTACCAACAGGACATCTGACGCGCAGGGCGCCGGGCAGTAATGCAAAGGTGGCGGGCAGACGACCGGGCAGTTCTCCGTCAACTTCAATCGCAACTTCAGTATCTTTGAGGGCGGGCCGGGCGGTGACAATGCGGGCCTCTGCGTGATGGACCTGCGCCATGTCCAGGTGCGTCCCGCGGTAGAGCCTGTGCGCGTTGGCGAGAATCCCGAAGCGGCCGAGGTCGCCGACGGCGATGATGTCCAGGCGGCCGTCATTGAGCCGTGCGCCGGGCGCGATCTTCATCCCGCCGCCGAAGAAGCGCGCGTTGGCGACGCACAGGTTGGAGAGGACGAGGCGTCGTTCCGGCCGGTCGTCCAAACGGATGAAGATTTCCGTCAGGGGAAGCGCGAGCGTCGTCTGAAGCATGGCCGAGGCGAAGGAGAGCTTGCCGCCGAGCTGCCGCGAGGCTGCGTTTAAGAGCCGAGCACTGCCGCCCACTTTCACCCTCTCGATGACATCGGTGCTCATGCCGAAGGAAGCGACGCCGAGAAAATAGCGGCTCTCCGGCTCTCCGCGGTGGTTAATGTAATCAACGCACCCGACATCCATCCGCCGGGTCAACCCGCTGCGCAGCGTGCGCGCAGCGTCTGCCGCGCGCGCCGGGATTTCCAACGTCCGACGGAAATCGCCGCCCGTGCCGCTCGGCAGAATCCCAAGCTCCGCGTCCGTGCCGGATTCCAGAATCCCTGCGGCGACTTCGGAGACCGTGCCGTCGCCCCCGCAAGCGATAATCAAGCGCCGCCCGCGCCCGGCTTCCCCTGCCGCAAGCCTTCTGCCGTCGCCGGGTTTTTCCGTAAAAGCGCAGTTAAACGGGCCGAAATGTGTGCAGAGGTCGCTGGCCAGGCGCGGCCAGGAGCTGCGCGTGCCGCCCGCGGCGGACGCCGGATTGACTATCACCAGGGGCAGTAGCGACATCAGGATTCGCGCCTCTCGGCGGCCGCCGTCTCTGTTGCGGGTGCAGGATTATCGAGCGCCTTTCGCGCTTCGGGCAGGCTCTGCGCCGCGCGGTCTTCTTCGCCAAGCTCGGCAATCTTGCTCATCACGAAATCCGAAATCTCTTTGTAAGTGCGGACGTGGTCCTTCTTCGAGAGAAACGCCGAGAGGTCGAGCGGCGCGCCGAAGCGTATGCGAATCGGTTCGCCGCGCGTCCAGTTGCCGATGATCTGGCGCGGCAGACTATTGCCGAGCCCCGCGATGAAGACCGGCACAACCTGCGGCGCGGCCTCCTTGATGAGCTTGCCGACGCCGGGCTGCGCGCGCAGGTACGAATACGGGTCCGCGCTCTTATTGCGCGTTCCTTCCGGGTGAAATCCGATCACGTGGCCCGCGCCGCTCTGACAGAGCTGGGTCAAACGCCGGAGCGAGTATTTATCGAAGAGGCGCTTTTCGTTCTCCGCGAAGATCGGCGGGTACATGGACCACCAGCCCATCAGCATATTGACGAGCGGCCCGAAAACGGAATCGTAGAAGAAGCGGCCGCGGACGGGGAAAAAGAGCGTCTTGGGCCAACGGGTGCGCCGGAACAACTCCGCCGAGACGGCGTACATGTCGAAGAAGGAACGGTGATTGGCGACGAGCAGCAGCGGGCGCTCATGCGAGACGGCTTCGAGGTATTCGAGGCCGTAGACTCTCATCAGGTTGTAAGTCGCCAGGCGAATCCAGAGCGCGCCGACGTAGCGCTGGAACCAGGTCCAGAGACGTTTCCAGCCTCCGCGATTCATGCGATGCGCGAGCCGGAAACTGAATCGCTCCGTTAGCGAAAGCACGGCCAGCTCTTCGGGCGTCGGATCGCTCTCAAGGCTGTAGTCTGAAGGCTGGGGTCTGGAGTCCAAAGTTTAACGTCCCAGGGATAGATTCCGAAGCCGGACGCTCGAAGTTCAAAATAGAGGTTTAATCAGACTTGAGACTTCCAGGCTCCGGCCGTCTTATTCTATCGAAAAATATTTGGCTTCCTCATGATGCACGATGATCGCGGAGGTTGACTGCTCGGGGTCTAGCTGAAACTCTTCCGTCAGCTCGACCTCGATGCGTGCCGGGTCGAGCAGCTCGAAGAGCTTGACCTGGTCTTCCAGGTCCGGGCAGGCCGGATAACCGAAGCTGAAACGCGAGCCCTGGTATGCTTGATGAAAGAGCTTCGTCAATTCCGGCGCGTCACGTTGCGCTATCCCCAGCTCCTGTCGAATGCGCTTGTGCCAGAGCTCGGCCAGGGCCTCCGCGCTCTCGACGCTCAAGCCGTGAAAGAAGAGATAATCGGCATAGTTGTCCGCTTTGAAAAGCTCCTGCGAAAACTCGCTGGCACGCCTGCCCATCGTCACCAGGTGAAAGGCCACGACATCCATCCTGCCCGAATCCGTCGAGGCGAAATAGTCCGCCAGGCAGAGTCGTTTTCCGGCGGGCTGGCGCGGGAAAGTGAAACGCTGCCGCTCAGTCTTTTCGTCATCCCGGTAGACGATCAAATCATTGCCGGACGACTGGCACGGGAAATAGCCGTAGACGACGCGGGGCGTCAGCAGCCGCTCACGCTTCGAGCGCTCTTTCAATTTCTCGTAGGTCGGGCGGACGTGCTCCGCGACCAACTGGCGATACTCTTCCGCGGACTTCCGGCCCTGCTTGAACTGCCACTGGCCCTTGAAGAGCGCCGTCTCGTTGACGAAAGCGAAAACCTCATCGAGCGGAATGTCTGCGACCACCCGCGAGCCGTAGAAGGGCGCGCGCGGGATGGGCACGTCGCTGCGCACGTCGGAGCGCTGCGTGTGCGTCGTGTCGCCTGCGACCTTGGTTGCGCCGCGCGGGCGCGACCCTTGACGAATACCCAGCTTGGCATCTTCGCCGACGAGGTCTTCCGCATCGTCCCCGGCCTGGTTGCCGCCGGTAGCGCCCGCGGCGACGGCCAGCGCGGCTTTTTCTATCCGCTCCGCGACCGCTTCCTGTTCCCTCGCCTCGCCCATCAGGTCGTCCATAGTGTGCAGCCCGGCGAAGGCATCCCTGGCGTAGAAGAGCCGCCCCTTGTAGACAGAGCTTAAATCGTCTTCAACGTAGCGGCGGGTCAGCGCCGCACCGCCCAGGACGACCGGCACGTCTATGTTCCGCTCGTTCAGGATTTCGAGATTCTCTCTCATAATGAGCGTAGATTTAACGAGCAGGCCGCTCATCCCGATGGCGTCGGCCCTGTGTTCCTCGAACGCTGCGATGATGTTCTCGATTGTCTGCTTGATGCCTAGATTGACGACCCTGTAGCCGTTGTTCGTCAGGATGATGTCAACCAGATTTTTGCCGATGTCATGCACGTCGCCCTTGACGGTCGCCAGGACCATCGTCCCCTTGGCGGTCGCGCCGCCCTTCTTCTCCATGAACGGCTCAAGGAAACGGACGGCGGCCTTCATCACTTCCGCCGATTGAAGCACGAAGGGCAGCTGCATCTGTCCGCTGCCGAAGAGGTCTCCGACCACCTTCATCCCGTCGAGCAGGATGTGATTGATGATGTCGAGCGCCGGATAGCTTTCGAGCGCGAGCTTCAGCTGCTCTTCGAGACCGATCTTTTCGCCGTCGATGATGTGGCGCTTGAGCCGCTCTTCGACCGGCAAATCATCCATCTCTTTCTTCGTGCTCTTGGCCGAGACGCCCTCGAAGAGTGTCGTGAAGACGCCGAGCGGGTCATAGGTGCAGATGTCGCCGTCGAACTTACGCTCGTCGTAGATCAACTGGCGCGCGACATCGCGCTCGCGCTCGCCGATGCGATTGAGCGGAACGATCTTGCTCGCGTTGACGATGGCCGCGTCAAGCCCGGCCTCGACCGCGTCGTGCAGGAAGACGGAGTTGAGCACGACGCGAGAGGCCGGGTTCAAGCCGAACGAGATATTCGAGACGCCGAGGATGGTGAAGCATCCTTTCAGCTCCGACTTGATGCGGCGAATGGCCTCGATGGTCTCAAGCGCGTTGCGGCGGTCCTCTTCGATGCCGGTCGAGATGGGCAGCGCCAGCGGGTCGAAGAAGATGTCGTGAGCCGCGATGCCGTATTTCTCGGTCGCCTGCTCGTAGGCGCGCGCAGCTATCTTGAGCTTGCCTTCGGCGCTGCGCGCCATGCCCTGCTCGTCTATCGTCCCGATGACGACGCTCGCGCCGTACTTTTTCGCCAGCTCAAGGACTTTGGCGAAGCGCGGCTCGCCGTCCTCGTAGTTGGTCGAATTCAGGATGCACTTGCCGCCCGCGTGTTCAAGCCCGGCCTCCATCTTCTGCCACTCGGTCGAATCGAGCATCAGCGGAATCTTGACGCTCGTGACGAGCCGCGAAGCCAGCTCGTGCATGTCGCGCTCGCCGTCGCGCCCGACGAAGTCCACGTTGACATCCAGAATGTGTGCGCCCTCGCGCTCCTGCTCCTTGGCCAGCGAGACGAGCCCGTCCCAGTCCTCCGCGTTGAGGAGGTCGCGCATCTTTTTCGAGCCGCTGGCGTTGACGCGCTCGCCGACTATCAGAAAGGAGGTGTCCTGGACGTAAGGCTGCTGAAAGTAGATGGACGAAGCGGCGGGCACGAGCTTCGGCTGGCGCTGCTTCGGCGCGAGACTGCTCATCGCTTCGACGACCGCTTTGAGATGCGCGGGCGTCGTTCCGCAGCAGCCGCCGACGACGCTGACGCCGAAATCCCTGGCGAAGTGAACGATCTGCGCCGTGAAGGATTCTGGCGTTTCGTCATAATGCGTCGCGCCGTCTTTGACGGACGGCAGCCCCGCATTGGGCAGCACGGAGACGGGCAGCGGCGCGTTCTCGCAGAGATAGCGGATGCTCTCCGTCATGTGTTTCGGTCCCGTCCCGCAGTTCATCCCGATGATGTCAATCGGGAAGGGCTCAAGCGCCGTCAGGGCCGCGTTGATCTCCGTCCCGTTGAGCATCGTCCCGAAAATCTCGATGGTCACCTGCGCGATGACGGGCACGCGCCGCTTGATCTCGGCGAAATATTCAAAGATGGCCGAGAGCGCCGCCTTCGTTTGCAGCAAATCCTGGCAGGTCTCGACTTGCAGCATGTCCACGCCGCCGTCAACCAGTCCGCGCACCTGCTCTGCGTAGGCCGCCTTGAGGTCTTTGAAGGTGATGTGGCCGAGCGTCGGCAGTTTCGTTCCCGGCCCCATCGAGCCTGAGACCCAGCGCGGCCGCTCCTTCGTCGAGAAGTCGGAAGCGATGCGCCGTGCCAGCTGCGCGGCCTTGAAGTTCAACTCGTAGGCGAGCTGTTGGATGTTATATTCGGCGAGCACGACGGCCGTCGAGCCGAACGAGTTGGTCTCGACCACGTCGCAGCCGACCTCGTAAAAGGCCGCGTGAACATTCTCGACGGCCTCGGGCCTGCTGATGAGCAGGTACTCGTTGCAGCCTTCGAGCTGCGGCCCGCCGAAATCATCCGCCGTCAGATTCTGCGTTTGGAGGTTTGTGCCCATCGCGCCGTCGAAAACGACGATGCGCTCTTTCAATGCGTCAAGGAATTCGCTCATAGGGTGTTCGGTTGCTCCCTTTTCGGCTCGAGTTTTTCCGCACAGCGGGCTGCACAAGAATGAAGCCCCGCGCCTAACAACGCGGGGCTTTCCTTAAAGCCTGATAAAGTTGGTCTCTACCGGAAAGACTCGCCGAGCTGTTTAGCAGTTTATTTTACGTGGCCGCAAGTTGCCTTAACTCACCACGTTTGTTAAGCCCGTTATTGAAACATTGTGCGCTCTCTCGTGTCAAGAATAGACCAGGGCGCGCAACGCCGAGCGCCGGACACGTCGTCTTTGCAGCCTCACTCATTGCGGCTTGATGATCTCCGGCATCCGGCTCATATCAATCACGGCCGGGTTAATCTGCTGCGGGTAAAACGACCTGTCCATCAACTCCGGGATGGAGATGTCGGCCTTGAGAAACCCGAGGCTGACGCCCATGTCCAGTATCTTCTGCAACTCGGCATCGGTCGGGTTGAGGTTGCGATAGGTGACGCGGTCGGGCGGCTGCGTCAGGACGTATCTGAGCAGGTTTTCGTCCTGGCGAAAGTAGGGCGTGACGAGCTTCGCGGCCTCTTCGCGATGCTGCTCCGTCCACTCGCCGGACTCCGCGATGCCCCGCACCAAATCCCTGACCACCTCGGGCCTCTCCCTGATTAAGTCCTCATGCACGACCAGGCAGCAGGAGATATAGTTGGGCCAGATGTCCTTGGCATAATAGAGCACGCGGCCGAAGCCTTCCATCTCCGCCTTGGCGCAGAAAGGCTCGGCGACGATGAAGCCGTCAACGGCCTTCGCCGAAAGAGCGGCGGTCATGTCGGGCGGGGGCATGACCACGAACTTGATCTCTTCCGGGCGCACTCCCTGATCGCGCATCATCTTGTTGATGACGAAATTCTCGTTGCTGAAAGGGCTCGGGATGGCGATGGTCTTGCCGCGCAGGTCGCGCAAATCCTTGGCCGCGTCTTCCTTGCGAATCACCAGTTGCGAGCCGTCGCGGTGGCCCAGGCAGGCGATCTTGATTGGGACGCCCTGCTCGCGCAGCTTCATGGCCAGCGGCACTGTCAAAAATCCCGCGACCAGCTTCTTAGACTTCAGCGCCTCGACGATGGTCGGGAATTCCGTGAACCGGAGGGCGTCAAAGCGCGTTCCCGTCGTGCTCGTCTTGGAGGCAAAGTCTGTGACGGGACAGGTCAGGTGGCAGGTCACAGGGATGAAGGCGACGGTCAGGCTCTGCTTCTGCCCGCCGTCCTGCGCCTGGTGAAAGGTCTCTTCCTCGTGGCTGCGCGGTTTTTGGAGCGAGCGGTATCTTAAGAAGACGATCGCCAGAAAGCAGGCGATGATGGCCAACACGATTCGGACGGTTTTCGAGCGAAACATCGGGTCTCCCGGCTTGACGCTAATGAGCTGGTTTTTCGAGCGAGATTGAAGAACTATCGGTCGCGTCCTTCGCTGATATAGCGTTCGACAGTTTCAGCCAGCCTGTTAAGGTTAGACTCTGTCCGCCTAAGGTTAGACTCTGTCCGCGTAAGATTAGACTCGGTCCGCGCCTGCGCTTCCGCCAGTGCCGAAAGATTAGCTTCGGTCCGTGCCTGCGCTTCCGCTAACTCATTCAAACGCGCCTCGAACTTATCAACGCGCTGCTCTGCCGCCTGGACGATGGAAACCAGGGCTGAAAGATTAGCCTCCGTTTGTGACTGCGCTTGCGTCAGGGCAGCCAAACGCACGTCGAAATCATCCATCCGCTCGTCTGCCTTAACGGCCAATTCCGTCAGCATTTTGAAGTGCTTTTCCAGATTGGAGGCGCGGCCATCAGCCCGGGCGGCCAGTTCTTCGAGAGCAGTAAAAGCGTTTTCTAATCGTAAGATTCTCTCTTCGGCGGCCATTTCTCATTGCTCCTCGGCGGGAACTTTCGAGAGGAGAAAGATATGCTGGCGCGAGATGGATGTCAATTAAGGCAAAACAGATTCGGCTCTTACCTTTCGCCCCGATTTCTTTTGTGTTACTTTCTTTGCCGTTCACCGATTTTGCTCATACCCTGTAGCTTCCCTTTATGCGACGCGCTATCTATCCCGGCTCGTTCGATCCGATCACCAACGGCCACCTGGATATTATCGAACGGGGCTGCAAGCTCTTTGACGAGATCATCATCGCCATCCTCGTCAATCCCGGCAAGCAGCCCTTCTTCACGATTGACGAGCGCAAGGAGATGCTCGCGCGCGTGATTAACGAGATCGAGCACGGCTCCTGCCGACTGCTGGTCGAAGATTTCCGCGGCCTGCTGGTGGATTACGCCGTCCAGCGAGAGGCCGACGCGATTGTCCGCGGCATTCGCGCCATCTCTGACTACGAGTATGAGTTGCAGATGGCCCTGATGAACCGCCGCCTCGAACCGCACGTCGAAACCGTCTTCATGATGCCCGCCGAGGCTTACTCTTACGTCAGCTCTCGTCTCGTCAAAGAGATTTTTCTGCTCGGCGGCAAGATCGCAGGGCTCGTCCCGGCCTCGGTCGAGACGCTGATGAGAAAGAAGCTCAACGGGGGTTGAAAACAAGTCGGCCCGCGCATGTTATACTGAGACCGCTTTACCAACTTCCAGGGCGCTCTCCGCCTGGCGCTTAAAGTCCGGGCGAGAGTGTGGCTCGAAAGGGAGGGCTAAAGAGGATGCCCAGAGGCGATAAGTCCAGCTACACGGACAAGCAGAAGCGGCAGGCCGAGCACATCGAAGAGGGCTACGAGAAGCGCGGCACTTCAAAGAAAGAGGCCGAGAAGCGTGCCTGGGCCACCGTCAATAAAGAGACGGGCGGCGGCAAGAAGAGCGGCTCCGGGCGCGGCACAAAGGCCAGCAAAAGCTCAGCCAGGAAGGGCGGTAAAAAGGGCGGCAAGAAGAGCGGAGCCAAGAGCAGCACCAAGAGCGGCGCAAAGAGTAGTAAGAAGAGCGGTCAGAAGATTAGCAAGAAGAGTGGTCAGAAGAGCAGCTCAAAGAAGTAAGACTTTTCGGTCATGCGGGGCGGGCCACGGCTTTCGTTCCGACCGTTCCGCGTGCCTTAAGAACTAATAGATGATGACTAAAGCAGCCAGTGAAGTTTTTCCCGTTGCAGACAACGTCGCCCGGATGCGCGTCTCTTCAACGCTCGCGGCGATGCAGGCCGCCCAGGCGATGCGCGCCGAAGGCATTGATGTCGTTGACCTGGGCGCGGGCGAACCGGATTTCGATACGCCTGACGAGATCAAGCAGGCAGCCTGGGAAGCGATGCGCGACGGGCAGACCAAGTACACGCCGACGGCCGGAACGCGCCTGCTCAAGGATGCCATCATCAATTACTACGAGCGGGAATTCGGCGCTCACTTCGAGGATGCGCAGGTGATGGGCACGTCCGGCGGCAAGCAGGCTATCTTCAATGCCATCGTCTCGCTCGTCGGGCCCGGCGACGAGGTCCTGATACCGAAGCCTTACTGGGTCACCTTCCCCGAAATCGTCACCCTCGCGCGCGCCACTCCAGTCTTTATCGAAACCGAAGAGACAGACTTTCTCTTGAACGCCGAGCAGGTCAGGCGGGCCATCACGCCGCGCACCAAGCTCATCATTCTCAACTCGCCCAATAATCCTTCGGGCAGGGTCATTCGCCCGCAAGAGTTCCGGCGCATTATGGAGCTCCTGGACGAGCGCGCCATCTATGCCGTCTCCGACGAGTGTTACCTGCGCTTCGTCTACCCGCCAGCGGAAGTCTATAGCGCGGCGAAGCTCCCGCAGGAACTGCGCGCGCGCCTCTGCATCGCAGGCTCGTTCTCGAAGACCTATGCGATGACGGGCTGGCGCATGGGCTACGCGCTGGCCGGGGAAGACTGGACGCAGGCCATGCTCAAGGTGCAGGGCCACTCGACTAGCAATCCCAACTCGATAGCTCAATACGCTGCCGCCACCGCCTTTAACGGGCCGCAGGATTCCGTCGCCGCGATGCTCTCCGAATACACGGCCCGCAGAGAATGGATGCTCAAGGCGCTGGACGGGATTCCGGGCTTCAGGTGCATTATGCCCGAAGGCGCTTTCTATGCTTTCCCGGACGTGCGCGGCTGCCTTAAAGGAGAGCTTAAGACCTCCGGCGAATTCGCCGACAGGCTGCTCAACGAGGAGCATACGGTCGTCACAGACGGCGCGGGCTTCGGGGCAGACGGTTTCATCCGCATCTCTTATGCGACCTCGCTCGACCGTCTACAGGAAGGCATGCGGCGCATCAGAGAGATCGCCGAAAAGCTCGCCTGACAGCTACTCAAGGCAACGGTGGGCGCAATCAGCAATGGGAAGAGGCGGCGTGAGCTTGATTAAGCTCACGCCG
>DASVWH010000095.1:0-43725 GCA_036389715.1 Pyrinomonadaceae bacterium | reverse complement strand
ACGCTTGAGTTCCTGGACGCGTCCGGCCGCTCCATCAAAAAATTCATGAGCAGAGCGCCCGAGCCCGCGCCGCAGCAGCCGCCCGGCGCGGGTGCGCCGCCGCTGACTCCTCCCGAACAGCCGCAGGCTCCGTCCGGCGAAGAGGTGCAGGCCACGGGCGGGGGCGCTCAGGTCCGGCTGACGGCCGACGAGGGACTCAACCGCTTCGTCTGGGACTTGCGATACCCGGACGCCAGCCGTTTCCCCGGCCTCATTCTCTGGGAAGGCCAGCTGCGCGGCCCGCGCGCCGTGCCGGGCATGTATCAGGCCCGGCTGACGGTCAACGGCAAAACGCTGACGCAGAGTTTTGAAGTGAAGAAGGACCAGCGCCTGGCGACTTCCGATGCCGACTTCGCACGACAGTTCGAGCTGCTGCTAAAGATTCGCGACAAGCTGACCGAGACGCACGACGCCATCACGCAGATACGCGAAGTGCGCAGGCAGGTCGATGACCTCGTCAAGCGCGTCAGGGACCAGCCGAACTCAAAGGCCATCCTTGACGCGGCGAAATCCCTTAACGCAAAGATGACGACGGTCGAGGAAACGCTTTACCAGACGAAGAACCAGAGCAGCCAGGACCCGCTCAACTTCCCGATTCGCCTCAACAATAAGCTGGCGGCGGTGGCGGGCGTAGTGGACAGCGCGGAGACGGCCCCGACCGAGCAGTCCTACACCGTCTACGAAGAACAGGTGAGCAAGATCAACGCGCAGTTGCAGCAGCTCGAACAGATTATGCGGACGGACCTCGCGGCCTTTAATCAACTGGTGCGCGAGCAGAATATCCCGGCCGTCATCGTCAAGCCGCAGGCGGGCGGTAAGCGCTGAGCCAGCTCACAGGAAACTGAAGACTGAAAACTGAAGGCAGATAAGCATGAGAAGAAGACGATTCCTGACCGGCTCCGGCGCAGCGTTGGCCGCGACCTTTGTGCGGGGGTTGGCTTCGGCGGGGCCTGCGGCCGAGGGGCTCATCCGTCCGAAGGCGCTGCGTGCGGGCGCGATCGTGGGCCTGATTACGCCTGGAACCGCCGTCTCCGACCCGGACCGCCTGGCCTTAGCGGCGCGCACGCTCAAGTTCTTCGGCCTGCGCATGAGGATGGGCAAGAACGTCGGCAGGCGCTCAAGTGATTTCGGCAGCTCGATTGACGAGCGACTGGACGATCTTCATGCGATGTTCCGCGACCCGGAAGTGGATGCGGTCTTCTGCGTCCGGGGCGGCTACGGCTCGGCGCACCTGCTCGACCGGATTGACTATGATCTGCTGCGCCGCAATCCCAAGATTTTCCTCGGCTACAGCGACATCACTGTCCTGCACCTGGCCATTCACAAGCTCGCCCGCCTGGTCACTTTTCATGGCCCTGTGATGATCTCCAGCTTCACAAACTACACGCAGCAGTATTTCCGCAAGGCGCTCTTCGAGACGCAGCCCATCGGCAGGGCAGGCAATCCGCCTGTCACCAATGAGCTGAGGCCGTCGCATCCCCTGCGCACGATCAGGCCGGGCCGGGCGAGCGGTCCGCTCGTCGGCGGGAACCTGACGCTGATTTCGACCACCCTCGGCACGCCTTACGAGATTGAGACTCGCGGCAAAATCCTCTTCGTCGAGGATGTCGGCGAAGAGCCCTACAGCATTGACAGGTTGCTGACGCACCTGCGTGTCGCCGGAAAGCTCGACGGGGTGGCGGGCGTCATCTTCGGCGAGTGCGAGGACTGCGGGCCGAGCGATTACAAGCCGTCCCTGGCCTCGCCGTACACGCTCGGCGAAGTGGTCGAAAATATTCTCGGGCGGCTCAAAGTCCCTGTGCTGTCGGGGCTGACCATCGGTCACACGGCAGATCAACTGACGCTCCCGCTCGGCGTTAACGCCACGCTCGACGCCGACGCCGGAATCCTCGAAATCAAGGAAGCCGGGGTAGTTTGAACGAGTTGAAAGTAGCTCGGATACTGAGCCGGAAGTGGACCGGAGACGGGAAGGCCGCGAGGATGAAAGCACGGCGCTTTAACCTGAGCCGGTGCGCCTTTCGTCTTCACTCTTTGCGCCTTCACCCTTGCTTTTCAGCCGCCAGTCTCTATGATGTGAAAAAAGCGCGGTCGGCTCAAGCCGGAAGCCAGTGCGGCTGTGCGAAGTGATACGGAAGGGAACTATGAAGAGAGGATTATCCAAATTGATAGCTCATCGGCGGACCGTAGCGTTTTGCGTTCTGTCCATCATGGCCATCCAGCTCTGCCAAGTCTTGCCGCTGGCGGCGCAGCAGGCACGGAGTAAGGCTCGCGACCTCTACTCGCCGCAGCTGCTGTCGGAACTCAAGCGCATTCAGGAGGCGGCGCTTGCCAGCGACTACGCATACCGGCAGGTGGCCTATCTCTCCAATAACATCGGGCCGAGACTGAGCGGCTCGGCGCAGGCCGGGCGCGGCGTCGAGTATGTCGCAGGCGAGATGCGACGCCTCGGCCTCGAAGTCAAACTTGAGAAGCTGATGGTCCCGCACTGGGTGCGCGGCGTCGAAACGGGAGAGCTGGTGCAGTTTCCCGGACAGGCTCCCGGCACGACGCAGAAGGTGGTCCTGACGGCGCTGGGGGGAAGCGTGCCGACGCCCGCGGCCGGGCTAACGGCAGAGGTCGTCGTCGTCAAAGACTTTGACGCCTTGCAGGCACTCGGGCGCGAGCGGGTGGCTGGCAAAATCGTGCTCTTCAATCATCCGTTTGACCAGCAGATGGCCGAGCAGGGCTTCGGCGGCGAGGCTTACGGACAGGCGGTCGCCTATCGCGGCGCGGGCCCGAGCGCAGCCGCACGCCTCGGAGCCGTCGCCGCGCTGGTGCGTTCGGCAGGCGGCGCTAACTATCGTCTGCCGCACACAGGGCAGACGCGCTATGCCGCAGACGCGCCGGAGATACCGGCCGCCGCCGTCACCGCCGAAGATGCGGAGCTGATGGCGCACCTGGCGGCCGGAGGTGTGCTGCGCCTGCATTTGACGCTGACGCCGCAACGCCTGCCCGATGCGCCGAGCTACAACGTCATCGCAGACCTCAAGGGCAGCGAGCACCCGGAGCAGGTCGTCATCGTCTCGGGCCACCTTGACTCCTGGGATTTAGGGACGGGGGCGATTGATGACGCCGCCGGGGTAGCCGTCGCCATGCAGACCGCGCAGCTTCTCAAGCAGCTCAAGCTGCGCCCGAAGCGGACCATCCGCGTCATCGCCTGGATGAACGAAGAGAACGGACTCGTCGGCGGCCGCACTTACGCCAAAGATTACGCCGCCGAGCTTCCCAATCATTATGCCGCGATTGAAAGCGACAGGGGCGCGGGCCACCCGCTCGGCTTCGAGGCCAAGGTTGACCCGGCTGCAATCGAGATGCTCGCTCCGGTCTCGGCACTCTTGCAGAGCTCGGGCGCGGGCTTGATGCGACGCACGGAAGGCACGGAGGCGGATATTTCGCCGATGGCCGCTCTGGGCGTTCCGGCCTTCGGACTCTGGCAGGACACGCGCACCTACTTCGACTATCATCACACGGCGGCCGATACCCTGGACAAGGTAGTCCCGCGCGAATTGGCCGAAAATGCTGCCGCTATGGCCGTCCTCGCCTACGCTCTGGCGAACCTGCCGCAACCCTTACCGCGCGTTCCGGTCGCACCGCCCGCTGGCTGACCGCCGAAAGCACAGCGCGGAGTCTGTACAAAGGGAGGAGGCTGTTTGCTAAAAGCCTCCTCCCTTTTCATTCCGGGCCGACTCTCTTCTCATTTCGACAGTAAATACTGTTGACAAGAGATGTGCTACGGTGTAAAGTTCCGGCGTGATGAAGCAGAGGCTTGAGAAGCTGCGCCGCGCGAAATTCGTCGGCGTGGCGGAATTGGCCGCTCAAGCGGCGCACATCCTGTCTGAGAGCGGCCCGGCCCAGGCGCGCGGCACGGTCAGCGAGCTGCCGGATGAGCGCACCGTGCGTTATTACCTGTCGGAAAATCTCGTCTCGGCGGCCGCAGAGAAGCAGGGGACGGCCTCCGTCTTCGGCTACAGGCATCTGCTCCAACTGCTGGTGGTGAAGAAACTTCAGTCCGAGCACCTACCGATTCGTAAGATTCGCGAGCTGGTCGAGGGCCGCAGCGAGCGCGAGCTGGAAAGACTGCTCGGCGTCGAGGGCAGCGGGGCGGCGGCCAGGAATGAGGCTTTAAGTTATCTCGAAAAGCTCTTGACCTCGCCGTCGCCGCCCGGTCATGCGCCGCCCGCGACCCGCCCGGCAACGCCGCCAATGACTGCCCAGGCCAACCGCGCGCCGGGCGCTCCGCAAAGCGCGCAGGGGAGCGCCGCCGGGGGAACATGGAAACGCATCGAGCTTGAGCCGGGGCTTGAACTGCACGTGCACGACAGCTACCAGCCTCCGGCGCAGGCGCGTGGATTGCGCAGGCTCACGCAGTTCGTCTCGCGCGTTATCGAGTCTTACGGCCAGAGGCCGAAAAAGTGAGGAGGTAGAATTATGACGCTACAAGCCCCGAGGGTGGAATTTCTGACCGAGCGCGCCAAGCTGTTGGCCGGACGCGAGCAGACGATTGATGTCCTGATACGCATTATGCCCCCCGACCCGGACGCCGGAATCGGCCGCCGCCCGAAGCTCAACCTGAGCCTCGTGCTGGACCGCTCCGGCTCGATGGCAGGCGAGAAGATCGTTCGGGCACGCGAAGCGACCGCTTACTGCATAGATCAATTGCTGCCGACCGATAGGCTGAGCGTCATCATCTTCGACAACCAGGTGGAGACGCTGATTCCGAGCCAGCTGGTCGAGAACAAATCGCGTTTGAAGGGGTTACTCTCCGAGGTCTACGCGCGCAACTCGACCGCGCTTCACGAAGCGTGGGTGCGCGGCGGGATGCAGGTCGGCGAGCACTTGAGCGAGGGTTCGGTCAACCGCGTCGTCCTGATAACGGATGGGCTGGCTAACGAAGGGCTGACCGGCACGGACCAGATCGTTTCTCAGGCCAGGGGGCTGGCCGAGCGCGGAGTCAGCACTTCGACCATCGGCATCGGCGACGATTTCAACGAGGACCTGCTGATTCCGATGGCCGAGGCCGGAGGCGGCAATAGCTGGCACGTGAAGAGCGCGGAAGATATGCAGCGCATCTTCGCCGTCGAACTCGAAGGACTGATCGCGCAGGTCGCACACACTGTGACGCTCGGTCTTATCCCGGCCGACGGCGTGCGCTTGAGCGACCTGCTCAACGATTTCGAGCTGGGCGAGACGGGGCGCTACAAGCTGCCGAACTTGCAGGCGGGCTCGCCCGTCGAGGTCGTCGCACAGTTGAGGATTCCGGCGCAGGCCGCGGGCACGAAATTGCGCCTCCTGGATTTGCGCCTGGGCTACACGCCGCAGGAGATGAAGTCCGCAGAGGTCGTCAAGCAGGCGCTCGAAATCGAGTTCGACTCCGAGCAGGCGGTCGAGCTGTTGCCTGTCAATCAGGAGGTAGCCAGGGCCGTGCGCCTGTTGATGAACGCACGGGCGCGGCAGGAAGCACTGCGGCGCATGGATGCGGGCGATTATGCGGGGTCGCGGAATGTGCTGGCGGACGCCATCTCATCCTCGCGGGTCGCCTTCGCCCCGATGCCGGGCCAGCCGGAGTTGCAGCAGGAGCTGGATGAGCTGCTTCACCTGAGCGCCGAAATGTCTGACCGCTCTGCCGACAAGATGAGCCGCAAGCATCTGTCCTACCAGTCATACCTTCGTCGCCGCAGCAAGCAATAGCCTCGGCTCTGAGGGCTCACGGCAAAGATGGCACAGGCTTAGCCTCTTTGCCGCGAGCCGCGCTCTATTGTGCCGGGCGAAACAAGTTGCGGATGCAGTGGAGACACGCACAGAGAGAGTGAAAAGATCAGGTGCGAAAGGACAGGTGCGCTTGCACCGGCCTGTTTGTTCCTTGGTCGCCGTGGCTATTTAACCGGCTGTGACGAATGGAGTTATCCGTCGCTTGCGGGAGACAATCGCACGGCCCCTGCTTGCCCGCTCAATCCTCTAACTCGTATCATCTTCTTCAGAGACCGGGCGCTTATCGAAGGGACTGAACCGGGCGCGCGCACATCTGCGTTGGGAGCCATGACGGAAGCAACAGACACCAGTCCGCGAGCCGTAGTCCTCTTGAGCGGGGGGCTCGATTCGACGACGACGCTCGCCATTGCGAAGAGCGAGGGCTACGAGCCTTACGCCCTGACTTTCCGCTACGGGCAACGGCACGAGGCCGAGATCGAGGCGGCGCAGCGCATCGCGGAGTTCTTCCGTGTCGCGCGCCACGTCGTTGCGCAGATTGACCTCAGAGTCTTCGGCGGCTCGGCTCTGACCGGCGACATCGCAGTCCCTAAAGGGCGCGCAGTGGAAGAGATGGGGCAGGGCATCCCCGTCACCTATGTTCCCGCACGCAACACCATCTTTCTCTCTTTCGCCCTTGCCTGGGCAGAGGTCCTGGGGGCCGCTGATATTTTCATCGGCGTCAACGCGCTCGACTACAGCGGCTACCCGGACTGTCGGCCCGAATACATAGAAGCCTACCAGCGCATGGCCGACCTGGCGACCCGCGCCGGAGTCGAGGGCCGCCAGAGGCTCGTCATTCATACGCCGTTGATTCGGCTGACGAAAGCGCAGATTATCGAAAAGGGGATTGAGCTGGGCGTGGATTACTCTCTGACCGTTACCTGCTATGACCCGTCGGGCGACGGCGCGGCGTGCGGCCAGTGCGATGCCTGTCTTCTCAGGCTAAAGGGGTTTGCCGAAAACTCTCTCGAAGACCCGGCCAGATACCAGCCCGCATGACGGCAGAAAGCATGAGCTATAGCATCAAGGAGATTTTCTATACTTTGCAGGGCGAAGGGGCAAACGCCGGACGCGCCGCCGTTTTCTGTCGCTTCGCGGGCTGCAACCTCTGGTCCGGCCAGGAAAGGGATCGCTCCGGCGCCGTCTGCCGTTTTTGTGACACGGACTTCATCGGCACGGACGGCGCGGGCGGAGGCCGCTTCGCTGCCGCAGCTGATGTCGCGCGTGCAGTTTCCGCCCTCTGGCCCGCTCCGCAGAACCCCACGCAGGGACGCCCGCTGGTCGTCTGCACCGGCGGCGAGCCGCTCCTGCAACTGGACGAGCCGCTCGTGACCTCATTTCATCAGGCGGGTTTTGAAATCGCCGTCGAAACGAACGGCACGGTCCTGCCGCCGCCCGGCATTGATTGGATTTGCGTCAGCCCGAAGGCCGGGGCGAATCTACTGCTGCGCTCCGGCGATGAGCTTAAGCTGGTCTTCCCGCAGGAGGACGCAGAGCCGGAGCTGTTCGAGCACCTGGACTTTCGTCATCTCTTTCTGCAACCGATGGACGGCGCAGAGCGAGAGGCGAACACGCAGCTCGCCGTCAGGTATTGCCTGGAACATCCGCGTTGGAGGCTCAGCCTGCAAACTCATAAGCTGCTCGGCATCCCTTAGAGATTCATCACGGCAGATGAAAAATGAAAATTAAATTTTGCCGGAGACAACCGCAGTAACGGGTCGCGGCGTCGAAGGCAATGGGTAAGAGTTGCGAGATAAACTTTTTTCGGTTGACGAAAAAAATTGTCTTGACAGAAAAAGGAATCGGGTTTATACATTCGCGTTCGCGCTTTCCGGTCTCCGAGAAAGCGCGAAGATAAGGACGAAAGAAAATTCAATGTTGACGAACCGGACAAACAGATTAGAGATGCGCGGCTATCGCGCGGGGACCGCCTGGGCGCTCCTCGTCGGTACGCCCGGCGCGGCGCTGTCTGTTTATTGTCCCGGTTCGATACCGAGCATCGCATCGTTTATTGGCGAACCGACACGGAAACTGACAGTGAATTCGCTCCCGGCGAATTCCGATAGCCGTCAATTGCAGATGTGACATCGCGGGAGCGGCTTCCCGCTCCCAAATCTCATAAGCATAACCAAGAGATTCTGATTGGAGCGGGCCGAGCTTCCCTGTTGAAGCTAACAGCCCGCTCTTTTTGTTGTTTGATAATTGAAGTACCTTGTGAAAGGTATCGGTAAAAACAAGAGGGCAGCGGATTGCCTTCTTTCAGGGTTCGCAGACTGTCTTGGACTTTGGCGAGACCGCCAGCCTGCGAGCCCTTCGGAGAAGTGTGAGCCGGAGGTGTGTCTAAACACCCGCTGGCAAACGCGCTATCCGTGTGCCCTCTTGTTTTTACTATACCAAATTTTTGCACGGGTGGCAGAGCGGCAAATGCGGCAGATTGTAAATCTGTTTTCCCTGAGAGGAATACGAAGGTTCGAGTCCTTCTCCGTGCATCAACGAAATATCGGAAGGGGGCGCGTAGCCTGACCGGCTAATGCAACGGCGCGCAAAGCCTGTGCGAGTGCCGGAGTCTCGCGGCCTCCGTCAATCGGGAAGGTTGGGCAAGGGCAGGCCAAGCGGTCCCGAAAACCGTCGGAGCTGAAAGGCTTCTGTGGGTTCGACTCCCACACCTTCCTCCATCGCAAACAATTGCGGACCCGTAGCTCAGCGGAAAAAGAGCGCGACCCTGCGAAGGTCGAGGCCGCTGGTTCAAATCCAGCCGGGTTCATTAGAGTTCATACGCCGGCGTAGCCCAATTGGCAGAGGCGCTTGTTTTAGAAACAAGAGGTTAAGAGTTCGAGTCTCTTCGCCGGTATTCGGTTCAAAGTGAGGTGGGGAAGAAGTAGCGCGGGCGGCACAAAAGCCTTCTCTGCCCGCGCAGAGGATAGCTGGCAGCGTGAGGCTGCGGGCCAGCACCGACGGCATCAATCATCAATTTCTGCTCGCGTGATGCAACTGGTAGACATGTGAAGCTCAAAACTTCATTGACGGGGGTTCGACTCCCCCCGCGAGCATCGGTACAGGAAGAGAGCGCCCGTATCCCAAACGGCAGAGGAATCAGACTTAAAATCTGAAAGTTGAGAGTTCGAGTCTCTCCGGGCGCATCAGGATAGAGACGGCGCGGAGCGCTGTCTCGGCGAAGATCATTTGCGGGGTAGTATGCTAAATGGACTAAGCGACTTGTCCTTCAAACAAGTGCCGCGAGGCTTGCGGGTTCGAATCCCGTCTACCCTATCGAAGCCTTTCACGTTGGCTAAAGCTCAACGGGCCGGAGCGCCGCACTGTGAATGCGGAGGGTGTGGGTTCGAGCCCCACTGGCCAACCCAAATCCGAGCGGGCGCGTGCTGGTCAAAGGGACGCGGCCGTCTGCGGCTCCTTCAACCGGAGCGCGAGTTTGAAATTCTCTCACGCCGCCTGACAGGTTCTCTCTCACGCCGTCTCATAAATTCTCAGGCCACGTAGCTCAGATTAGGCTAGAGCGCCCGGCTGTCTACCGGGAGGTCGCGGGTTCGAGTCCCGTCTTGGCCGTTAATCTTCCAGAGGGTCAGTAGCCAAGCTGGTTTAAGGCAACCGCCTTTTAAGCGGTGGAGCGTGAGTTCAAATCTCACCTGACCCATCCGATCACAGACAGACGCGGGAGTAGCTCAAAGGGCCAGAGCGCGAGTCTGCCAGACCCGAGGCTGCGAGTTCAAATCTCGTCTCCCGTTCCAACATCAGCGCCGGGCCGGCAGCCAGGTCGGACCAAGGGCCCTGATTAAAAATCAGGGGCTCGAAGGTTCGAGTCCTTCCCGGCCCATCGAACTTTTTTAATCTGGGTATGTTGTAGCGTCAGCACCCGAGTCCTGGGAACTCGTAGCGGGGGTTCAAATCCTCCTACCCAGCCAAACCTCACAGCACCGGGCCGGAAGTGTTGATAGCGGCACGCCTGTCTTGCAAGCAGGAAGGTTGAGTGCGAGCCTCAAGCGGTCCATCAAAACCAGGGCGGAAAGGCGGCCCGATGAAAGCGCGTCGATTAGAGCCGCGCCGTCATCCCCGCTCCTTGCGCCCGGCCTTTAGCTCTCGCGGGCGTAACTCAAACAGGCAGAGTGCGGGGCTTCCAACCCCGATGCGCCGGTTCGATTCCGGTCGCCCGTTACATCTTCTTCATCCATCGCAAGGGCCCGGCGGACTCGCCCGTTATGCCAGGTAAGTGAAGTAAATAAAGCAGTTCTCCTGCCGGGCGCGCGTCCGGGATTTCCACTCGCGGCGCGGCCCGAAGGTTTTCCAGGCGGTCGAGTAGCTCAGCCAGGCCAGAGCATCTGTCTTACAAACAGAGGGTCAAAGGTTCGACTCCTTTCTCGACCACCTAAGCTCGAAATGATGTCGGCGGCCATGAAAAAAGCGCGCCTTCCAGGGACCATTCCGTTGGCCAACCAACACCCAAGCCTCACCCCTGGACGAGAGCCGGACGCTGGCCCGCGCAACTCAAAGGAGCGCGGGCGAGGCGCGGAACCGACATCAGATTTCTTTGGGGTGTAGCTTAACCCGAGGTAAAGCGCACGGTTGTTACCCGTGTCCATGTCGGTTCGAGCCCGACCGCCCCAGCCATCTCTCTCTTTTGTGGTGTAGCTCAACTGGATAACAGAGCACTCGTCTCGTAAACGAGCGGTTGCGGGTTCGATTCCCGCCGCCACAACCATTATTCGATTCAACGGGGCGTGGCTTCGGCCCGGCAGAGCGTGACTGCCGTCGGCTCGTGAAGCGCGGAGGTCCGTCGCCTCTCGCCCCGGCCAACTGACTCGCGGCTGGATAGCTCAACTAACAGAGCAAACGTCTCATCAACGTTAGGTTGCCGGTGTAAATCCGGCTCCAGCCACTAGGACAGGCGACGGCTGGGTAGCTGAGATAGCGCAAGCGTCGGCCTGAAGAGCCGAAGAGAGTGGTGCGAGCCCACTACCAGCCATCAACTTTGATGCGGGCATAGAGCAAGAGCGGCTCAAAGGTCTCATAAGCCTTTCCAACGGAGGGTGCGACTCCCTCGCCCGCTACCAACTCTTGCGATGTGGCGTAAATGGCAAACGCGCCCGGCTTTGAACCGGGAGATTGCAGGTTCGACTCCTGCCGTCGCAGCCATCTCCGGCGTGCGGCCCGTCGCTCACAGCCGCGCCCCCGGGAGACCGTCTGACGAAGCCTGTAGATCAAGGCGGGCGTCGGCTCTGGCGAGCGGGAGGGATTTATAACCCCTTAGGCAGCAGATTACTGTTCTCGGCTGAGTTCAAATCTCAGGACGCCCATCCTCTTTTATCTCCGAGATACTGTTCTCACTTCATTGCGGAGTGGTCCAACTGGCAGGACGCCGGTCTCTGACGCCGGATATTTTGGTTCAACTCCAAACTCCGCAGCCAATCCCGGAACGTAGCTCAAAGGCCGAGCGCCAGCCGGACATGCTGGATGATGAAGGTTCAAATCCTTCCGTTCCGATTCTCCTTCGGGTGGCGAAGCTCAGATGGCCGAGCAGGCGATTGATAATCGTCAGGCCGCAAGTTCGACTCTTGCCGCCACCATCAATGACAAGAAGAGATTTAGTCGTTCATTCATTCACTGATTCAGTTAGTAATTCACTCCGCAGCTCGATGAATCAATGATGACATGAGTAAATGACCAAATTCTTAAATCTCTTCCTCGTTCGCGCACGCGTAGCCAAAAGGGAAGGCACCGGATTGCAACCCCGGAAATGAGAGTTCGAGTCTCTCCGCGTGCTTCAAGGTTAATCAAGACGGACGGGCTCGCCGTGTCTGGATGAAATCCCGTCTGCGCAAAACTGAAGGAAAGGAGGCACAGGCGAATGGTTCTCTCAAGAAAAGTTCTGCTGTTGAACGCTTCGTATGAGGCGCTCGGCACTGTTGATGTCGCCCGCGCCGTCCGCCTGGTCTGGAAGCGCGCGGCACGGACCGTCGAAGTTGACGGCTCAAGGGTTCTGCGCTCGCAACATTTCGTCTTTGAAGTGCCGAGCGTGATCCGGCTGGTCGAGTACGTGGACCTGCGCAGGCGTCGGCAGCCGCCCGGCAAACAGCGCCTGCGAATCATGATGCGCGACAAGATGCGATGCCAGTATTGCGGCGTCAAGGGAACGTCGTTCGAGCTGACGCTGGACCACATCGTGCCGCGCTCTCGCGGCGGAAGACACGAGGCGCGGAATCTCTGCACGGCCTGCAAGACGTGTAATCAGCGCAAGGGCGACCGCACGCCGGACGAGGCGAGAATGCCGCTGCTGGCGACCCCGAGCGCGCTTCGCTACGGACTTGATAAGGCGATGCTCCGGCACTACGCCGAGACGCGACCGGAGTGGCGACCGTATCTCTTCCTCGAAGCCGCAACGGAAGTGGCATGAAGAGCAAGCGGAAAAATGCAAAGCAAGGCGAAAGGAGATGAAGGACGAAGGCGCACTGACCCGGCTCGGACAAGACGCGCTTTCATCCTTCCTCTCTTATACCTGCTCTCTCACAGGGTGCTGAGATTATCTTTCGACACGTCCGGTGGAAACCTTGGAGGGAAGGCGTCTGTCTTTCTCTCTGTCATCAGAGGAGGTTTGAGATAATGGTTCATGTTCGATTCGAGGGACGCTCTTTTGATCTGACCGAACGACAGTTGGATTTGAAGGGCGAGATGAGCGATGCGGAGGTCAAGCAGCGGCTGGCGCAGCACTTCGGCGTTGACGCGCGCAACCTTGTCCCTTACGTCGTTGACCGCACATCCGGGGGCGACTTGATCGTCCGTCCCGAGGCCGTCTACGGCTAAAGATTGAGGGTCGGCCCCGCGCCCTGACTTGAGAAGCCTACACACGTCCGCTTTGACAGCGAGGGGATGCAGGTTCGAGTCCTGCCGGGAGCGTTTTTTCGCTCCTGTAGCTCAATGGGAGAGCGCTTAGTGAAACAGCTTCTCCGACTTGCGCGGGGCCTGACAATATACGTCGCTCTTTAATTCAACAACTTCGATTTCCGCCCCGCGCCCTGACCGTGGGAGCTTACATACTAGCTCAACTCGGTAGAGCATACGCCTGACACGCGTAGGGTCGCGGGTTCAAATCCCGCGTATGTGCCAACAGCTTTCACGACTTGCGCGGGGCGGATAAATAACAGCCGTGAATAGTGAATCGTAAATGGTAAATAGTGAATAGAAAAAGAAAGCAGATTTTATCTATTGACCATTGACCATTCACTATTTACCCCTTGAGGAAGATTCCATGCAGAACTTCGAGCGCGATTTGCGCCTGGAAATATTGAACAGCTTGCTGACCACGCCGCACCGCCAGTTGGACCGGGTGGCAGAGCTTCATCGCGGGATGGTCGAGCGCGATCCGGTCTTTTACGGCCACCTGGCGGCCTGGTATCACGGGCAGGGCGAGGTGCGCGATCACAAGGAAGTCTTCGTCGCCAATCTGTTGACGAGCACTATGCCCGGACATCGCGGCGCGGGCTTCGTCTTGCTCCAGACGTTTCCGCCGTACCAGGTGGCCCGTGTCGTTGATTTCGTCAAGCAGCAGCGCGGCAATCTTCCTCGTTCGGCGCGAACGGCCGTGACGCGTTACCTGCGCGAGCGCGAAGAGAACCCTGTCTTCTTCGACCGCGCGGCGCTGCGCGCACGCAAGGCCATGAAGCATCTCTATGCCGGGCTGCACATCAAGCCGGGCGCGCGCGCAGACGCAGTGCTCTTCAAGGAGCAGCCTCCCGCCGGGAGCCTGGCGTTTTACGTCAAGCTGCTGGCAAAGGCCGCAACCCCCGCGGAGCAGGCGCAGCTGATAGCCGAGCACGGCATCCCCTACACGGTGGCGGTCGGCGCGGTGAAGACGCTGACGCCGGTCGTGCTGGCCGCGCTAATCAACGCGATGTCACCGCAGGAGGTCATCAACAATCTCAACTCGCTCAAGATGCGCGGCGCATTCGAGCACGCGCAAGTCAAGGCGCTCGTTGACGAGAAGCTCGCCCGAGCGGCCGTTTCTGACCGCGTCTCCGCCTTTAAGGCGATGAAAGCGGTGGAGGTCGTCGCCGTTGACGAGCAGATGGCGGCACGGCTTGAGCGGGTCGTAGACGAGCAGGTCAAGAAGCGCGGGCGCATCACCATGCCGACCGCACTGCTCGTAGACAAGAGCGGCAGCATGACGGTTGCCCTCGAAGTCGGCAAGCACATCGCCGCGCTCATCTCCGGCATCGCGCAGGCCGAACTCTATGTTTATGCCTTCGATTCGATGGCGGCAGAGGTCAAGGCCGAAGGCTGCGAGCTGTCCGATTGGGAGAGGGCTTTCAAGCACATCATGCCGGACGGCTACACGAGCATCGGGTCGGGCGTAGAGACGCTGCGGCTGAAAAAGCAGGTGGTCGAGCAGCTCATCATCGTGACCGACGAAGGCGAGAACACGGCCCCATACTTCAGCACTGCCTTTCCGCGATACTGCGCAGAGCTGAAGGTCACGCCGAACGTCGTCATCGTCAAGGTGGGCCAGCATTGCGGCATCATCGAAGGACAGTTGCAGGCGGCGAAAGTTGCCTACGAGACCTTCACGTTCGCCGGTGACTACTACTCGCTCCCGAATCTAGTGCCGCTCCTGAGCCGCCAGTCGCGTCTTGAGCTGCTGCTGGAGATTCTGGAAACGCCGCTGCCGGAAAGAAAGCAGTAAGTTAAGTCAGAAAAGGGACAGGGGCAGAGGTTGAAAAGGGAGATAGGTTAAAGCGAAGAATTAAAGTCTATCTTCAACCTGGTTTCCCTTTGCACATTTTGACCTTCGCCCCTTTCTGCTTTACCCGATTCGAGAGGGCTTGAGTGATGGCGAACATCAGGGCGTTGCTCGCAGAGCTTGCCGCCAGGGAGGAGCAGTTACGCGCGACGCAGTTTCTCGCGCCGTGTGTGCGCGGGGGAACTATCCGGCTGCGCTCGGGAGGGCTGGTTTATTCCTTCAAGCCTGAGCCGCGCGGCTACGAAGGCTGGGGAATCTTCCGGCCACTCGACGAGAGGAAGGCTCGGCTGCTCAAAGAAGCGAGCCTCCCGCTCATCTACGAATACCTGAAGCTGTGTAAGCCGCTGCGGCTCCTGCTGGTCCAGAGGCAGCGCGCGAGTACCTGGATGGCTTACCCGGCCAACGAAGCGGATGCGCGGCAGCGTTTCGGTAAAGGTGGGCCGCTGCCCGTTCACCTGGTCACGGAGGGCGCGCAGTTTGAGCAGGTGGTCGCGCGCTGGGACGGCCGGACCTGCTGGTTTGAAGAGCTTGACCGGCGCGCCGACCCGTTCCCGGCAGAGCACCTGAGAGACTGGCTGCGCGGCGACGTGATGCCGGTGCGGGCGGGCGTAAAGGGCATCACGCCGGAGATGCGCGCGGCTTATCTGCTGGCGAGACGGGGCGCGACGCATCTCAAAAAGAGTGCGCGGAGAATGACCGACGAGGAACGCCTGCGCGAGGCGCTGAAACTGGGCGGAGGCTCTCTCCGCGGCTTTCAGGACCAGGGAGATTCCTGGGCGGTCGAATGGATGATTGACGACGATTATCCGTCGCCGGAAATCTACAACTCGATGATTGCCAAGTCTGACCTGACGGTCTTGAGCGCGGGCATCTGCCTGAGCGAACGTGACCGTGATTTCGACCTGCAATCGCTCGTTAAAGTAGTCGAGCAGTGGTGTTGACGCCCTGTATCTGTCTGCGGCGTCAACGCCTTCAGCCGGAGAGATGAGCCGGGCCGGAGACCGCAGATGTCTGTCTTCTATCATGAACAACTCTATCGCTCGGCGGAATTGATGGCGCGGGTGTGCGATTTCAGGGTGACGGTCTGCGGGGCGGGCGCGCTGGGCGCGAATATTACGGAAAGCCTTGCGCGCACGGGGTTTGCGAGCCTGCGTGTGATTGACCGCGACCGCGTGGAAGAGCGCAACCTGTCAACGCAGCCTTACTATCGCCGCGATGCGGGCGCGTACAAGGCAAGGATTCTGGCCAACTCGCTCTATCGCGCTCTGGGCGTCAAACTCGATGCCCTGACAGATGAGCTGACGGTTGAAAACGCGGCGCGCCTGATTGGCCGAAGCGCGCTCGTGATAGATGCTTTCGACAACAGCGCCGCGCGCCGCGCCGTCAAGCAGAGCTGCGAACGCGCGGGCCTGCCGTGTCTTCATACGGGGCTGGCCGGAGATTATGCGGAAGTCATCTGGAATGAGAGCTACCGCGTGCCGTCTGCGGCGCAGGATGATGTCTGCGATTACCCGCTGGCGCGCAACCTCGTGACGCTCACGGTCGCCATCGCCTGCGAAGCGGTGATCGCATTTGCGGCTCGCGGCGAGCGGCTGAGCTATACGGCGACGCTCAGGGATTTCGCCGTCAGGCAATTCTCCACGGGCTAGATGGTCAATCATGACGCTGCGCGCCCGGTGGCTCTAAGCCTTCAGCCGCCAGAGCATCACGACGCCGATGACCAGGCCGATTATGACCACCGCCCGCCGGACGAATGTTCGTCCCAAACGCCGGGCCACGCTCGCCCCGAAATAGCCGCCCGCCATCGCGCCGCCGAGCATCAGCAGCGCATCCGGCCAGTCAACCAGCCTCGTGACGGCGAAGCCGAGCACCGCCGTACTGTTGATGCAGATGCCCAGAAAATTCTTGATGCCGTTGGCCCTGTGGATGTCGTGCAGCCCGAGCAGCCCGAGCACGGCCAGCATCAGAATCCCATTGCCCGCCCCGAAATAGCCGCCGTACATGGAGGACGCAAACTGGAGGAGAATCGCTCCGGCCCACCAGCTTGCACGCGGTTCCGCGGCCGTCGGCTCAGTCCCCAGCCAGCGGTTGATCGGCCCCTGCAACATGAAGAGCGCCGTGGCGAAAAAGATGAGGAACGGGACCAGCCGCTCGAAGGTGGCCGAGGGCGTGAGGATCAGCAGAGCCGCGCCGACCGCTCCGCCCAGGACGCTCGTCAACCCCAGCCGGATGAGCAGGGGGCGCGTGTCCTTCATCTCGCGGCGGAAGCCCCAGAGGCCGCCGAACAGTCCGGGCCAGAGTGCCACAGTGCTCGTCGCGTTAGCCATCTTCGCGTCGAGCCCGAGCCAGATGAGCACGGGAAAGGTAATCAGCGTGCCGCCCCCGGCGATTGAATTGATCGCCCCGGCAGCAAGTGCGGCGACGAACAGGATGCCCCCGTGAAGCAGCGTTTGGTCCATCGAATTCCGGGTGATTGGCCGGAGGCAGTCCCGAGCGAAGGCTTTTATCCTTCGCCCCGCGTCGTTAGCTGACGGCCTTCTCCGGCAGCGGCTGTCTGGCGAAGAAGTCCCTGTGGAAGCGTGCCGTGTATTCGGCCAGCAGTTGCTCGACGCGCGCGGGGTCGTGCGACTTGACTATCAACCCGGCGTGATAAGGCTTGTTCATTCGCCAGACTATCTCGGCGTCCGTGTAGGCGGAAGTGTCGGGATGCTGCTGCCGGGCCAGCGAGACTATCAACCCTGCATAATCTTCGGCGAGCGGCGGCAGATGGTAAGACTGCGCGCCGCCCGCAATCTCTACCTTGGCCCACTCGGCCCAGAGGTTGATGCCCGTCGCAGCCTCTATCAAGTCCACTATGTTGGCCCCGCCGACGCGCGCCGCGGTTTCCAGAAAATAGAAACGCCCGTCGTCGCGCCCCTTGATAAACTCCGTGTGAGAGACCCCGCGGACGAGGCCCTTGGCGCGCAACACTTCGCGGTTGAGGGAGAGCAGCAGGCGCTCGTCTTCCGAGCCCCGCCGGAGCGTCGCGGTGGTGAAGATGCCGCCCTCGTGTGCGACATTCAGCGGCGGCGAGCCGTACCTGTGCGCCGCCGCAAAGAGAACCTCGCCTTCCCAGATGATCGAGTCCACGTGGTAGATGTCGCCGGGCACGAAGCGCTCTAGGACGAAGAAGGACTGCCGGTCGCCGAGATGCTCTATGGCCGCCCAGAGTTCCGCCGGGGAGTTGATCTTTTTGATACCCGTCGCCGAAGCCTCGAAGCGCGGCTTGAGCAGCCAGGGCGCGGGCACGCGCGCCATGTATTCCAGCAGCATCTCGCGGTTGAGCACGTGAACGAATTCCGGGACGGGGATTCCGGCCTCCAGCGCCTTGAGCCGCATCGCCAGCTTATCGCGGAAATAGCGCGTCGTCGTCTCGCCCATGCCGGGGACGCGCAGGTGCTCGCGCAGGGCCGCGGCCGTCTCAAGGTCAAAATCGTCGAGCGGAACGATGCGGTCAATCCTCTCGGTCCGCGCCAGATAGCTGACGCCTTTAATCACTTCGTCAATCTTCCATCTCTTGTTGTTGTCTGGAATAAGGAAGATTTCGTCTATGCTCTCGCGCGGCCAATCGCCGTCGGCGATGCTCTGCGAAGCCAGGAGCAGCACGCGGCAGCCCTGGCGCTTACATTCGCGCAGGAACTCCGCGCCCTTCTCATACCCGGCCAGGCAAAGGATGGTCAACGGCCGCGAGCTTGTCATCAGGAAACTCCTCCGGGGCAATTAGCTTACGGCCAGCATAATAGCCGGACGCAGCCCATGTTTCCAGACGCGCCCCTGTAAAAATATTCAGGCCGGACCGACGGGCCAGCCCGGCAGCCGCTTCTCGCCGCGTTGATTACAACCGGGCTCGACTCGTTTATAATTGCGACGCGCCGGGCCAGGGGTCTTGCGGCTCTGGCCGCGTGTGAGGAGCAAAAGGATGGACGGGTATATCTTTCAGCTCAACTACTCCGACGGCGGAGTGCCGAAGCGGGCCGTGCGCGAAGCCGTCTTGACGCCGACCGGGCTGGCGGGCGACAGGCAGGCCAAGCGGTTCATTCACGGCGGGCCGGAGCGTGCGCTCTGTCTCTACGCTCTGGAGCGCATCGTCGAGCTACAGGAGGAAGGGCATCCGATTTTTCCCGGCTCGGTCGGCGAGAACGTGACCATCGTGGGCCTCGCCTGGGAGACGCTCGCGCCGGGGACGCGCCTGGCCCTCGGCGATGAGGTCTTAATCGAGATCAGCTCCTACACGACGCCCTGCAAAACCATCGCGGGCTCCTTCATTGACGGCCATTTCAAGCGCATCGCGCAGAAGCAGCACCCCGGCCAGTCGCGCCTCTACGCCCGCGTGCTCAAGACCGGCCGCCTCGCAGTCGGTCAGGCTGTGCGCGTGCTCTAAGGGCGAAGATTCCCGGAAAAACGGCTTTGAGCGGTCAGGCCAATTCGAGCGCGCGGGCCGAAAGTGGTACGCGTGCCGCGGTTCTAAATGGCTCTTGCAGCCCGGTCAGCCTTCGGTCCAGAATCTCCGCGAAGATTGTCGGCCAGAGAGGCCGCACGGTCGAAGCTGTGAAAGCCCGGGCGGGAGAAAGGGGAAAAATGGCGCGTATTGACGGGGCGAATCCGCAGAAGGCGGAAGGTTATATCAGGCGTGTCTTCGCGGCGCAGGCGAGGAAATGGGGCGCGCCGCTACTCAATCACTTGATCTATGCGCGGCGGCCCTCCATTTTTCGCGGGGCGCGCGGGATGTGGGCGGGCATAGAGGCTTCGGGCCTGATTGCGGGCGATCTTCAAGCCTTGATTAACCGGAGAGTGGCCGCGCTCAACGGGTGCCAGTTTTGACAGGACATCAACGCTGCCGTGGGCAGCGAGCTTGGGCTTACGGTTGAGAAGATAGAGGCGCTTGCCGCCTACGCCGCGAGCCCGCTCTATACGGAAGCGGAGCGGGTCGCCCTCGAATATGCCGACTGCATGACCATCACCGGGCGCGAGGTCAGCGACGAGCTGTTCGCGCGGCTGCGCCGGTTTTACGACGACGATGCGATAGTGGAGCTAACGGCCGTCGTCGCCTGGGAGAATGCTTCGAGCAAGTTCAACAGGGCCCTACGCGTGCCGTCTCAAAATTTATGGAAGCGTTGAGCGCAACGCCTGCGCGAGCTTACAGGTCGAGGGCAGGCAGCCTCCCGCGCGCAGCTGCCCTGTCGGGACGGCCACGCGCAAGCCCTCGTCAAGCTGGCGGTAGATCGGGACGCCCGTATGCCGCGTCAAAGGCAACGATGGTCGAAGGCGCAAGCGTTGTGGTTTTAACCATGGCGGGAATCCCCGCGCTTGCTTTAAGCGAAAGTGGCACTACCGGTCTAAGGAAAAGTGGCGCTTGCCGGTGAGCCAATTGCTGGTAGAGTCTGCCTGGAAGTTTCAAGGAGAGGTGAAAACCATGGAAGACTTTAAGCCGACCGAGCAGAGCACTGTCAGGAGACTCCCGCAGCGTGGCAGCTACGAGCGCGAGACCGTCTATCGAATCCTGGACGAGGGCTTCGTCTGTCACGTGGGCTTCGTCGTCGAAGGAAAGCCCTTCGTCATCCCGACCGGGTACGCGCGTTTGGGAGACAGTCTCTACGTGCACGGGTCGAAGGCGAGCCGGATGTTGAAGGCGCTGGGACAAGGCACGGAAGTCTGCGTTACGGTCACGCTGCTCGACGGGCTGGTGCTCGCGCGCTCCGCTTTTCATCATTCGATGAACTATAGGTCGGTGGTCGTCTTCGGCAGGGCGCGGGTCGTCGAAGATGCGTGCGAGAAGATGGAGGCGCTGCGCGCTTTCACGGAGCAGATTATCCCCGGGCGCTGGACGGAAGTTCGCCAGCCTTCCGCGAACGAACTGAACGCGACGATGGTGCTGGCCCTGCCGCTCGCGGAGGCTTCGGCCAAGATACGCACCGGCCCGCCCGTTGACGACGAACCCGATCATGAGCTGCCGATCTGGGCCGGAGAGCTGCCGCTGCGGATGACGGCTGGAACGGTCATCCCGGACCCGCAGCTCAAAGTCGGGCTCGAAGTGCCGCGCTCCGTGCAGGACTACGGCAGCGGACGAATGCCCCGCGAGTAATCATGTATAATCGGGCGCGAGCGCCTTTCACCTCCCCGTGCGGCCGCTCTTTGCGTCTTCGATGCTTGAGGAGTGATGCGATGAAAAAGGCTGTCGCGCTGCTGCTGGTCTTGCTCCTGGCCGCCGTCGCGGGTTTCGCCCAGCAGTCGGACGTGGCGAGCGAGCGCAACTCGCTGGTCCAGGCCGAGCGCTCTTTCGCCGGGACAGCGACGGAGAAGGGCATCCGCGATGCCTTTCTGGCTTACCTGGCGGAGGATGCGATTCTCTTCAGGCCCGGCCCCGTCCCCGGCAGAAAGTGGATGAGCGAGCGCCCTGCGCGGCCCGGATTGCTGACCTGGCGGCCAGCCTTCGCAGATGTCTCGCGCGCGGGCGACATGGGATACACGACCGGCCCCTGGGAGTTCAGAGAAAAAGGCCCGGCGGACGAACCCGTCGCTTACGGCCATTTCGTCTCCGTCTGGAAAAAGCAGGCCGACGGCTCCTGGAAGGTTGCGCTTGATGTCGGGACTTCTCATCCCGCGCCAGCAATCGCCGACGCCGCAGTGCAGTTCCCCGTCGTCAGAGGAAACGGGAAGGACAAAGCGAAAATAGATGTCGAATCCGCGCAGGCGGCGCTGCTCAGGACCGAAGGCGAGCTGCTCAGGGCCGTCGCGGCCAGGGGCTTGAGCGAAGGCTTTCTCTCTTACATGGCCGACGATATCCGTTTCTACCGGGACGCGACCTTTCCCGTCCGGGGCAAGGCCGCGGTCCGCGCAGCACTCACGTCCGGGCCTGCGATGATGACCTGGCGACCGGCCGCGGCACACGTCTCCCGCTCCGGCGACCTGGGCTACATCTACGGCACATACGATTCGACCGGCAAGCCGTCCGCCGCTCAGACCACCGAGAGCGGCAACTACCTCAGAATCTGGCGAAAGCAGCCCGGCGGGCGATGGAAAGTCGTGCTCGACCTACTCAACCCCGTGCCGCCGCCGAAGGCCGCGAATTAAGCATACCGGAGCGTCCGCCCGGCGAACACGTTGATCTGTCGAACACCCCGGCCCGCATCTCCCGCCAGGGCGGAAGGGCCGTCAACGCACAGGTCAAGGTGTAGATGAATGTGCAGATGAATGCGCAGCTGAAACAAAAGGGCATCCAGATGGATGCCCTTAACTTGTTGATTCTCTTGATACACCCGACAGGGCTCGAACCTGTGACCTTTTGATTCGAAGTCAAACGCTCTATCCAACTGAGCTACGGGTGCATAACTTTGCCATCATACCATGCGGCGCGGAAGGGCCGGGGTTGGCTGCTCTACCGGACCGGGCTCGACGGGGTGGCCTTTTGCGCGCCTCCCTGAATGTCGCGGCGGATGAAGCGCACCAGGTCGTTGATCTGCTCGTCGCTGAGCTTGCCCTTGAAGGCGGGCATGCCGTCGCCCCCGTTGGCTATCTGTTTGGCTAACTCCGCGTCCGTGTGCTCCAGTCCGTGGCCTTCAGTCAGGCTCGGCACTTTGATGCGTTTCCCTTCGAGCTTGACCATGCCACCCTCGCCCTTGTCCTGATGACATGCCGAGCAGACCTGCGAGTAGGTTGTTTTCGCCGCCGCCAGTTCGTCGGCAGGCGTCGCCGCGGGCGTGGCGGAAGCCGCGGGCGAGGCCGTGGGCGAGGTCTGCACCGTGCCGTTGGCCGTCGTCCGGTTGTTGCTCGCCGTGTCGTTGCAGGCGATGAAGAAGAGCGAGATTGCGGCGGCGATGAGCGCCAGCTTGACAATTTTCATTCGTATTTTTCCGAAGCGCGTCGGGACCGGGGCCGTGCGCTGAGCGTTTCAAGAGCGGGGGGAGTATAAAACATGCGCGGGAGACTAATCAAAGGACAAGCGGGTTTAATCATTTCATCACGTGGTCATTGATTCATTTGCTCATTTAATGATGCAGCCGGTAGCTCAATGAATCAACGATGGCATCAATCAATGACCGGATGATGAAATGACTGAATTGCTCTTGCGCTACCTGCTCTTTGTGAGCGAGGCGACCCATTCGGCTATCTCGCGCTTTTCGGTTTCGGTGAGCTTGTCGGCGTAGGACCTCATCGGCGGCTCTATGCCGTAGGCCAGCGGGTCGTCGAGCAGGGCGATGATGTCCTGGACGGTCCGGCGGGGTTTCAAGCCGACGCCGGTCAGCTTCGGAAAGATCGAAGCGCCTTGCCCGCGCGTCCCGTGACAGGCCGAGCAGTTTGTGATGTAGGACTCCGGCGGTAAATTCGAGACGTTGTTTGAAGCCGCCTGCGTCCCCGTGGCGTCGGGAGTCGCGGAGCCAGTGTCGGCGGGCGCTTGTTGACCGTTCGCGCCCGTGCCCGGCGTGCGCTCCGGGCCGCCGTCTCTTCCGTTTTCCACTATCACGGATTCGCTGGTCCGTGAGCGCAGCGGGGTGAAGGGCGCTTCGCGGAAAGCAGTCTCTTCGGCCTGCTGTCGCCGCAGTTGTTCGCGCGTCAGCGGGTTGCGCGAGTCGTCAACATAGGCGGCCACCGTCAGGACCGCGAAGAGGGCGAAGCCGAGCGAGAAGAGCACTGCGCCGAGCGTCCGACGCGGGTGCGTCATCATCCTGCGCAGCGGCTTCGGATTGAGAAACGGCAACAATGCCAGCCCGCAAAGAATCAGTCCGGGGAGCGTGACCGCGACGAGGGAAGCCGCGCGCCCGGGCAGGTACTTGAGCATCTGGAAGAGCCAGAGAAACTGCGCTCCGGGACGCGGCAGATAGCCGGGCGCGGCCGTGTCTGCGGGCGGACCGAGCGGCGCAAAATACCTGGTGGCGAAGAGGGCCAGCGCGACGAAGACCACCCCGGCGGCAATCGCGTTGCGCACGACCTGCCTGTGCATCCAGACTTCGAGCGTCCTCTCCTCGGCGGCGCTGACAAGCCCCCGCTCGCGAAAGACGAAGAGCCGCGCCGCCATCACTATCAGAATCAGCGCAGGGATAATCAGTGCGTGCAGGGCGAAGAAGCGCGCCAGCGTGACGGGCGTAATCTCGTTGCCGCCGAGCAGCCAGTTGCGCGCCGCCGTGCCCATCAACGGCAGGCCTCCCGCGATTCCTTCCGTGACGCGCGTGCCGAAGAAGGCGCGTGCGTCCCACGGCAGCGAATAGCCCGTTGCGCCCGCCGCGAAGACCAGCCCGAGCAGAATCACGCTCGCCATCCAGGCGACGGGCCTGCGCCTGTAAGTCGAGCGCCAGAACATCTGCGCCAGGTGCAGGACGAGAAAGAGCGTCAGCCACTGCGAGCCGTAGTGATGCAGCGCGCGAATCCAGGAGCCGCCCGGCAGCACCTTCTCGATGTAAGCGACGGTCGTATGCGCGCTCTCGGTCGAAGGCACGTAGTAGAAGCCGAGCAGGAGGCCCGTCGCTATCTGGAGGGCGAGCAGCATCACGACGACGCCCGCCGTCGTCCGTGCCCAGGCTTCCAGGCCGCTCGACGGCTCGTCAATCAGCGAGCGCTCGATGTCTTCGAGCGTAGTCCAGCGCGAGACCCAACCGGCCTTCGGCGCGTCAGCTTTTGGGGAACCTGCGCTTTCGCTCATCCGCGCACTATTCGCTCCTCTGTGTTGTTCACATAGCTCTGGTACTTGACCTGGAGCGTGCCATCTTTTTCCCTGGTTGGGAGCGGGTCGAGCCCGCGCCGCGACGGGCCGCTCAAGCGCGAGCCGTCCGCCGCGAAGTAGCTATCATGGCAGGGACAGAAGAACTGGCTCGTCTCCGCGCGCCAGGCGACGTTGCAGCCCTCGTGCGGGCAGATGCTCGACAGCACCTCGTTGCCCTTATCCGGCAGGACATAAACGAAGTGCTCTTCGACCGTGCTGGCCCAGGCCGCCTGGTGCTCGGCGATGATGTTGCGCATGATGGGCTTGTCGCCTTTAAGCTCGGCGAGCGGCGCGACATCGCTCCACCCGGCATCCTGCGTTGATTTGATGGGACGCAGAAAGCGGAAAGCGGCCGTGGCGACTACTCCGGCCACCCCGGCGAAGATGCCGAGCGGCACGTAGAGCAGGAAATCCCTGCGCCCTTTATCTACTTTGCGTTTGCTGGACGGCCTGGTGTTGTCGGAATCCGTATCTGCCATTTTCTTAGTCTGAAGTCCGCGAGTCGCTGTTCTCAAAGTCTGCCCGGCAAGGCGGCCATCAGGGACGGCGGCCTGTGACCTTGGAGTCGAGTTGCAATCTATCGGATAACGCCGCAGAATAGCTTCTACCGTCGGCGCGCATTTTATCCTAAGGGCTCAGATTGCGCGACCCCTTCCCGGCGAATCTTGGTTGAGAGGCTGAAAATTGCACGATGGGCACTGATAATGAGAACGACGATGGCACGGCCTACGGCTCACTGCGCCTGGCTCCGAAGGGAAGCGAAACGCCGACGGTGCAACCGAAGTCCACGCTGCCGCGCCAGTTCGTCAGCTTCACCTTCTATCGCGCGCGCCCGGAGTGGCGGATGCTCGGCGAAGAAGAGAAGCAGCGGGCCAGGGATGAGTTTGTCGAAACCTTTGAGGATTTCCGCCGCGACCTCCTGATTCACACCTATTCGCTGGTGGGCCTGCGCACTAACGTCGAGTTCATGACGTGGCGCATCGGCTACGACCTTGAGCCGATACAGGAGATGACGGCGCGGCTCAACCGGACCATGATGGGCAGATACGTCGAAGCGACGCAATCGTTTCTCTCGATGACCAAGCGCTCGATGTACATAGATAAGGACAACCCGGAGCACGTCGAAGACCGCCTGCACATCGTGCCGGGCCAGTCGAATTACCTCTTCGTCTACCCGTTCGTCAAGACCCGCGAGTGGTACGCGCGCCCGGCCGAGCAGCGCCAGGAGATGATGGACGAGCATATCCGCATCGGCTCGAAGTACCGCTCCGTCAAGCTGCACACGACCTACTCCTTCGGCCTCGACGACCAGGAGTTCGTCGTCGCCTTCGAGACGGACTACCCGGCAGACTTCCTGGACCTCGTACAGGAGCTGCGCGAGACGAAGGCCAGCTCCTTCACCCTGCGCGATACGCCGATGTTCACCTGCCGCCAGCGGACTCTCGCCGAGTGCCTGGAGGCACTGGGCTGAAACTTCGGGACCCGAAACATGCATGGCTGAAACGCCGGGGCGTGATGACGAATGGCAGGCCGTTCGCTCATTACCGCCCGGCCTTACAGCGTCTGCCCGCACTCGTCGCCCTCGCGCTCCTGTGCTCGACGCTCCTGGCCCAGACGCCGCAGCCTGCTGCTGCCGTCAACGCATCACCGCGCCCCGCGGAATATCTCTGGTACGAGGCCGAGAACATGCGTGGCTTTGCGACTACAGAGCGCCACGAGCCTGTCTTGAATCCCTCCTGGATGAACCCGCCGAAGGCCAAAGCGCCGGGGTGGGGCATCAACGGGCCGGGCGTTTCGGCGGAATGGACGCAGGGCGGCGAGAGCGAGTGGAATTCGGCGGCTGCGAGCGCGGATGAGACGCGCGCCGCCATCTACCAGGACGCGGAAGTGCCGCGCGCGGGCGAGTACAGGGTCTGGGTCAGGTACGCCGACTGGGCCGCGCGCGCAGAGAACTTTACCGTCCGCATCACGCAGGACGGCCGAGAGGTCTTCCGTCACGAATTCGGCGCGACGGACATTGTTGACCCGCACGACGAAGTGAGCATGTACTGGGGCTGGGCCTTCACCTGGGATGCTGCTCCCGCGAAGCTCTCGAAGGGGGCGGCGCGCATCTCCGTCGAGATCGAAAAGGCTGCCGCGGCGCGCCGTCACGTTGACTGTTTACTGCTGACGGACGACGCGGCCTTCATGCCGCAGGGCCGGAGCAAGCCGGACTTCGCGGCGATGAGATACCTGCGCCAGTTTACCGCCACGCGCCCGCCGCTCGCGCCGCTCATCGAAGCGGGGACGAAGGATGAGCTGCCCGCGCTCTGGCGTCGGCCCGCGCTCGCCGGGCGCGACTTCCTGATGCCCTGGAACATCTCCAGGGAGTTCTGGGCCAGCTACGATAAGACGCCGCCCGAGCAGCGCCCGCTCTATCCCTACAATGCGGAGCCCTTCGAGGAGTTCGTCAAACAATACAAGGGCGCGCGTGCTGTTCCGATCTTCGATTCAAAGCTGGTCGTGCCCGTCATCTACATCAATGACCTGCCGGAGTATCTCAAGGAGGGGAGCGCCTTTCTACGCTACCTGCGCGAGACGCATGTGCCCTTCGCCGTCCTGATAAATTACGGCACGGCGCAGATGCCTGAAAGCGACGGGCGGGCCGCCTGGAAGCTGCTGACGGGCGAGCTGCGCGAGCAGTTCCTGGGCTGGATTTCGGGCGAGAGCATCGGGCACGTCTGGGCCGATTCGGCCACGGACCTGAAGATTGGGCCGGGCATGTCGCGCCGCGAGCTGCTCGAAGCACATCGCGGCTTCTACACGCGGGCGCTGGCAAAGAAGTGGGGGACGCTCTTTCACACGCAGACCGGGCCGATGTGGAATCAGCTAATCGCGGCGCAGTCAACGTCGAGCACCTCTTTCGCGCACGCGCTCGGCGAATGGGGCAGCCGCATCATCGGGATGGAGACGGCCGCCGTTCAGCCCGCGTTTGCCATGCGGATTGCGTTTAATCGCGGCGCGGCCCGCCAGTACGGCGGCGCTTTCCTGTACTATCACGCGCCGAACTTCGGCGATACCGCGATCACTTTCACTAAAAGCCAGAGCTTCGCCGGGCCGGACAACTTCTTTCACACGCGCTACGGCGCGACGATGGGGCCGTCGCTCTCCTGGTATCGCAAGAGCTACTATCTTTATTACATGGCGGGCGCGTCCGCCATCTATCTCGAACAGGGCTTCGACCAGTTCTTCAAGCCCGGGCCGGGCGAGCATCCCTTCCAGCTCAATCCGCTGGGGCGCATCACGGACGAGTTCATCCGTTTTGTCGAGAAGCACCCGGAGCGCGGCGCACCCTATACGCCGATAGCCTTTCTGCTCGACCCAGCGCACGGCTGGGAGATGACGGACTACCCGCACTGGCCGTTCGGCGTCTCACAGCTGGAGAGATCGGATAGGGCGCTGCGCGAGCTTTTCGGCGCGGCCTACTACCCTTCGCCCGTGACGGAGGGCGAACCGGCGACCGCCGACAGGCAGTCGTTCGTCTCCTCCGCCTTCGGCGACATCTTCGACGTGCTCGTCGCTTCGGAGACGCACAGGGAAGCGATTGACGCTTATCGGGCGACGGTCGTCGGCGGGCGCATCGAGTGGAGCAGTGCATGGGCGCAAAAGCTGTTGGAGTATGTCCGCCGGGGCGGCGTCCTGGTGCTCAACGCGGCGCAGGCCAGAGGGCTCTCGGAGCAACTGCTGGGCGTGCGCCTATCCGGGCAGACGGCCGAGGCTGACGAAGCGCGCTGCCTGCTGACGCCGGAATCGGGGACGGACCTGCGCGGCCAACTCTTTCGCTACGAGCGCCTGAGCCTGGGCAGCGGGACGAAGGTCCTGATGGAAACGACGACGGGCGATCCGCTCGTCACTGCGAACCAGTTAGGGCGCGGGCGCGTCATCTTCTGCGCGCTGCCGGACCTGCTCGGCGAAGACGAACGCATCACGCCGTTTGCGGCCCACCTGCTCGCGCACCTGAGCGAAGGGGCAACGCCCGTCGGCGTTAGCGGCGATGTCGAGACGCTGATAAATCGCACTGCCCGCGGCTGGGTCGTCACCCTCATCAATAACAGGGGCGTCGTCAAGCCGCAGCAGGGAATGGCGCAGGTTGATCGCAGCGCCGTCGCCGGTGTGACGCTCGCGCTGCGCGGACGGGCAATCGCCGAGGCGCGCGAATGGCTGGGCGACAGGCCGCTGGAGGTCTCGCGCGAAAACAACCGGAGCAGCGTCAGGCTCAATCTCCCGGCGGGCGGCATCGGCATCGTCGAATTGATCGAGCAGCGTTGAATCGTCCCCGGCTCGATGTCCGGCATCCGGGGCAGAGGGTGCGGCCTGTCGTCATCCTGTGTTATTCTCCGTCGGCTTTTGGCCTAGAGGTGAAAATCCACTGGACGGTCGAACGCGTTTCTGCCGTTCCATTTTCCAGGTCTGTGAACAGAAGGAGCTTCGATGACGGAGTTGACCACCGGACTGCTCTTCGCCGCCTGGTTCGCGATGGCGTACCTGCTCGTCTCAAAATCGCTTCGGCTGGGTCAACGCGGGCGCGCCGTCCTGCGCGGTCTCTTCAACTCAAGAGCGTTGTCCGCGCAGGGCTCGACGGCCGCTCAAAGGCCGCGGCTCTTCATGACGACCGAAGAGTTGAGCGCGCATCACCGCGGGGAGAAAGCCGCTCCGTCTTCAAAAGCGGCTTCGTCTTCAGCCGACCGTCGCTAGCAATCGCGCCTCGCGCTATCAGGAGGCGCTGGCAAATCTTGACGAGCAGGGGATGCGGACCGATGATCGCGCGGAAATTCTTGATTAGCGGAGAGGTGCAGGGCGTCGGCTATCGTTACTTCGCGCAGCGCGCCGCCGCCCGCCACCAGGTTTTAGGCTACGTGCTTAACCTGGCCGACGGGCGCGTCGAAGCCCTGGCCGAAGGCGAACCGGCCAGCGTCGAAGGCTTCAAGCACGACCTGGCGACCGGCCCGGCCTTCGCCGTCGTCGAGAACATCGAAGAGATAAATGTAGAGCCGACAGGAACTTACGCTTCCTTTCGGATAGAAAGGTGAAGGAGGAGCAGTTTTCAGTTTTCGGTTTTCAGTTTTCAGCGAACGGTTTTCAACCATAACTGCTCGGCATCAGGTTCTTAACTGGAAACTGAAAACTCAAAACTGAAAACTGTTTCTAAAAAATCATGGATGATCTCAAAGCTCTAATCCGCGAAGTGCCGGATTTCCCGAAGCCGGGCATCAATTTTTATGACATCACGACGCTGCTCAAAGAGCCGCAGGGACTGCGCCGGACGGTTGACGGGCTGGCCGAGCAGTTCGCAGGCGTGAAGTTCGACACTATCATCGGCGTCGAAGCGCGCGGCTTTATCTTCGCCCCGGCGCTGGCTTATCACATGGGCGCGGGCTTTGTTCCCGTGCGCAAACCGCGCAAGCTCCCGGCCGAGTGCGCCTCGATCTCTTACGATCTGGAGTACGGGCAGGACACGCTGGAGATTCACCGCGACGCCATCGGGCAGGGCCATCGCGTGCTCATCGCCGACGACCTGCTGGCGACGGGCGGCACGGCCAGGGCGGTCGTTGACCTCGTCGAAGGGTTGGGCGGAGAAGTGGCGGGACTGGTCTTCGTCGTCGAGCTTGAATTTCTGCCCGGCCGCAAGCGGCTCGAAGGCTACGACGTGCGCTCGCTCATCAAGTATCAATCCTGAACTGCCGGAACTTGCCCGCGCCGCGCCGCATCTGTTAATTTCTTAATCCTGTGCTCCCGTAGCTCAGTTGTATAGAGCGTCCGCCTCCTAAGCGGAAGGTCGCGCGTTAGAGTCGCGCCGGGAGCACCATCTTCTATTCTTCGCCGGGTCAACTCTCAAGCTCTTCAGTATCACAGTTTTCAGGATGGCAGGCGGTCGGCGCTCACGCGGGCTTAAACGGAAAGCCTGCCGGGAGGGTTTGCGCGGGAGCGCGCCAGTGCCGGCCCAGCGCCTCGGGGCGGGGCATCTCAGCCTGCATCGGGCCACGTGCGTCTCTCAGAATGTAAACGGAATCGTCCGGCCTGAACTCTTCCCTGGTCATGACGTGCTCGACGCAATCAACGCCGTAATAACAGACGTGCTGTGCATAGGCCATCCCGAGCCTGACCATCAGATTCTGAGCCGCTATGTTATGCAGCTTGGTGATGCCGAAGATGCGGTCGAACTTCAATTGCTCGAAGCCGTATCTCAGGCAGGCCCTGGCGGCTTCGGTCCCGAGGCCCATATTCCAGTAGTCTTTCGCCAGCAGGCAGGCCAGCTCGTGCATGTGCAGAAACATCCTGATGCCGCCGTACCCGATTAGCCTCCCCGTCTCCTTATAGACGATGGCCCATCTGCCGAAGCCGTGCGTCTTCCAGTAGCGGATGTAGCCCGCCAGGTAAGACTCTGTCTCATCCCTGGTCACGGGCTCGCCCGTCCCGACGTGCCTGATAACTTCCGGGTCATAGAAGATGGGTGACAAATCATCAAGATCGTCAGCTGTGAACATTCTTAACTGAAGGCGGGCGGTTTCAATCTCGTTCATGGCTTCTAACTTTCATCCGTCAATTGTGGGAGGGGGAGTCGGCCAACCCTTTGAGCCGCCTTTCAGGCAGCCAGGGTGCTTTCCTCTTGAATGATGCCGTCCAGCGGCGGCAGGGTGATTGGGTAGGTGTGATGTTCGGCTAACAGGCGAGTCGCGTTTTCGGCGCTCAGCGGCTTGGCGAAGTAGTAACCCTGCCCGTACTCGCATTCCAGTATCGCGAGCTGTGACAGTTGCTCCTGCGTTTCCACTCCCTCCGCAACCACGTCCATCTTCAGGCTGCGCGCCAGCATGACGATAGTGCGAACGATCTCCGCATTCTCGCCGTGCTCGGTCATCCGGCTGACGAAGGAACGATCAATCTTGAGCGTCGAGATGGGAAAGCGGTGCAGGTAGCTCAAGGAAGAATAGCCGGTCCCGAAATCGTCTATGCTCAACTCGATGCCGAGGTTGCGCATCTGCTGAAGCATCTCTATGGCCGCGTCGAAGTCTTCCATCACCATGCTCTCCGTAATCTCCAGCTTGAGACTCTGCGGGGCGACGTGTGTCTCTTCGAGCACGCTCTTGATCTGTTGTATCAGGTTGCAATTGATGAACTGCTTGCCCGAGAGATTGACGCTGATTTGCAGCGGCGGATATTGCGGATAGTTCTCCTGCCAGTAGTGAATCTGACGGCAGGCCTGCTCCAGCACCCACTGGCCCATCGGGACGATCAGCCCCGTCTCTTCGGCAATCGGGATAAAGTCTCCGGGAGAGACGAAGCCGCGCTCCGGGTGCTGCCAGCGAATCAGCGCCTCGAAGCCGCTGATGAGCCCCGAGTCGAGCGCGACAATCGGCTGGTAGTGGAGCACGAACTCCTCGCGCTCGATGGCGCGGCGCAGGTCCGTCTCCATTTGCAGAAGATTCATCGCGCGCGCGTGCATCGTCTTATCGAAGACCTCGTGACGCGCTTTGCCGAGCATCTTGGCGCGGTACATCGCCGTGTCGGCGTCGCGCAGCACCTCTTCGGGCCGCTCGTATCCGGTCGTGCTCAGAGCGATGCCGGTGCTGACGGTGGTGAAGACCTCGTGCCCGTTGAGATTGAAGGGCCGCGCCAGTGCTTTTTGCAGCCGGTCGGCCACCTCTATGGACTCGCCGACATCGCTGATGTCTTCGAGCAGCACCGTGAACTCGTCGCCGCCCAGGCGCGCCACCGTATCGCCCGGACGCAGGCAGTTTTCGAGCCTCCTCGCGATGCCGACGAGCAACTGGTCCCCGACCATGTGGCCGAGACTATCGTTGATGATCTTGAAGCGATCAAGGTCCAGGAAAAGGACCGCGAACTTGCGATCATCTCGCCGCTTCGCACGCTCGACAGAGAGCTTCAGGTGGTCCATGAAGAGCGCGCGGTTGGGCAGGCCCGTCAGGATGTCGTGCAGGGCGTCATGCAGCAGCCGCTCTTCGGCGCGCTTGCGGTCCGTGATGTCCTGAATCTGGAAGACGAGGTGGGACGAGTTGTTCTGCGAGTCGCGAATCACCGTCACGCTGAGCAGCACCCAGAGCAGGCTGCCGAGCTTGTTGACGTAGCGCTGCTCCATCTGGAAGGTCTGGATTTTGCCTTCGAGGAGGCCGCCGACCTGGGCCAGCATCGTGCTGAGATCGTCCTGGTGCGTGATGGCTTGAAAGTTAGTGGCCAGCAGCTCCCGCTCCGAATAGCCGACCATCTCGCACAAAGAGCGATTGACCTTCACCCAGTTGCCGTTCGAGGCCACGAGCGCCATCCCGGCCGCGTGATCGAAGGCGCTGCGGAAGCGCTCTTCGCTCTCGCGCAGTGCGGCGATGTGGCGCTCGGCCTGCTCGGCCTGCGTGACGGAAGCCTCGACGTTCTTCAGATAGGTGCAGTAGGTGAAATAGACGATGGCGATAATCGGCGTCGCGGCAATGAAGGCGTAGAAGCCGACCGTGTCGATCAGCTTGGCGACGATGGCCGCCGCCGATGCGCCCGCGAAGTAGGTGATCGAAGTCCAGAGAAAGCCTTTTCGCCAGGTCTGCCAGAGCGGTTGACCGGCGCGCAGGGCCGCCGCGGTCGCCACCATCCCGGAATTGGCTATGTACTGGACCAGCGCCATCAGGCAGATGCCGATGATGAAGGGAGCCGAATAACCGCCGCGCAGGTCAACGACCGGACCAAAGCAGATGCGCAGGGCCCAGACCGTGATGAAGGTCGAGAAGGCTGCGGTCGAGAAGTTGAAGGCGATAATCAGCCTCTTCTTGCTGAAGCGTAAGGAGGAGCAGAGCGCCTCCGCGCCCGAGAGCAGCACCGCCGCTTCACCGCCAAAGAGCAGAATCGTCAGAAAGAGGAAGGTGTCCGAGACCGAAATGCGCCCCCTCACGCGCGGAATCTCGATGGTGATGCGCGAGCCGATGCAGATCGTTACCAGCGCCAGGATGAGGAAGCGAATATCGAGCTGAAAAATGGATAGATTGAGCCCGGAAAAGAGCGTCACGGCCAGACCGGCAGCGACGACTGTCCACATATAGCTTTCTGCGAACTCTTTTTTTCTAGGGCTTGGCACGCGGGGTCTCCACTGGAGCAGTGGCATTCTTTGGAACGTGATGCTGGAAGTGCTTGGTATGGTCGCGGGACCGGGACTGCGACACGCGGGAACTAGTTGCAAGTTTCATGCCGCCTTTGGCCGGGCCAGCTAAACCGCGATATAGCTCGACTTAGCTTTTCCGGCCGGACTTCACCGGCAGGTTTTGATGATTGAATTCGGTCAGATTGAAGAAGGTGACCTGTCAAACTGACGGTGATCGGTCAGCCTGAGCCGCACCGCCGGGCGGATTCAACAGCTTCCGGCGAACACTCGAAGCCCTCAAGTTCGACGGTCGCGCGGGCTGCTCTCTTCTCGGCGCAATCCGCAGTGAAAAGCAAAAGAGGATGGCTATGGCGGCCATCCTCCTTTTATCTGTGCCCGGCTGTCAGCGTCAGGTTATTTGTCTCCGGCCTGAATCATCAGGCGACGGGGCGCTGGCCCGGCCTGTTAATCAGCGCATAGAGCCGCTTGGCCAGCTCCGGGTTGAGGGACTGGAGCACCTTGTACTGCTCCATTGCGCCGTTCTTATTTCCGCTCTGAAGATAGGCGAAGCCGAGATTGAAATAGGCTCCGGCGTAATCGGACTTGAGGCCGATGGCGCGTTTGTGAGCTTCGATGGCCTCGTTCCAGCGGCGCAGGCTGCCGTAAACATAGCCGAGGTTGTTATAGGCTTCGGCCCATTCCGGCTTGATGCGCGTCGCCTGCCGGAACTCTTCGGCGGCCGCGTCGAAAGTGCCGAGCCTGCTATAGGCTATGCCGAGGTTGAAGTGAGCGGCGGCGGCGTCCGGCTTGATGCGCGTCGCCTGCTTGAGCGCGTCGGCGGCTTCGGCGAAGCGTCCGGTGTTGTTATAGGCCCAGCCCAGATTGCTGTACGCCTCGGCATCGTCTGGCTTGAGACGCAGCGCCTGCTTGAAAGCCTCAATGGCTTCGTTCCAGCGCGGCGGGCGTATCCGGCCGAGCGCGAAACCCAGGTTGTCGTATGCCTCCTGGAGGTCTGGCTTGAGGCGCAGCGCCTGTTTGTAAGCCTCTATCGCATCGCTGTAGCGCTCCAGCTTGTTGCTCACGAAGCCGAGGTTGTTATAGGTGTCGGCGTCCTCCTGTTTGAGGAGGATGGCCTGCTTGTAGGCGGCGGCCGCTTCGGAGAATTTATTGAGACGACGATAAGCATCGCCGATCTCGTTGTAGACATCCTGGCGGTCGGGCTTGAGACGCAGCGCCTCTCTGTAGGCCGCAATCGCTTCCTCGTAGCGGCCGGAGTTATAGAGCGCCGCGCCCAGGTTATAGTGAGCTTCCGGGAAATTCCGGTTCAGACGAATTGACTGCTGATAAGCCTCGGCCGCTTCCGGGTATCTCTCCAGGCGGTCGTTGGCCTGGCCCAGACGATTGAAAGCCTCCCAGTCCTTGGGCTCCAGGCGCACAGCCTCCTTGAAGGAGCGGGCCGCCTCCGCGTACTTGTTCATCCCGTAATAGATAAAGCCCATGTTGTAATGCGTGGCGGCCGTCTCGGGCTTGAGCCGGATGACCTGCTGGTAGGCGGCGAGGGCTTCACCGTCGCGTCCCAGATTGAAGAGTGCATCGCCGAGCCCGTCGTAGGCTTCGGCCCAGTCTGGCTTGAGTCGCGTGGCCTGGCGGTAAGCCTCTGCGGCTTCGGCGTACTTGTTCAAGTTGAAGTAGGCGTCGCCGAGGCTGTTGTGCGCCTGCGCGTAGTTGGCCTTGAGACGGATGGCCTGCTTGTAAGCCTGCGCGGCTTTCTCGTACTGCCCCTCGTCAAAGAAGTCGTCGCCCTGAGCATTGAAGCCCTCGACCGTGGGCGTAGCAACGGGGCGCGGCGGGCGCTCCCGGGCCGTCACCTGCTTCCTCCCACCGGCGCGCGGCGTTCCTTTCAAGGGGCGTGCGGCCGCCTGTGCCTGGAGCGTATCAACGGGTCGCGGGCCGCTCTGCCTCGGCGAACGCTTGTTGTGCGCGCGGTTGCTGACCGGGGGCAGGAGGACGCCGACGGCCCCGCCTTCGATGTCTTTGGCCAGGTTGGCCCCGCCTGAAATGTCCTGAGCCAGTAAGGGCAGTCCGCCCGAAAGCGATAGCAGCAGGGCCAGGACTATCACGCGCCGCCCTGGAATGTCGCGCCGCGAGCCGCGGAGCGCGGAGGGGATTCTCATCTTTTCAAACTCCGACCGGGGATATTTAAACGAAAACAGCATCATTAGAAGTGCAGGAGGGCCGACGGGGTTGCCGCCCTGTGCAAAGAAGCAGGCTGAAAAAGGCTCTATATGCTTGAGAGCGGGCCGCTTGCGGCCACGGCCCGGTGGGTCGTCCGCGGGCCCTGCGCTCGTCATGCCCCTCAGTATCGCAGAATAGCATTTGAGATGGAAGTATCTGTCTGTGTCGTCATCAACGTTATGGACCAGTGCCTCCGGCGCATGGGCCAGTGCCTTCGCCAGCCCGCGCTGCCCCGGAACACGCCGCTTTGCAGGGAAGTGCCGGAGAGAGATTGCAGGGCGCAGAAAGCAATTGACTCGCCGCCGAATTTAGCATAGAAGATGAGGCAGTTCTACAAGCATCCGCGAGCGTCTCAAAATTCTTCTGTTCAGAGCAGCAGCCTGCGATGGTTTGCCGGGAAGGATTAGGGACTGCGCCGACTGGCTCGGAAGCGGCAGGCGCGTCCGGCGAAAAACCGGCAGCTCAATCAAACAGATGGAGGAAGATTCATGCAACGTTGTCCTTCGTGCAATCGCACTTTCCCGGATGATGCGCCGGGGTTCTGCCCCAATGACGGAGTGCGTCTGACGGGCGAGCCTGAGACCTTCGACCCGCTCAAGACTGTGATGGCTACGCCGCCGCGCAGCGAGGGACAGCCGCCCGCCGCGCCTCCCGCGCCGTTGGCGCCGCCTCCGAACCAGCCCCCGCAATATGCGTCGCCGGGCCAGCCGCCGCCGCAATGGCAGCCGCCCGCCGGTCAACAGCCGCCTCCGGCCTGGCCACCGCCAGCGCAGCCGCAGAATTGGGGCGGGTATCAACAGCAGCCAGGACAGGCCCCGGGCGTGGCTTACGCGCCGCAGCAGGCTGCCGGAAGTAAGGGGCTGAGCCTCGTTACGCTGATAGTCGGGCTGCTCAGCTTCCTGGCGCTGTGCCTGCTGATGGCGATGGCCAACGACCTCATCTCGCGCGACAGGGACGTTATCGAAATAGCTTATTACGGCTCGGCGGTGCTGGGCTTCATCGCACTCATACTTGGCATCGTGACGCTCGTCTCCTCGCGCTGGCGCAGCAAGTGGATGGCCATGCTCGGACTGTTTCTGGGCCTTCCGGCTATCCTGTTCTTCGCTTATGTCACGATCTCGCGCGGCTTTTAGACGGCCGCGCAGCCCTGTATGCCCTGCGCGCCTATCGGAAACTTTAAGTGAAGAGAGCAGCCGGGACCGATCGCCCTCTTCGTTGTTCCGAGTAACCGGTCGGCGCTGTGTAGCCCATAAGGAGAGATGAACAGAGATGAAAAGCTGTCCCACATGCCAGCGGACTTACCCGGATAATGCGCCCGACTTTTGCGGGGCCGACGGCACACCGTTGATGAACCTCGGAGCGCAGCCGCAGCCCTACTATAACCCCGGCGCGATGCAGGGTAATCAACCGCCACAGGGCTGGCAGCCGCCCGTCGGAGGGCCGCCGCAACAGAACTGGGGAGCCTATAACCAGCAGCAGCCCTCCGCGCAGTATGGAGGGGCCTATGGCCAGCCCGCGAGCGGGAGCGCGGCTCTCTCCAACGGCACATTCTTCAGCGGCCTCGTCGCTTTCATCATCCTCGCAGGGCTCTTTGTTTTCTATTTTATGGTCAGGAGCGGCTCTATCTTTAGCCTGGGTTTCAGTGCCGTGATGATGATTGCGAGAATCGTCCAGATTCTCAGCTGGGTGATGGTCCTGGCCGGGGTGGTGAGCCTCGTGCTGGGCATCCTTGCGCTGGTCAACTCGGGAAAGAACCGCGCCCTGAGTGTGCCCAAGACGATTATCGGGATGGTGCTCGGCGGTATCCCCCTGCTCCTGTTTATTATCGGCCTGGCCAATATCCGTAGGTGATGTCGAGTTGATGATTAAGGCGGTCTTCGGCCGGTCAGTACGCGGCATGGATTGTCATTCAAGTACCAGGAGAGAGAGATGAAAAGCTGCCCTACCTGTCAGCAAAGATTTCCCGACGATGCTCCAGACTTCTGCCCCAACGATGGGAGGCTCATGGTCAACGACGCGCCTTCCCCCTTCGACCCGCAGAAGACCATGCTGGCCCCCGGAGCACGCGGCGCAGCCGACGCGCCGTCGCCGCCGACACCGTTTCCCGCGCCGGGCGCGCCGCCGCTCAATCAGCCGCCCCCGCAATATGCATCTCCGGGCCAGCCGCCGCCGCCGCAATGGCAGCCGCCCGCCGGTCAACAACCGCCTCCGGCCTGGACGCCGCAGCCGCAGCAACCGGCTCAGAACTGGGGGGCGCAACAGCCGCCCCAGAATTGGGATACCCCGTATCAACAACCCGCCGCTTTCGGAGCGCCGGGGGGCGGGAGAAGCCGTGCGCTGGCGATAGCCGCGCTGACGTTCGGGGCGTGCGCGGCCACTATCATGGTGTTGCTGATCTTTCGCCACTTCAATCTCTACCTCGAAGCACTAGTGGGGCTCTCAATCATCGGCATCGCGCTCGGAGTAACGGCGCTGGTCCTGTCTGTGAGAAATCGCGCCCGCTATGGCGGGCTGGAGTTATCGGTGGCAGGTCTGGCGATGGGCCTCGCGGCGCTCATCTACTACTTTATTCTTTAGCAGGGAAGCGCCGTCGTTAATCTCTGCTCAAGTGCGCAACGGTTGCGCCCGTTCCGCCGGCTGAAGGCGGGGCGTCCGCCCAAGCTTGGACGAAAGGCGTGCGCGCCAGGATGCTCTGGACCATCCGGCGCTGCACGCCTTTGCCTTTGCCGTGAATAATCCGCACGCTGCGAAAGCCGCTGCGGTGGGCTTCGGCCAGGTACTCTTCGACCACTCGCCTGACATCGCGCGGCGCGATGGTGTGAAGATCGAAGACATCCGTCAGCTCGACGGCAACCCCCGCAGGGAAGGGATTAAAAGCATCCACCTCTTCGTCCTGCACCCCGCCATCCTGAAGGTCGAAGCGCGCGGTCGCATCCTCGCGCCCTGCACCGCTCACTCTTTTCAGCCAGCTTAAAATCCCCATCAGACCCTTTGCTGTTCCTGTGTCGAGAGCCTGCTTAAAACGGGCGCCTGCTTACCTTGACACTCGCGCGCAAGCGCCTGTACACTCGCGCTCTTTCAAGTCGCAAGACAATCTTACAACGAACCGCCGGTGCGTGCAGAGCTTCGAGCACACGGCCCGCCGCGGGTGCGTAATTACGCGGGAATCTCAAAATATACCGGACTCAAACACTTCTTTCCGAACTTAGAAAGGAATCATCGCAATGGGCAAGCGAAATAAGATCACGGTGGTGGGCGCGGGCAACGTCGGCGCGACGGCCGCGCACTGGCTGGCGAGCAAGGAGCTGGGCGACGTGGTGCTGGTTGACATCGTCGAGGGCGTGCCGCAGGGCAAGGCCCTGGACCTCGCCGAGACCGCTCCGATTGAAGGCTTCGACGTGCGCCTGACGGGCGCGAACACCTACGACGACACGACCGGCTCAGATGTCGTCATCATCACGGCGGGGCTCCCGCGCAAGCCCGGCATGAGCCGCGACGACCTGCTCAAAACCAATGCGGACATCGTCTCGAAGGTGGTTGACGAGATCGTCCGCCGCTCGCCGGATTCGATCCTGATTATCGTCTCGAACCCGCTGGACGCGATGTGCCAGGTCGCGCTCAAGCGCTCGGGTTTCCCGAAGCATCGTGTGATCGGGATGGCGGGCGTGCTCGATTCGGCGCGGATGCGCTGCTTCCTGGCCGAAGCCCTGGACGTGTCGGTCGAAAACGTGACGGCGTTCGTCCTCGGCGGCCACGGCGATACGATGGTTCCGCTGCCGCGTTATTCGACCTGCGCGGGCATCCCCGTGACGGAGCTGCTCTCGAAGGAGCAGGTTGATGCTATCGTCAAGCGGACGGCCAACGGCGGCGCGGAGATCGTCGCGCTGCTCAAGACCGGCTCGGCCTACTACGCTCCGTCGGCGGCGGCCGTCGAGATGACGGAGGCGATTCTCAAGGACAAGAAGAAGATTCTGCCCTGCGCCGCCTATCTCGAAGGCGAGTACGGCGTCAACGGGCTCTACGTCGGCGTGCCCTGCAAGCTCGGCGCGCGCGGGCTCGAACAGATTATCGAGATTAACCTGACGGCCGAAGAGCGCATCGCGCTGCAAAAGAGCGCGGCTTCAGTCCAGGAGCTAATCAACGTGCTCGGCATCTAGGACGGGCCGGGCTCAGAGGCAAAAGGTTCAACAGCGAGAAGGCAAAAGTGAAGCAGGGGCAGCATCCCCCCCTGCTTCACTTTTGCCTTCTCGCTTGCTCTTTTAACTGACGGTCGCGGTACTTAGTAAGCGAACGATCTGGCGCTGAAGCTCGTCGCACTTGATCGGCTTGACCAGGAAATGGTCGCAGCCAGCGGCTGCTGCCGCCATGCGCTCGCGCTCCGTGTCGTGTCCCGTAAGCACGATTGCCGGAATGTGCCGGAGCCTCTCATCAGCCTTGAGCGCGGCGATCAGCTCGCCGCCGTTCATGCCCGGCATGGCCCAGTCCGTGACGAGCAGGTCAATTGATTTCGTCCGCAGAATCTCCAGCGCCTCCGCTGCCCCGGCCGCCGCTTCGACCCTGTAGCCCATCCGCCCGACGAGCTTGCGCAGGAGCAGCAGCAGCTCCGGCGCGTCCTCGACGATCAGGATGCAGGGCATCTTCGAGAGCGAGACCTGCTGGCTGGCCGGGAGCACGAGCGTGTAGACCGTGCCCATCCCGCGCTGGCTGCGGACCGAGACGTTGCCGCTATGAGCGGCGGCGATGCGCCGTGCGATGGCCAGACCGAGACCGCCGCCCGCTGCCTGGCTGCCAGATGATTGCCAGAAAGCGTCGAAGACGAACGGCACTTCGTTGGCCGTAATGCCTTCGCCGGAATCCGCGATGTTGACGATCACGAAGCGGCGTCCTTCGTCGCCAAGACGCGTTCCCATGATGGCCTGCGCTTCGATATTGATCGCGCCGCCGTCCGGCGTGGCGGCGAGCGCAAACTTCAGGAGGTGGCAGAGCGCGCGCCGCGTCTGCCGCGCGTCAGCGTACATCTCCGGTATCTGTGCGGCGACGGTGATGTTAAGCTCGACGCCGCGCAGCGCAGCTTCGCCGCGCAGGGGCTCGGCGACATCTTCGAGCAGCTCCGCGACCCCGACATTTTCCAGCTCAAGCGTCAGCGGCTGTTCGTGCTGGCGGGCGATCTCCAGGTGGTCGTCCAGGAGGTGGCGCATCCGGTCGCCGTTCTCGATGGCGTTGCCGAGCAGCTGCCTATCCTCCAGGTCAAAAGGCTCGCGCGCCTGCAACTTCGATTCAAAAAGCTCCAGTAAGCCGAGCACGCTCGTCAGCGGCAGCCGGACATCTCGCACCAGCGTATTGACGAAGCCGCTCTTGAGCCGCTCGATCTCGCTGACGCTGTCGCTGACGGCGTCGAGACGCGCACGCAGGAGCAGCGCCTGCGCAGAGGCCGCGACGTGGTCGGCCAGCCACGCAAGCCGCGACGCATCGTCCAGGGTGAAGGCCCCCGGCGTCGCGCTCGCAAAACAGAGCAGCCCGAAGCATTGACCGCCGAAGGAGAGCGGCAGGGCGATGGCCGATTTGACTGCCTGGGCTATCTGGCCGCCCAGGCGGCTCTGCAAGTCGCTCTCGGAGAGCAGCCGCGCCGCACCTTCCGCGATGAGCTGCTTGAGCAGCGTCCGGGCGTTATCGAAGGCGACGAACGCGGCAGCCGCCTCCATCCCGGACGCTCCCGTCTCCTGTGCGCTCAGGACGCGCAGGTGCTGCCCGTCCGCCTCCGGCAGCAGCAGGATGCAGGAGTCGAAGGCGAGGAGATGCGACATGGCCTCTCCGGCCAGCACGCCCGCCAGCGCCTGCGGCGTGCGAGCACAGTTGATGTCCGAAGTGAGAGCCGCACGCGACACGTCGGCCTGCGCACACAACTTGTCCGATTCGATCATTTAGCTGCTGGACTCCTAAAAGGCGTGGATTTTTCGGGAAGAGATAAAACAGATGGCAGCAAAAGCGGGACTGCTGCCCTTGCTTAAACGCAGTTTATACGGGTTGGCCTTTGATGGCAAGTGAAAATTCGGGCTGCGGGCGGCAGGGACAATAAAGGCGCGGCCTTCCGCTGGCCGCGCCCGGCGCCGAGTGCTCTCCTGCCGTAGCTCGAAATCAACTCTTAAACCAGCCGAAAAGGCCGTGAATGACGGTCTCGCGGTTCTCTTCGTAGATGGCTTTGGTCAGCGGGATGGACATCGGGCAGACGCGGACGCAGTTCTGCGCGTTGCCGCAGTTGGTGATGCCGTCCTCGCCCATGATGCCTTCGAGCCGGGCGTCGCGCGTCATCTTGCCCGACGGGTGCATGTTTTGATAACGGACCTGCGCGATGGCCTGCGGCCCTATGTACTGGTCGTCCTCGTACTGCGGGCAGGCTTCCAGGCAGCAGCCGCATGTCATACAGCGCGAATAACTGTAACGCTCGGCCACCTCCTCCTGCGTCATCTTCGGGCCGGGGCCGAGATCGTATGAGCCGTCTATCTCGATCCAGGCGTGAACCTTTTTGAGATGCTCGAACATCCGCGAGCGGTCAACGACGAGGTCGCGGACGTTCGGGAACTTGGTCATCGGCTCAAGCGTGATGGGCTGGTCGAGCTGGTCAACCAGCGCCGAGCAGGACTGGCGCACGCGCCCGTTGATAATCATCGTGCAGATGCCGCAGACCTGCTCCAGACAGTTCATGTTCCAGACGGGCGGCGTGGTCTGCTTGCCGTCGCGCGTGACCGGGTTCTTCTGAATCTCCATCAGGCACGAGATGATGTTCAGGTTCGGGCGATAGGGAAGCTCGAACTCTTCCCAGTATTGCCGGGAGTCCGGCTTCTCGCGCCGCTTGATGCGAATGACGACCGACCTCGGCTCGTTGCGCCCGGCGGCGGCCGTCGAATGCTCTGTCTGTGCGCTCATACTTCGTCTGATTTGCCCCCTGCATCCTTGAGTGATTTGTCCTGCCCGCGGCGCGTCTCGGCCCCGCCGTGATTGACATCCCGGACCTGCTCTTTGTTCTGGTCCCAGACGGCCGGGCCGCTCAAATCCTTCGGCTTCTGCTCCCAGCCTTCGACGGCCGGAGTCTGCGCCGCGCCGTCCTTCGGCGGCAGGCCAGACGCCGTGGCTGCGGCCTTGACGGCGGCGCTCTCCTCCTGCTTACCCTTGCTGTAATCGCGCTTACGCGGCTTGATGAGCGAGATGTCAACGGCTTCGTAAGAGAGCACCGGCCCCTCGCCCGAATACTCTGCAATCGTCGTCTTAAGGAAATTCTCGTCGTCGCGGTTCGGAAAGTCCGGCTTGTAGTGTGCGCCGCGCGATTCGTTGCGATTGAGAGCGCCGAGCGTGATGACGCGCGCCAGCTCCAGCATGTTCTTGAGATGGCGTGCGTGCGGCAGGGCCATCGTCGCCCAGAGATTCGAGTCGTTGATGGAGATTCGCCCGTATCTTTCCATCAGCTCCAGGAGCTTGTTGTCCGTCGCCTTGAGCTTGTCGTTATAGCGCACGACCGTCACGTTGTCCGTCATCCACTTGCCCATCTCTTCGTGCAGGACGTACTGATTCTCAGTGCCGCTCTGCTTGATGAGCCCGTCGTTAATCTCCTGCTGGCGCTTCAACTCCTGCTCGTAGATGCGGGAATCGTCCGAGCCGTTACGCTCGACCGATTGCGCGAAACGAATGGCGGCGGGCGCGGCGACGAAGCCGCCGTAGACACAGCTGACGAGCGAGTTTGCGCCGAGACGATTCGCGCCGTGAATCGAATAGTCGCACTCGCCCGCGGCGAGCAGGCCGGGGATGTTCGTGTGCTGGTTGAAATCCACCCAGAGGCCGCCCATCGAATAATGCACGCCCGGAAAGATACGCATCGGGACGTGGCGCGGGTCGTCGCCGACGAACATCTCGTAGATTTCCAGGATCGCGCCGAGCTTTTTGTCCAAGGTCTCGGCAGGAATGTGCGAGAGGTCAAGGTAGACTTGATTCTCACTACCGATGCCCATGCCGTCGAGGCAGACCTGAAAGATTTCTCGCGTGGCGATGTCGCGCGGGACCAGATTGCCGTAGGCCGGA
>DASVWH010000094.1:0-19939 GCA_036389715.1 Pyrinomonadaceae bacterium | reverse complement strand
CTCCCGCCCGGCTTCAAGACGGAGATCGTCGGCGACCAGTCCATCTTCATCAAGGCATCGCTCCAATCCATCGAGACGCACCTTGTCGAGGGCGGTATCCTGGCGGCCATCGTCGTCTTCGTCTTTCTCTGGAGCTTCCGTTCGACCTTCATCGCCGCCATAGCCATCCCGACCTCGCTCATCGCCACCTTCGGACTAATGGCCGCGATGGGATTCACCCTGAATCAGATCACGATGCTCGCGCTGACGTTGATGGTCGGCATCGTCATTGACGACGCGATTGTAGTTTTAGAGAACATCTATCGCTTCGTCGAAGAGAAGGGGATTCCGCCTTTTCAGGCGGCCATTCAGGGAACGCGCGAGATCGGCCTGGCCGTCATGGCGACGACCCTCTCGCTGCTCGCGGTCTTTCTCCCGGTAGGGTTTATGGGCGGCATCGTCGGGCGCTTCATGTCTTCGTTCGGCCTGACAGCATCCTTTGCCATCGCCGTCTCGCTGCTCGTCTCCTTCACGCTGACGCCGATGCTGGCCGCGCGAATGATTAAGCGCAAGGAAGACCCGCTGCCCGCCGGTGTCGGCAGCGAGCCTTCACAGGGCGACGGCGTCGCGGTCGCGGACGAATCACGCATCGTCGCGGCCGAAACCGCGCCGGAGCGCAATATCGAAGACGGCGCTGCCGCAGTTGGAACCGCCGCGCCCGCACGTTTGGAGGGCACGCCTGGCACGGAAGCGGCCAACGATTCGCCGGAAGAGAAGAGAGCGAAGGGGGCGGCGGTCGCGGGACACGGCTCGAAGGAGTCGCGCTGGTATCGCCCGATTGATCGCACCTACACCGGGATGCTGCGATGGTCCATGGCTCATCGCTGGGCCATCGTGCTGATGTGCGTGCTGGTTATCGTCAGCATCGTGCCTCTCTTCAAGGTCGTCGGCAAGAACTTCCTGCCGGTGGACGACCAGTCGCAGTTCGAGATCAACGTTCGCGCGCCCGAAGGCTACACGCTGCCCGTCACTTCGACGCTCGTCGAAAAGATTGCCGCCGAGCTGCGAACGCTGCCGGGAGTAGTGGACACGCTCGTGACCATCGGCGGCGGGCAGCAGCAGCTCGTCAACGTCGCTTCCATCTACGTCAAGCTCGTGCCGATTAACGAACGCGCCGAAAACCAGGACCAGTTAATGGTCCGGGCGCGCGAGATTCTCAAGAAGTATCCGAAGGAGCTGCGCACGAGTGTGCAGCAGGTGGCAGCCATCTCGGGCGGCGGTTTCCGCAACGCCGATATTCAGTACGTCATCGGCGGCCCGGACTTGCAGAAGCTGACGAAATATTCCGAAGAGCTGCTGGGGAAGATGAAGACTATCCCCGATGTGGTTGACGCCGATTCGACGCTGATTACGGGCAAGCCGGAGCTGCGCGTCGTGATTGACCGCGCCCGCGCGGCCGATCTCGGCGTCAGGGTCGGAGACATCGCGCAGGCTCTCAATACGCTGGTCGCCGGGCAGAAGGTCTCGACCTTCAACGCCGGGACGGACCAGTACGATGTGCGCGTCCGGGCGGCGGGCGAGTTTCGCGCCAGCGTCGAAGGCTTAAAGCGGATGATCGTCTCTTCGGCGAAGATGGGCTGGGTCAGCCTCGACAACCTGGTGCGTGTCGAAGAGGGGTCGGGCCCTTCGGGCGTTGACCGTCTGAACCGCCAGCGGCAGGTGACCCTGCTCGCCAACGTCAGGCCCGGCGGCTCGCAGGCGGATGTCGTCGCACGAATGAACGAGTTCGTCAAAGAGCTGCGCGTCGAGAGCTCTTACACAACGGGACTGGCCGGGCGCTCGAAGGAGCTGGGGCGCGCGGGCTACTATTTCGGCATCGCCATTCTGCTCTCGTTCGTCTTCATGTACATGGTGCTGGCCGCGCAGTTCGAGTCCTTCATTCACCCCATCACGATCCTGTTGACGCTGCCGCTGGCGATTCCGTTCGGCATCGTCAGCCTGCTCGTCATGGGCCAGACGGTCAACATCTTTTCGGGCCTCGGGCTGCTGCTGCTCTTCGGCGTCGTCAAGAAGAACGCCATCTTGCAGATTGACCATACGAACGAGCTGCGCGCGCAGGGCATGTCTCGCTACGACGCGATCATTCAGGCCAACCGCGACCGCCTGCGCCCGATTTTGATGACGACTATCGCGCTCGTTGCCGGGATGATGCCGCTGGTGCTTTCGCGGGGGCCGGGCGCGGGAACGAACCGTTCAATCGGCGTGCTGGTCGTCGGCGGGCAGAGCTTGTGTCTGCTCCTGACGCTGCTGGCCGTGCCGGTCTTCTACTCGCTCTTCGACGATCTGGGCAGGAGCCGCGTCTTCGGCCGCGCCGGTGCGCGAGTGATGGGGGCCTTCGCCTGGGCCAGGCGCAAGGCGGCGACGGCCACGGCCTCGTTCTTCAGCCTGATTTCCAGGCACTAGAGGTTTTTGGTTGATGACCACGAAGACACAAAGACACAGGGCGAGAGAATATTCATACGTTTCATCCGAACCCTTTCATGCTTTTCCTTGTGCCTTTGTGCCTGCGTGGTCATTGAGCTTTCCGGCAGACGGATATACAGAGTCGAAATGTTTATGAAACGTCGCAACTTCAACCCGGCAACGGCTGTCCTGGGCGTCGCACTGCTGCTCGCCTTTTCCGCGTTCGGCGGGACGGCCCTTGCGCAGCAGCCCGGCGGCACGACCACCGGCGCGCCCGTCACGACCGCGCCTTCGGGCAACACTCCGACCGGCAGCGCGCCCACTTCTTCGACCGGCGGCGTGACCATCGCGCCCTCCGCCAACGCGCCGCTCGGGCAATCGCCCGCGCCCGGCTCAAACGCGCGCCCCGTCACGCCCGCGGGACAGACCGAGCAGAGCGTGCAGTCCACGACGCAGGCTGACCAGCAGAATCGCGGCACGCAGGCAGCGCCCGTGACCTCGCCGCAAACGCCGCAGGGCGGTCAGCCCCTCTCGTCCATCCCGACGACCGATAGCCTGCCCGCGAGCGGTTCTTTCGTGCCTTCGCCCGCGGCCGTCCCAGGGCAGCCGCAGCCAGCGCCCGGACAGACGATTGGGCCCGCCCAAACGCCGCGCCTGCCGGGGCGCGAGAGCGTGCCGTCACAGGCCCCGGACGAGCTGCCGGGCGTTCCGGCCATCGCTCCGAACTATCGCGCGACAAACGCGCCGCTGCCGGAGATCGGGCGCGTCGGCGTTGACATGGCGGAGCAGCGCCCGCTCTCTCTGCGCGAGGCCCTGGAAATGGCGCTCTCCAACAACAAAGACATCGAAGTGGCGCGACAGAACGTCCGCGCGGCCGAGTTTGACCTGCTCGGCGCGCGCGGCGTCTACGACCCGCGGCTGAGTTCGCTCTCTTACTACGAGCGGGCCGAGACGCCTTCGTCCAGTTTCCTCAGCGGCGGCTCGAACGGCGCCGTCTCGCAGAACGATTTTACGGGAACGGCCCGCTTCGAGGGGCTCACGCCGAAGTTCGGCGGCGGCTATCGAGTGGATTTCTCGGCCATCCGGTTGACGACCAACAACCAGTTCGCGGCGCTTAACCCGCAGTTCCCGACGGCGCTCACCTTCAACTACACGCAGCCGCTCCTGCGCGGCCTGCGCTTTGACAACAACCGCCGCCTGATCGAAGTCGCGAAGAAGAATCTTTCACTGACGGACGCGCAGTTTCGCCAGCGCGCCATCGAAACCATCACCAACGTCCAGCGCGCCTACTGGGACCTGGTCTTCGGCCTGCGCAATCTACAGATTCAGCGCGACGCCGTCCGCGACGCCCGCGCGCAGCTCGCGCACAACAAGCGGCTGGTCGAAGAAGGCGTGCTCGCGCCGATTGATGTCGTCGCGGCCGAGGCGCAGGTCTCCGGCTATGAGCAGAGCGTTTATTCCGCGCTCGAAGATGTTCAGCGCGCCGAAAATAACCTTAAGAACCTGATCGCCGAGAATCGTCAATCGCCCTTCTGGAACGTCTCCGTCATCCCGACGGATTCGGTGGACCTGACGCCGCCCGCAGTCACCCTGACGGACGCGATTGAAACGGCGATAGCCAATCGCCCGGAGCTTCAGCAGTCGCAGGTCGTCGGCGAGATTAACGAGCTGGACCAGCGCCTCTTTCGCGAGCAGTTGAGGCCGCAGGTTGACCTCATCGGCAGCTACGGAGTGGTCGGTCTCTCGGGCGCTCTCAGCAGCGGCAACTCCGTCAACCCCCTGGCCACCTCGAACGCCGACCTGCGCCAGCGCATCAACGAGCTTTCCATTCTCAACGGTCTCAGCCCGCTGGCCCCGCCGCTGTCACAGCCGATACAGGAGAACCTGATCGGCGGCTACGGCCAATCGTTGACCAACCTGCTCGCCAACCGCTACAGCAACTTCCGCGTCGGCGTGCAGCTCAACCTGCCTTTGCGGAACCGGACGGCGCAAGCGCAGCTCGGCCGCTCGCTCGTCGAGAGCAAGCGCATCGCGACCCAGCGCGAACAACTGGAGCAGTTGATTCAGGTAGACGTGCGCAATGCCTTGCAGATAGTCCGCACGGCGCAATCGAGACTTCGCGCCGCGGCCGTCGCGCGCGAGGCCAGCGAGCAGCAGTACAGCAGCGAGCAGCGGAGGTTCGACGCGGGACAGTCAACGCTCTTCCTCGTCCTCGAAAGACAGACGGCGCTGACCACGGCGCGCGGCAACGAGCTGCGCGCGCAGACGGACCTCAATAAGGCCATCGCCGAGCTGCAACGCGCCACCGGCAACGCCATGCAGGCCAATAACGTTTTTGTCAGCGCGAAGTGAGACGACAAAGGATAAAGGCCGGAGGCGGGCGGCGAGAGGCAAGCGGAGAAACCGAAAAGCGCGAACCGGGAAGGGCGAAGGGAGAGAGTGCGGGTTACGGCCTCACTGTTTCCTTTCGCCCTTCGCCCTGTCGGACTCGCCCGTCGTGACCGTGACCCAGAGCGGCCAGTGGTCCGAGAACCCAACCTTCTTATCAACCCCGTAAGCCGTGGCGCTGAGCCCGCGCAGCCAGAGCCAGTCCAGTTTCAGCTCAACGAAGAAGGTCTTCCACGTCGTCAGGTTATCGGGAAAGGGCGTCGAGAACCCTGCCTCGATAAAAAGACGAGTCGTGTCCGGCACGGCGCTTCTCTCCCAGGTGTTGAAGTCTCCGAGGACGACCGCGCGCTCCGCTTTTTGATGCTGGGCCAGATCGTTCAGGACGGCGCGAAACTGTTCGAGCTTCTGCCTGACGCCGATCCGAGTTTCGCCGTGAACGGAATAGATGCGGACGTTCGCTGCGCCGACCCTGGCCGTTGCGCCCAGCGCCACGCGCCGCCTCCCGCCGGGGCCTTCATAGGGCAGCACGATGCGGGTCACGTCCGTCAGCGGATAGAGGCTCAGGATGGCGACGCCCGTCTCTTCCTCCTGCGGGTTCTCCTTACTTCCGGCTGCCGGGGGCGGAGCGGCCCAGGCGTAATACATCCCCAGCTCTTCGGCCATCAAGCGCGCCGTATTGATATTGCCCGTCCGTTTCTTGTTGCGGTCAACCTCCTGAAGGCCGATGATTGAAGCCCCGCCGATCTCTCTATCGTCTTTGAGCAGCGCGGTCAGGCGGCGCAGGTCTTCGCCCCCACGCCAGCGAATATTGTAGGAGACTATCTTCAGCGAGGCGGGGGCAGGCTGCGCCGCCCTGGGCTTCTTCGCGGCACCGGTTTCGAGCAATGTTTCGGTCTCGCTCGGAGGCTCCGCCGCGAGAGACGGGCAGAGCGCGCCGAGAAGCACCAGAGAGCCGAACACGACGGCCCTCATGCCCCGCGCCTGATGATGCGGCGGCTTCATCTTCAACAGATTCATCTTCAACATATTTCTCATCGTTCGATCTCTATCCGCAGGCCGTCGGTAGCCTCTATGGTCTCGCCCGGCCAGATTTTTTTCGCTTCCGTTGCGAGGTCCACGCCGTCCCATTCGGGATAGAGGTGCGAGAGCAAGACCCTGCGCGGCGCGGCCAGCTGCGCCAACCGCATCGCGTCCGCCAGTTCGAGATGCGTCTCCAGCGGCTTGTTGCGCCAGAAGGAGCATTCCATCATCAAGAGGTCAACGCCCCCTGCGAACTCCGCCAGAGACTCCGTATAGCCCGTGTCCGAAGTGTAAACCATCGAGGCCGCGCCGGTGTTCGTCAAACGAATGGCCAGGCTCTCGGGCGTGTGCGGCGTCGAGAGGGTTCGCGCGCGCAGGCCCGGCAGAATCTCGAACTCCTCCCCTGGCGAGACCTCGCGTATCTCGACGGGGAACCGTTGCCTGAACAGCCCGTAATCATTGGCCCCGTCGAATGCGCGGAAGAGTTTTTCCAGGCCGTCGCCGCCGAAAATGGTCAGGGGCTTGCGCCGCCCTTCGGTCTCCGGCGCGTGCTTCATGCCGAAGAGCAGCGGGGCGAGGCCGCCGACGTGGTCCAGGTGAAAATGGCTGATCCAGACAGCGTCCAGCCCGGCCCAGTCCAGTCCCTCCTGCGCCATCCGGTGAACGACGGCCGCGCTCGCGTCGAGCAGAAGGGAACCCGCGCCGTCTTCGAGCCAGTGCGCGCTCGATGCGCGCCGGGCGTGAGGGACGGATGTGCCTGAACCGAGGACTGTCAGCTTCATTGCGGCGCTACCTTCGACGGCGAAAGGCTATCAACCCGCGCTCGCCGCCGTCAAATGCGCGCTTGACCCGCCGCCCCCTGTTAAGCTAAATCTCAATGACGAAAGGCTTCCCCGAAAATGCAATCGAGGCGCGATGAATAGACCCGAAATAGAGCTGGATGCGCTGGCCGTCTTTTCGCACCCGGACGACGCCGAGTTGACGGCTGGCGGGACGCTGCTCAAGTTAAAGTCGCTCGGCTATCGAACGGGCGTGCTCGACATGACGCGCGGCGAGATGGGGACGCGCGGCACTCCCGAAGGGCGCGCGGAAGAGGCGCGCGCGGCCGCCGCCATTCTCAAGCTCGACGTGCGCCTCAACCTCGAACAGCCGGACGGGCACGTCTGGCTCAACGAAGAGTCGCGGTGCGCGATGGTCCGCGTTATCCGCACACACCAGCCGAGTCTCATCCTGACCAATCACTGGGACGACCCGCACCCGGACCACGCCAACACCTGCCGCATCGTTCGCGAGGCCGCCCGGCTGGCCAGCATGCGCCGCTACGACGAGGAGTCCCGACAACCGCCCGTGCGCGTCCCGGCAATCGCTCATGCCGTCTACTCGCGCCTCGTCGTCCCGTCCTTCATCGTCGACGTTTCGGATTTCATGGACCAGAAGATGCAGGCCATCAGGGCGCACGCCTCGCAGTTCTACAGCCCCGGCTCCGAAGAGCCGCAGACGCGCATCAGCGAAAAGGGTTTTCTCCAGCAGATCGAGTGGCGGATGCGCTACTACGGCTCGCTCATCGGCGCGGGCGCGGGCGAAGCCTTCTACGTCCGCGAAGCGCTCAACGTCGAAGACCCGCTGGCGCTGCTCGCGCGCCCGATGAACATCTATTCGTAGCCCGTCCTGAAGAGGGCCGTGAAATTCACTTTTCGTCTACCGGCCCCGGAAGATTCGGGCAGGTTTTATGGTAGGGCTGGTCCGGGAAGTATCGCTCCCACTCGGCCCGCGTCATGTTACGGTTGGCGGTGCGGCAGGCGCTCGTCATCCATGATTCCAGGCTCAAATCCCAGAGGATGACAACGCTGTCGTTACCGGCGGACGCCAGCTTCAGGCCATCCGGGCTGAAGGCTATGTCAGTAATAGAAGCGGTGTGCCCGGTCAGCGGTTGGCCGATGATCTGGCGAGTGGCTACGTCCCAGAGAAAAATGTTGTGGGCTTTCGACCACTGACCGGACGAGATCGAAGCCAAGGTTTCGCCGTCCGGGCTGAAGGCGATTTTCCTGACAAAGCCGATTTGGCCCGTGAAGGGCCGCCCCGTCGATTGTCGAGTCTTTAAGTCCCAGAGCCTGATGGTCTCGGCGAACCTGCCCGAGGCCGAGGCCAATGATTTACCGTCCGGGCTAAAAGCGATGCTGGTAATTATGTCCTTGTGACCTCTGAGAGGCTCTCCGAGAGGCTGCCGGGTGGCGGCGTTCCATAAACGGATTTCGCCTTCGACGCATCTCTGTAGCGTCTCGCCCGTGTTCGACCCGATCTTTGCGCATCCGCCGGAGGCCAGCGTTTTGCTGTCGGGGCTAAAGGCTATGCCGAGATGGCCCGGGATGTTGAGCTCGCCAAGCTCGCGCCGCGTCTTGACATCCCAGAGGATAACCTTACTGTCCTCGCCCAAACCCCTGCTGCCACCCTCACTCGAAGCGAGAGTTCTCCCGTCAGGACTGAAGATTAATGTGGTCACGTCATATCTGTGTCCTGTCGGCAATTCAGCGATGAGCTGCTGCGTGTCGGGATTCCAGAGGCGAATCCAGACCTGCTTGCAAATATTGTCTTCAAGCCTGCAATTACCCGTCGCCAGTATTTTCCCATCAGGACTAAAGGCTACACTTGTGACACGGCTCGGCGTGCCTCTCAGGGGTTGGCCGATGAGTTGCCGGGTGGCGGCATCCCATAAATGGACTTCACCTTCTTCGTTCAGGGGACGGTTCATAACGATGTCCGCGACGGTCCTTCTGTGGCCGAAGCCGCCGAAGGCCAGAGTCCTGCCGTCCGGGCTAAAGGCCACACTGGTCAGGCCGCCGAAGTCCTCATCAATGGGGTAACTGACCGGCAGGCGCGCGGCCATGTTCCAGAGACTGATTTCGCCCTCGGTGCAGACATTATTCGCTTCGCCTTTCCGGCAGCCGCCCGTCGCCCACCTGGATATGTCGGGACTGAAAGTGACGCTCTCCATTTCACGAAAATAACCGGTCAGATACTTTCTGAAGTTGAAGCCCAGAAGAACGAGGTTGTTCTTGACGGTCGAGAATTCGACTTCCCGCACCAGAAGGTGATTCTTAGAGTCAACAGAAACGAGCGTCTTTCCGTCTGCCGAGAAGCGTACATCGCGGATAGCGCCCGTATGCGGCTCCTCTCCTTCAAAGCCGCGAATTTCGGAGCCGGAGAGAGGTTTGCGGGCGACGACATCCCACAGCTTGACGGTTTTATCGCGGCTGCCTGAAGCCAGCACTCTTCCGTCCGGGCTGAAGGCTAAACTTAAGACCGGGCCTTTGTGGCCTTCGAGCGGCGGACCGAGAGTCTTCCGCGTATTGATGTCCAGAAGAGTTATTGAAAAATCGGAGAATCTATCTTTTATTGAATGCTCGGGGACCTCGTGCTCGGCAAAAAAATCACCGCTGCCGACCGCCAGTATCTTACCGTCCGGGCTAAAAGCCAGGCTGGCCGTGAACCCGTCCTGACTTTCAAACGATTGACCGAGGCGGTTATGAGAAGCGACATCCCACAGGTAGATTTCTGCCCCGGATGCGGCCCTACCGTCAGCCTCGTCCCTGGCGAAGCTGTTGGCCGACGCCAGCAGGTTGCCGTCAGGGCTGAAGGCGAGACTGTCAACGGGTTCCCGGTGTCCGGTGAGGGGTTGAAGGATAGGAGCAAGCGTGGCCACGTCCCACAAAATGATGACGCCTTTGTCATCACCCGAGGCCAGAATTTTACCGTTCGGGCTGAAGCCGACGCAGAGCACAGCGCCCTCGTGCCCCGCGAGCGGCTGGCCTACCGGCTGACCGGAGGCCACATCCCAGAGCCGCACGGAATTGTCTTTCCCATTTGCGCCGCTGGCGGAAGCCAACAATTTGCCGTCGGGGCTGAAGGCTACTTTGTGCACCGTCGCCGTGTGGCCGTGCAGGAAAGCGGCGAGGTGCTCACGATACTGCATATCCTGAAGCAGGATGCTCCTGGCTTCGAGGGATTCATGGACCCGATTGGCCTCAACTCCGAGCAGGAAGGCCAGGTCCGGGTCGTTCTCGATCTTCGATAAGGATTCGGCGGCCAGTTGTCTTGAGTGCGCGACCTGCGCCTGCTCGTCCGCACGCCGCCATTGAAAAATCGCCAGCCCGGCCAGCGCCACGGCCATCACTAGACCCGCTGCCAGCGCCAGGACGATTCTTCTTCGCCGCCGCTCTATCGCCTGCCGGGCGGCCAGGCTGGTGTCCAGAAATTCCCGCTCAAGCTCATTAAGCGCCGTCTCGTTTCGCTCGCGCCACTCGACGGCCTGGGCCAGGCGCGCGCCGCGATACAGCAGGCTCTCATCCCTGGCCGTCTGCCATTCCCGCGCCGCCTCCGTCAGCCGTCGAAGAATACGCAGTCCGGCGCGGTCCTCCTCGATCCACTTCCGCAGCTTCGGCCAGCCGCGGATCAACGCTTCGTGCGAGACATCGATGGTCTGCTCGCCCGGCTGCTCGTCCGTGCCGGAGGTCAGCAGCCGCGCCGTCGCCATCGTCTGCGCTACCTCCTCGACGGCCTGGCTCTCGTCGGACCGGGTGATGAGCTCACCCATCGTCGCCCGCCGCCGCGTATCTTCGGTCCCTTCGCCGGGCTGCGTCAGGCGAAGCATGATGCGGCGCACAATCATCTGCTGTTCCGGGCTGAACGAGTCGTAGATGGTGTCGGCCCGCTTGGCAATCGCGCCCTGCACCCCGCCGCTCTCGCGGTATGCTTCGAGCGTCAACATCTGCCCGCGCCGCCGCTCCCACAATTCCAGCAACGCGTGTTCGAGCAGCGGCAGCGCGCCGGGTTGATTCTCGACATCGTCGAGAATCGTCTCGACCAGGCCCTGCTCGAATTCCAGCCCCGTCTGCCACGCAGGCTCTTCAATAGCCTGTTTCAAGTTCTCCTCATCCATCGGGCTGACGAGAAATTGATGCTCGGCAATGCGCGCGGAAAGCTCCGTGTAGGCCGCGCACTTCTGGTAAAAGTCTGCGCGCAGCGTCAGCAGGACCACGTTGCGCCCGCCCGGAATGAAGGCCGCGTAAAGCAGGTTGGCCAGAAACTGCGTGCGCTCGCGTTCGTCGCTACAGAGCGTGAAAATCTCCTCGAATTGATCTACGACCCAGACGATGCGCGCCGCGGCGGGCTGTTCCGCAAAAGCGAGCGAGACGGCCAGGTGCAGCGTCCGCTCGTCTGCGCCCAGCTCGTCAAGGGTGCGGCTCATGGCCTGCTGCGGGTAGAGCCGCAGGAGATTTCCGGCCAGGGCCGCGAGCGGGTGAGCGGTCGGCGTAAAGACGCGAATGGTCCAGGTCTCGCTTTCCGGGAGCACTCCATTTTTGAGCGCGGGGATCAGACCGGCGCGAACGAGCGAAGATTTGCCGCTCCCGGATGAGCCGAGGACGGCCAGGAAGCGCGTCGTCTTGAGCTTTTCCAGGAGGCGCTGGATGTCTGCATCGCGCCCGAAGAAGAAGTCCGCGTGCTCCTCGTCAAAGGTTTGCAGCCCGCGATAAGGAGAGATGTCGTCGCGCGGCTCGATGGTTCTCTCAGGGCCGAGCGGAAGGCCCTTGATGGCGTTGACGAGCGATTGAAAGCTGCGCGCATCCTCTATTCCACGGCGCAGGTCCACCCAGGTGCGGATGCTCAGGAAGGGCGGCAGGGCGCTCGTGTCGAAGGGTTCGGGGAGGCCCGGCAGGAGGACCAGAAAGAGGCGGAAGGCGCGGTCCTTGGCCATCCTGTCGGTCGCCAGCTTATACTCCAGGTCTTCCCAATCGCCGATTCCATGAGGGCCGACGAAGACGGCGCAGGCGCTCGATGCGCGCAGCCCCTCGACCAGTTCCCTTTGCCAGTCGCCGCCGGAAGTGAGACACCATTTGTCGAGCCAGGGCTCAAGGCCGCCGCGCTTGAGCTTCTCCGCGATGCGTTCGACCGTCGCCTTTTCCCGGCTGTTGTGCGAGAGGAAAACGGCGAAGCCCTCTCTGGCCGCAGGGCCCGACGAGGCTTGAGTTGGCTCGGACATCGTTTCTCCCGAAGCGTATCAGGTTAAGCATTGCTTGCCCTTAGTGTCTGCTTGGCGGGTGAGGCTGCGGCTGACCGTCCTACTCTTTTCTCAGGCAGCGCCCCGTACTATACAACTTTTATAATAACGGGTGATAGATTCGGAAAGAGCGCCCGTGCGCGCGGGCCGCGATTTGAGGCAGCAAGAGGAGGAGGGAAGTGTGAAGGGGGAAGATTTGAGAGTCGTCAAAACGGGCTGCTGCGGCTTTCGGATGGCGATGGCCGAATACACGGCCAGCTTTCCGGTCGTCGAAGTCCAGCAGACCTTCTATCAACCGCCGCAAATAAGCACGCTCGAACGCTGGCGCGCGGCAGCGCCCCCTGAGTTCGAGTTCACGCTCAAGGCCTGGCAGCTCATCACGCACGAATCGCGCAGCCCGACCTACAGGCGGCTCAAGCGGGAACTCAGCGAGAAGGAGCGGGCCGCGTGCGGCTCATTTCGCCAGAGCCCGGTAGTCTCGGAAGCATGGGAGACGACGCTCGCCTGCGCCCTCGCGCTCAAGGCTGGCCGCATCCTCTTTCAGTGTCCCGCGAGCTTTACGCCGACGGCCCCGCACGTCAAACAGCTGCGCAAATTCTTCAGCTCCATCGAGCGCCCGGCGGGCTTAAGGCTGTTGTGGGAGCCGCGCGGCGAGTGGCCCGGCGGATTACTGCGCGAGCTGTGCGGCGAGCTGGGGCTAACGCACGTCGTTGACCCTTTCGCGGCGCGGACGGTGACACCCGAAGACTGCTATTTTCGTCTTCACGGGCGCAAGGGCTTCCGTTACGTTTATGAGGACGACGAGCTGGCGGAGCTGCTCGAAATGCTGCCGGGCGCGGGCACTTCCTACGTCCTCTTCAACAACGTCAGGATGCGCGAAGACGCGGCCAGATTCCAGAGACTGGTGCTCGGCGAGCAACGCTCTTGAGCGCGGGAGATGAGCGTTTACTTCATCCTTCAGCGTCGCCCCTTCTTGGTCGTCGCTCGCGGCAGTGTCGCGCCTGCTTCGGCATGGCTCCCGGCATCACGGAGTAACGATCTCGCTCTCGTTAACGTTCGCGGGCCTGGGCTGCGTTTTGCCGAGCACGGCGCGGACGATGGCGAGGGTCGCGGTGGCCCGCGCGGCCTCGCCCGTGAAGCTCTTTGCCAGCTCGATTGCGCGGTAGAGATCGTCTTTGGCCAGTTGCTCGAAGATGTGGTTGAGGTCGAAGCTGTCGGCGTCGAAGTTGGAGGTCGTCGAGCCCTGCGGGGTCACAAAGCGCGAGACTATCTGCGCATCCTCGCCCGTGAAGTCGGCGGCGGCATTGGCAGCCTTAACCGCCTCGCCGAGGGCTTCCCAGACGCGCGTTTTATTCACAGCATACATCCGCGTGGCGACGCCGAAGAGGGCGCGCGGGCGGTCCGCATCCCCGCCGCCGATGCGCCGCGCTTCGGCCCCGGCCTCTTCGAGTATCTCGGCGGCGCGCCTCGTGTCGGAGGTTTCGAGCAGGTGCGCGACTTCCGTCAGCCCCCAGGCGCGATGCACGTGCGGTAGCTCGGCGGCGCGCAGCACGCGCAGGGCCAGCTCGGCATCCTTCCGGTTAATAGCCCTTTCCACCAGCGCGAAGTCTACGAAAGCGCGTGCGCTCTTGCGCATCTCGGCGTCCTGAATCTTGTCAACCGTGTCGCGCGCCGTGAGGTCGCCCTTGTGTGCGGCCGAGAGAGCCGCCCGCGCGTACAACTCGTCGCGCCCGGCCGCATCGGCGGCACGCCCGGCTCCTTCCAATGCTTCCTCGCCCTCGTCCCTGACGCTCTCTTCGGGCACGAGGCCGCGCGTGAGCATGCGGTTCTCATCGGTCTTGAGAGAGTCCGGCGCATCCTGCGCGACGGCGCTCAACTGTGCCCGCAATTCTGGAACCCTGTCGGGTGCATACTGGTCGAAGAGCGGAAGCAGGCGCGCGATTGTAAAGTAGAGCCCGCCGCGGCCCGCCAGCGTAGTGTCCCGGTCGGCCTGCGGTACAGGGCGCAGCAGAATCTGGGCGGCGGTGCGAAAGAAGGCCGCGCGCAACTGCGGCGAGAGCGGCGGCGACGGCGCTGTGATGTGCTCGCGTTCCATGCTCGTGTGATTCCCGCCGCCACTGCGCACGACGATTGTCAGGAACGGCGTGAAAGCATAGGAGGAGAGCACGGAGACGGTCGCAGCGTCCGATGTCGGGTCGCTTGCGGCGCGCGCCAGCAGCGCGTTGAATCTCTGATCGGCGGCCGCCTGATTCTTTTCGCGCAGGGCGGAAAGAAAGTTGATGCCGCGCGTCGTGACGCGGTCGAGCGCCTTGTCCGCGAATTGCAGCGCAAGCTCGACGTTGCCCTCCTCCAGCAGCCGCCGGGCCAGGCCGAGCCGCTGCGAGACGACGGGCGGCGGGGATTCCGGGTCGGCGCTGGTCACCTGCCCGGCCGGACCATTGGGGCTATTGACGACGGGCGTCGTGCCTGCCGTCTCCCTTTCGTTGGCTTCCGTGAGCTTGGCCAGAAACTCTTCGGCCAGCGCGCGGTCGCGGCGCGCGGCGAGCCTTAAAACCTGTGCGCGCAGGTTCGGAGGGTCAGACCCGCCCCGCCTGCCGCCCTCTGCCCGGAGCCTCTCTTCAAGGCGACGCAGCGCCTCCCGGTCCGCCGAGTCGGCCGTCTCCCAGGCCCTGCGAAAGAGGTTGCGCGCACGCTCCTGCTCGGTCTCCCACAATGCCTCGGCCGTGCGCATCAGCACGCGCGCTCGCAACTGTTCGTCACGAAAAGAGCGCGCCTCTTCGGCCAGAGAGGTGGCCAGCGAGATGGCTGCGACTCGTCGCTCCGCGGCGAGCGGGTCAACGCGCTCGCGCCGCGGCGTGCCCTTCTCCGGCTTACCCGTCTTCTGCGGGGCGGCGGTCCTGGCCGGAGGCGTCTGCGCGCCGGACCAGGCCGGAAGCGCGACGAGGCAGAGCGTAGCGATGTAGATGCGAGCGTGACGAGGCATGTGTTCTCCTGTTTGCGGCGCGGGATGCGCCCCGAAATGATAACTATCCTGACTGCTGATACGCTTTTGTCGCCGTTCGGTTCCAGAGATGAAGCGCCAGGGCTCGAAGGGTGTACCGGCCGGGGAGCGATTATCTGACCAAAGATGAGGGAGCGTCGAGGGATTGCGCTGTCTTTAAAGAGGAGGCGGGGCGAACTGGAAAGATGGGCCGCACCGGCCTCTGGGGCGGGCGCGGCCCATGCCTTGAGAGATGCGCGCGGGGCCGGGCTAAACGGCGACCACTTCCAATTCAGGGTCCACGTCCTGCCTGAGCATCCCTTCGATAGCCATCAGCGTGCCCGAAAGCGAGCTCGGACAACTGCCGCACGCGCCCTGATACCTGATCGAGAGCGTGTGCTCTCTAAGACCCAGCACTTCGAGCCAGCCGCCGTCACCGGCCAGCGCCGGACGGATTTTCTCGTCCAGTATCTCGTTGATCTGGGCCAGGCGCGGGTCGTCGCTGAGCACGGCCGCGAGCGGGCCGCCGACAGACGAAGCCACGTCGGCCGGATTAGCCGGGGCGACGGCTTCGGCCGCGCGAATCGGCACGGCCACTTCCGCTAAAAGCTCGTCCCAGTCGGCCGCTTCATCTTTCTCGACCGTCACCATCCGGTCAATGTAGAAGACGGAGGCGACGTGGCCTATCTCAAAGAGCGATTTGGCCAGCGGGTCGGCGGCAGCCTTCTCGGCCGAGTCAAACTGGCGCGCGACGCCGTTAGTAATCGGCTCTTTGAGAATAAACTTGACGGCGTTCGGATTAGGTGTCTCTTCGATATCACTGATTTTCGGCATTCCGGTTCTCCATTCGTTCGCCGCCGCTCGGCAGCCGCAGCGAACTCAATCCATTAAGACGATTATTTAACTGACCTTAATTATACCTCGTTTAGCCGTCCGGCGCAGTCTCTGGAGAGAGTGCCCTTACGAACGCCGACCGGCGGTCCCCGCGCCGACTGCACCGCAGGGCCTTTGCCGGGGAGCGTGTGCCCGGCGGGCCCGGAAAATAAAAATAGTTATCACAAAATAAGTGTTGCTAAAATCGGACCTTGCGCATATACTCCGTGACCTCGCTTGACCCCCCTTTAAACAGGTGAGACAAGTTGAGGCAAGAAGCAGGCGATTGCGAGGGTCGCCTGCTTTCTTGCTGTTCGGCATCCCGAAACATTTAGATGCCTCCTGCCACAGACCCGCGCGCTCCCTTGCTAAAGAAAGATGTTAGATGCTAGATGTCAGAGGCTGGACTGGCGGCTTCGCGCCGAACATCCGGCGCGGGGCAACTGAGCGTCTAACTTTATGAACATCGGGATCACGGTTTATCCGACCTACGGAGGCAGCGGAATAGTCGGCTCCGAGCTGGGCAAGGAGCTGGCCGCGCGCGGTCACACGGTTCATTTCATCTCGTCTGCGCTGCCGACGCGCCTGACGCAGCTCAACGAGCGCGTCCGTTTTCACGAAGTGGAGATGATGTCTTACCCGCTCTTCGAGCACCAGCCTTACACGCTGGCGCTGGCGACCAAGATGGCAACCGTCGCCGAGACGGAGAACCTGGACCTGCTGCACGTTCACTACGCCATCCCGCACTCGATCAGCGCCATTCTCGCCCGCGAATCCCTGCGCCCCAATCGTCGCCTGCCCGTCATCACGACGCTGCACGGGACGGACATCACGCTCGTCGGCGCGGACCGTTCGTACCTGCCGATTACGCGCTATGGCATCGTCCAGTCCGACGGCGTCACGGCCATCTCTCATTACCTCAAGCAAGCCACGGCCGAGACCTTCCAGTTCGACCAGATCGCCGTGATCCCGAACTTCATCTGCGCTTCGGACTATCGCCGACGGCCCGTGCCGGAGCTGTTGGCGGAGCTTGCGCCCGGCGGCGAGCCGCTGCTGGTCCACGTCTCCAATTTCCGCCCCGTCAAGCGGCCCGTTGATTGTGTCGAGATACTGGCGCGCGTGCTCGAGCGCGGCATCAGGACGCGCCTCGTGATGGTCGGCGACGGCAGCGAGCGCCCGAACGCGGAGCACCGCGCGCGCTGTCTGGGCATCAGCGAGCACTGCACGTTCGTCGGCAAGCAGCCGAAGATAGTAGATTACCTCTCGGCGGCGGACGTGCTCCTGCTGCCCTCGGAGCAGGAGTCTTTCGGGCTCGCCGCGCTCGAAGCGATGGCCTGCGAAGTTCCGGTCATCGCGTCGCGCGTGGGCGGCGTGCCGGAAGTCGTGACGGACGGCGAGACAGGGTGCTTGAGCGAAGTGGGAGATGTCGAAAAGATGAGCGCGGATGCGGTCCTCTTGCTCGCGGACGCCGACGCCAGGCGCGAGATGGGCCTGCGTGCGCGCGCGTCGGCCGTCTCGCGTTACAGCACGGACCTGGTCATCCCGCAATACCTGGAATTTTATGAGCGCGTCCTGGCCGCCTGAAGCGGCACACCCTCGAACATCATCGCCCGCGAGCGAGAAGCCGCTTGGCTATATCATCCAGAATCTGGAGCGCACTTACGGCGTCCCCGTCAACGAGTGTGCCTCCGACCCGCTCGACATGCTCGTCGAGGTCATCCTTTCGCAGGCGACGAGCGACACCAACAGCCGCCGCACGTTCGCCGCCCTCAAGGCGCGCTTCCCGACCTGGGAAGCGGTCCTGCGGGCCCGCGTCTCGACGCTCGCCGAGACGATTCGTTCCGGCGGGCTGGCCAACCAGAAGGCCGCGGTCATCAAGGATATTCTGCGGCAGTTGAAGGCCGAACACGGCTCGCTCGACCTGGGCTTTCTGCACGAGCTGCCAGCCGCGGAAGCCGCCCGTTATCTCTCGCAGTTTCGCGGCATCGGCCCGAAGACCATCGCCTGCACGCTGCTCTTCGCCTGTCGCAAGAATATCTTCCCGCTCGACACGCACATCTTCCGCATCCTGCGACGCGTCGGGCTAATCCCGCAAAAATGCACGGATGCGCGCGCGCACGAAATCATGAACGCACTGGTCCCGCCCGGAAAGTTCTACTCGTTTCACGTCAACCTGATTCGACACGGGCGCGCCCTCTGCCGCCCGCGCGAGCCGCTCTGCGAACGCTGCCCCGTCATCGAATACTGCGATTACGGGCAGAGCAGGATTTAAGGGAAAGACGAAAGAGAGAGGCGTTAGCGCGCAGGCGAAAGACGCAGGGTGAGGGCGTCGTTACGGTTTGCCGTCCTTCTCGTCCTCGTCGCCGATGTCTTCGATAATCTTCACTTCCGTGCCGAATTTTTGATAGCCGCGGAAGCGAATCTCGTTACGCGTCTGGATGGTCTGCCCGTTGATGCTGGCGGTCAGCTTAATCTCGGCCAGGGACGGCAGCAGGTACGGGCGCTCGTTGATGGTCACCCAGTCGTAGTCTATGACGCTGCTGGCCGCAGAGATCGGAAAGTCTTCGGGAATCTCGGTCGAGATGTCTTCCAGGCGCAGGACCCTGTAAGTCTCGCGGTCAATCCAGATTCTGCCGCGATAGCCCGTCACGACCACTCGATTGCCCGCGCTGGCGGCCTTGATGCTCTGGCGAGAAAACTGCTGTTTGACCTCGAACTCGTAGACGATGGTCCGGCGACCGCGCAGGAGGTCCGTGTCCACCATCTTGAACTGGGTGCGCGTCTCTTCTTTGAAGAGCGCCGCGAGCATCGAAACGTACTCTCCCGTCGAGATCGTACCGCCCGCCTCCTCGTAGCTTCCGCCATCCCTGGCGTCCTTGCCCGTCGGCAGCCCGTTGACGGCCAGCAGCCTGTATTCTTCCCCGGCGTTGGCCCTGTAGCTGACGGCGATGGTCAGGCGGTCCTGGTCAATCCAGTTGTTGAGCCCGCCGCGCGAGAAAGACCTTCTGATCTGCTGCTTGACGATGAAGTCCGGCATCGCCTCGGCGGCGGCCGACGTGGCCACACGCGCCCTCTTGAGCAGCTCCGCGCCCTCTGCCTCCGAAGGCAGCACGGAAGCGGTCGGATTAAGGCGACGCCGCGCGGCCTCTTCGAGCGTGCGGCGCAGCAGCGCATCGCTGCCGCTCTTCGTGGCGACGACCGAGCGCAGCCCGTCCGTCAGCTCAAAGCCGATGCCGCGCCGTCGCAACTGGTTGATGATTTCGTCGCGCATCTCCGGGTGCTTCGGCAGTTGATAGAGCAGGCGCACCAATTCCTGGCTCGTCAGGGGAGCGTCCTGCGCCTGCGCGCGGGCACGGGGCTCGGAGCCTGCGAAGAGAGCCAGCGTGAAGAGCGCGGCGAGGAGAAAGCGGCATTGTGGGCTACGAAACATTTAATCAATCCATCTTCAAATGAGAGCAGGCAAGAAGTATTAACATTAAGCCGGGCGCGATAATTCAAGATGCTGCGGGTGCGGCTCGCGGTTGTCCGCGCCCGTCTTTGCGGAGCGCGCGGAGGGAATCGCGCGTGGGCCGTAAATCGTGCTCAGTGTTGAGCTTACATGCAAAAATGCTCGATGGCCTGCGCCAGAATGGAGACGCACCGGCGCAGCTCCGCGACGGGCACGAACTCGTCCGTGCGGTGCGCGACGCGAATATCGCCGGGGCCGAGGACGACCGCCTGCGCCCCTAATTCCGCCATCTGCGGCGCTTCCGTGCCAAAGGCGATGGTCCCGGCCCGCCGCCCCGTCGCTTCTTCGAGCATCAGCACGAGCGGCGAAGCGGCGGGCGTCTCCATTCCCCGGTCTATGCGGATGACACGGAGCGTGCAATCGAAGTCGGCCTCGCGCCCGCGTTCGTCCTCGATGGCCGCGTGCACCAGCTCCAGCAAGTGCTCTGCCCGCTGTCCCGGCACGGGCCGCCATTCGAGCGTGAAGCGGCACTCGCCCGCGATGATGTTCTTGGCCGTGCCGCCGCGTATCAGGCCGACGTTCAGCGTGGTGTGGGGCGGCTCGAACTCCGGCCGCGCGTCAGCCTGGAGCTCCTGGCCGATTCGCTCGACGCGCGTGACCAGGCGCGCGGCGCGGAAGATGGCGGAAGCTCCGAGCGCCGGGTAGGCGCTGTGGCCCTCGCGCCCGCGCACCA
>DASVWH010000093.1:0-7264 GCA_036389715.1 Pyrinomonadaceae bacterium | reverse complement strand
CCGCTTTGCCCCGCTGACTGCGGACCTGCTGCCTTCCTTTCTCCTTAAAAGGAGTCCCCGATTGCCCGCGCCCCGCTATCAAACGGCCCGGCGCACATTGGATTCGCAAAAAAAGCGGCTTTCAGGTAACATGCTGGTGCTGTTTGCATCTCCCCAAAATTCGCCGGGTAAGACGGAAAATGCCTTTCGCTTCCATCGAAGACGCCGCCGCGGAGATACGCGACGGGCGCATGATTATCATCGTTGACGACGAAGACCGCGAGAATGAGGGCGATCTGGTCTGTGCGGCTGAGAAAATCACGCCCGAGATTATCAACTTCATGGCGACGCATGCGCGCGGGCTGATCTGCATGCCGCTGACGGAAGACCGCTGCGACGAGCTGCACCTGACGATGCAGGTGGCCGACAACACCTCTTTCCTCGGGACCGCTTTCACCGTCTCAATCGAAGCCCGCAAGGGCGTCACGACCGGCATCTCGGCGGCCGACCGCGCGACCACCATCCTGACCGCCGTTGATCCGAAAACGCGCCCGCAGGACCTGGCGCGTCCCGGCCACATCTTCCCGCTGCGCGCACGCAAGGGCGGCGTCCTGGTCCGGCCCGGACAAACGGAAGCGAGCGTTGACATGGCGCGCATCGCGGGGCTTTATCCGGCTGGCGTTATCTGCGAGATTATGAACCCGGACGGGACGATGGCGCGGCTCCCGGAATTGGAGCAGTTCGCGCGCCTCCACGATTTGAAGATGATCTCCGTGGCCGAGCTGGTCCGCTATCGCATCCGCAAGGAAGTGCTCGTTCGTCGCGTCGCCGAGACGGAGCTGCCGACCGTCTACGGACGCTTCCGCGCCATCGCCTTCGAGAACGTCATCAACCAGGAGATACACGTCGCGATGGTGATGGGCGATGTCGCCACGCCCGAGCCCGTCCTGGTTCGCGTCCACACGGAGAACGTCACGTTCGCCATGTTCGGCACTTTGATCGGAGACACGGGCTTTCAGCTTCACACGTCTTTGGAGAAGATCGCGGCGGCCGGGCGCGGCGTCGTGCTCTACCTGCGCCAGCGCGAGCACGGGCTCGACCTGGTCCATCAACTGCGCACCTACGCGCTCATGCAGGAGCACGGGTTTAGCCAGCAGGAGGCCAGCGTGCAGACTGGCTACGGGACGAACCGCGACTACGGCGTCGGCGCGCAGATTCTGCACGAACTGGGCCTCAGCCGCATCCTGCTGCTCTCGAACCACCCGCCGAAGGTGGCGGCGCTCGAAGGCTTCGAGCTGGAAGTCGTCGGCAACGTCCCGCTCGGCTTTCCCGCGACTGAGAGAGAGTCTGCGGACAAATTATAGCTCGACGTAACGGAGTTTCGGTTTGAGAACCGGACTGCCGAACTCCGCACCCGGAACTCTGAACTGCTTGATCGCTCTCCCGCATTCTAATTTGAACTTGCTGCTGGCCGGACAATTAAGGTTAGCGCCTGCGTTTTATGCCCGTTGATGATCGCGACGAACATTCCTCCGCCTCGTCGCCGGAGAATGACAAGAGCAACATAAGGGATGCGCTTCAATCGGAAGGGGACGCGCCGCTGCCGCCCGCTGCCGAGAGGATTGCCGAGCGCGACGCCGACCGCCCCGAGCCCCTCACGCCGCAGGGCCGCCGCCGCCGTTTCCTGACGCGCCGCAACGCCTTTATCGCGACCCTTGCCCTGGCCGTCGGCGTCGTCGTCCTGATTCTCGTCGGCGTCGTCGCCTATCGCCTCGGCTACATTGATCGCTACATCGCCAACCAGATCAAGGACACTCTCGCGCAGTACGGCATCCGCGCCGACATCAAAGAGTTCCATACGGCGTTCGGCCCGCGCACGGTCGAGATGCGCGACATTCAGCTTTACGATCAGCAGACGGGCGAGAAGCTCGGCAAGGTTGACCGGATGCTGGCAAAGGTGCGCATCTCGGACCTCTACGCGCTGAGCCTGCGCCGCAACATCAACCTCGAAGAGCTGGACATAGACGGCCTCGAAGTCTGGGTCAAGTTCGACGCCGAGGGCAACTCGAATTTTCGCAACATACACCTGCCGCCGCCCGACCCCAACCAGCGCATCCTCTTCGCCTATTCGACGGCGAAGATCAGGCTCAACAGCGCCATCGTCCATTACGGCGACGTGCAGCACGACCTCTCGGGCGAAGCGCGCAACCTCGTCGCCACGGTCGAGCCCGAGGACCCGAACGCGCCCGAAGCGAGCCGGATGAACAGGGTCGTCCTCTCGTCCACCAACTCGACCTTCGTTTACGACGGCAGCCCGGCCGTCAATAACATAGACATTACGGCGCGCGGGAGCGTCAATCAAACTCGCGCCGACATCCAGGAGCTGACCTTGCGCTCGCCCGTGGCGGAAGCCCGCCTGAGCGGCACGATGGACGACTGGCGCGAGTTCCGCTACCGGATGAAGCTCGACTCGATGATTGACCTGACGCAGGCTTCCGACATCCTGCAACCGGGCATGGCCCTGCGCGGCGTCGGCAACCTGAGCGGCACTATCAGCGGCGAGGGCTCGAAGTACGTCTTCGACGGCGACGTTAAGTCTGACGCGCTGGCGGCCGACGGCGTGCGCCTCCAGGCCCTGAACGCGAACGCGAAGGTTTCCGGCGAAGGCAAGAGCTACGAGGCCAACGGGCGGGCCGTCGCGGAGCTTTTAACGGCGGGCGATTTCCAGCTCAACATGGTGCAGTTGACGGGCGGAGTGATGGGCACCGGCACGGACTTTCGCTGGCTCGGAGAGCTGCGCGCCGCCGCCGCACGGAGCCCCGACGGAAGCGTCGCCGGGCTGGTCCTGAGCGACGTGGCGGCCGAGTCGCGCGATAAGGTCTTGACCTACTCGGCCAGCCGCCTGACCGCCAGCCGTCTCAACGCATCCGGAGCGACGGTCGGCGGCTTGCAGGCCACTGGTCTGCACGGGCGGACGGAGAACGGCGTCACCACCGCCACGGTCGCGAGCGTGCAGGCGGGCACGATTCAGTCTTCGGGAGCGCGCGTCGGCGGCCTCTCGGCAAGCGGCGTCTCGATAGTCGCGCGCGACAATGCGACCACCATCGAGACGGACGCGCTGCGCGTCGGCAGCCTCAATGCGGGCGGCGCGCAGGTCGGCAGCCTCAATATCGCGGGCGTTCGCCTGGCCATTCGCGACGGGCGCGTGCAGGGCTCAAGCGGCGACATCAACGCCGGGACCGTGACGCTCGCCAAAAGCCGCGGCTTCGAGGGCGGGCGCGTGGATAACGTGCGACTGTCGCGTCCGGTCTTCACGGTCGAGCGCGGCGACCGCTACCGCGTCAGCGCGGATTTGAGCCTCGGCGGCGGCGTCCTCGGCCAGATCAACCTGGGGGCGGCGCGCGCCAGCGTGGTTGCGACCAATAGCCAAGTCCAGCTGAACAATTTCAACGCGGACATCCTGGGCGGCCGGGCGGCCGGTAACGCCACGGTCAGCACGGCTCGCGGCGGGGCGTCGCGCATCGCCGCGGAGTTCAGCAACCTGGACATAGGCAAGCTCGTCTCGACCGTTTCGGCGCGCGTGATTCCGGTTGCAGGTAAAGCCACCGGGACGATCAACCTGTCGTTTCCGGGGACTAACGTCGGCGCGGCGAGCGGGACGGCCCGGGCGACCTTCACCGGCGAGACCGGCGACGATGCGAGCGGGCGCACGCCTCTCAGCGGCGAAGTCGCGCTCCGTGCTGATCGCGGCCTCTTCGATATCGAGCGCGCCAACCTGCGGACGGCGGCCTCTGAGTTGAACGCTTCAGGCCAGTTCTCGATTGCGCGCGACGAGTCGAACCTGCAACTGGCGCTCGCCTCTTCCAACGCCGCGGAGCTTCAGCAGGTGCTCGTCTCGACCGGACTCTTGCCCGACGTGGAGACTCAGCTTGAGAGAAACAAGATCGAGCTGGCCGGGAACCTGACCTTCAACGGGACCGTCCGCGGGCGTCTCAAGGCGCCGAGCATTGACGGGCGCGCCGCGCTCGATAGCCTGATGATGAACGGGCGCGACCTCGGCGCAATCGCCGCCAATATCACGACGACGCCGGACGAGCTGCGCATCACTAACGGGCAGTTGACGGAGCGCGACGGCGGCGGGATGCAGTTTGCCCTGACAGCCCCCTTCAATGCGACGAACAATATCTCGATTAACGCGACGCTCGACCGCGTCAACGCGGGCAATCTCTCGGCGGCGCTGGCCGTCCTGAGTCCGAAGCTGGCGGGCCTCGGGGTCGAGTCGGAGATTTCGGGCAAGATCAATGTGAGTGGCCTGCCGGATGCGATGAGCGGAGACGCGGAGCTGCGCTTCGGCGCCGGACGCATCTCCAATGAGCCCTTCCAGAGCATCCTGGCGCGCGCCAGTTTCAACGGCTCAATCGTCACTTTGCAGACGGTCGAGGCCAGGCTCAACGCCGGACTGATTACCGCCTCTGGAACTGTCAATCTCTCGAATCAGGCGCTCGACCTACAGGCACGCGCGACCGGGATTCAACTGGAGCGCCTGTCGGCCTTCGCCCCGCGCGCGGGTGCGCTGCCGCGCCTGACGGGCCTGGCCGATCTCAACGCGAGCATCAGGGGCACTCTCTCCGAGAACGACTTCTCCAACTTCGAGGTCAACTTTGACGGGCAGGGCCGCGACGTGACGGTCAACGGCCGACCCGCCGGGACGCTGTCGCTCGTCGGGCGCACCGAGAACAGGCAGTTGAACGTCAGCTTTACGACGGGGCTGCTCGGCAATCAGCAGCAGGTCATCGCGGCGCGCGTTGATTTAAGCAGGCCAGAATTGCCTGCCGTCGTCGAGACGACCCTGACCGGCACGGATTTGACCAGGCTCTTCCAGTTGGTCCTGCCCGAAACCGATGTCCGTGTGACGGGGACGGCGACCGGGACGCTCAGGGCCAGCGGCAATCTGATAACTGAGAACGCGGAGGGCGAGACCGAGTATGGCCTCGGCGGCCTGAGCGGGACGGCCAACTTCACGGACCTGACGGTCCAGATCGAAGACATCCAGTTGCGGGCCGTCTCGCCGCTGCTCGTGCAGTTTTCGACCAGCGAAGTCTTCTTCGAGCGGACGCAGTTCACGGGCCAGGATACGAACGTCACTTTCGGCGGACGGCTGGCGCTCGGCCCCGGCGGGCAGCAGAGCCTGACCATTGACGGGCGGCTCAACCTGCGCGTCCTGAACGGTCTCTCGCCGAACGTCATTCTCTCGGGCACGGCCGATGCTGCGGTCCGCGTCGGCGGCAGCTTCGAGCAGCCGCGCCTGACCGGGACGGCCTCGCTGACGGGCGCTTCCATCGCCACCTTCATCGGCGACGAGCGCCTGAACCTGACGAACGTCAAAGGCTCGGTGCGTTTTAACTCGAACCTCGCGCAGGTCGAGTCGAGCGGCACGCTCGGCGGCGGGCGCGTGACCCTGGCGGGCGGCGTTCTGCTCGCAGGCTTCACGCCCTCGCGCTACCAGTTCAGCATTCACGGCGAGGACGTGACGGTCCCGTACCCGGAAGGCTTCAGGTCAACGGCCGACGCGGACCTTCAGCTCAACGGCACGACGCGCGGGCAGATCATCAGCGGCACGGTCAACCTGCGCCGCGCCGAATACAGGGAAGACATAGAGCTGGCGACCCTGATTAACCGCCGCCGCGAAGCCTCTCTGACGGAAGGCGGCGGCGACTCTGCGCTCGGCGCGACGACGCAACTCGACCTGATCGTCGTCGGGCGCGACGCCCTGGTCGTGCGCAACAACCTGGCGGACATCTCCGGCTCCGTCAGCCTGCGCGTCACGGGGCCGCTCGAAGACCCGATAGTCTCCGGCCGCATCACGGCCACGCGCGGGACGCTCAATTTCCGCAACGACCGCTACGAGGTCCAGCGCGCCTTCATAGATTTACCGGCACAGCGCGACGCCGACCCGATTCTCAATATTCAGGTCGAGGGCGAGGTCAGGGGCTACACGGTGGTCGCCTCTCTGACCGGCCCGCTCTCGCAGCCGAGCGCGACCGTGCGCTCCGACCCGGCATTGCCGCAGGCCGATGTCGTCTCGCTGATCCTGACGGGCAACCTGGCGTCGGGCGACACCAGCGCCTCGACGCTCGCGCAGTCTGGCCTCGGCACGGCGGCCAGCCTGCTGACCGAAAGACTGATTAACGCGCCCGTCCAGCGTGCGACCAACAGGCTCTTCGGCTTGAACCGTTTCGAGATTGACCCGCTGATTGCCGGGCGCGGCGGCGAGAGCCCGACCGCGCGCCTGACCGTCGGACGCCAGATCAACCGGAACCTGTCCATCACTTATTCGACCAACGTCACCTCGAACCAGAACCAGGTGCTGGCGCTCGAATACCGCGTCTCGAACCGGCTCTCCTTCGTCGCACAGTACGAGCAGGGGAGCGTCAGCGGCCTCGGCTCGCGTAACGATAATTTCAGCTTCGAGATCCGTTTCCGTAAGAGATTTTAAGAGCGCAAGAGCTTGATTCATTTGTTCACGTCATCATTGCTTCATCGAGCTACCCGGTGAATTGTTAAATGAGTAAATGAATCGATGACGACATGATTACATCAACGGTTAAATCCTTAATTCGAGCCCCGAGATCATAAGGGTGAGCATTCGTCGCTTCTTTTTTATCCTTCCGGCGCTGGCGGTCTTTCTGGCCGCGGCGACCGTCTTTGCGGCCTCTCGCGCTGAGTTGCAGACGGGCGATTACGAAGGGCGGATTATCACGTCCGTCCAGGTCGTCATCGAAGGCACTCCGCGCGACGCGGCGGCCGAAGCCGAGTTTGCCACGCTCCTGCGCGTCGCGCCCGGCTCGGAATACTCGGCCGTCCGCGTGCGTGAATCGCTGCAAGCTCTCTTCGACTCCGGCCTGATTGCCAATGCCAGGGTCGAGGCGGGTGAAAACTGTGCGCCCGCGCCGGGCACACAACCGGGCCGTCCGCTGTGCGTGCGTTTCATCGTGCAGCGCCAGTTGCGGGTTGGGGATGTGCGGCTCTCGCTCAACATCGCGCCGGGCTCTCCGCTCTCCGAAGACGAGCTGCGCACACGGCTGAACATGCTGGAGCCGGGCGCGCGCCTCTCCGAGCAGACGCTTAAGAACAACGCCGACCTGATTCAGGCTTACCTGCGCGACCGCGGCTTTTACCGCGCGGAGGTCAGCTTCACGCAGGTCCGAGATGCCGCCGACCCGACCGGCACGAGGATGACGGTCGTCTACACCATCAACCCGGGCGAGCAGGCGCTCGTCGCCGA
>DASVWH010000092.1:0-23327 GCA_036389715.1 Pyrinomonadaceae bacterium | reverse complement strand
CCAAACTCTTCCGCGAGCTGCTCGACAAGGACGCGCACGATAAGGAGGCGCGTCTCGGGCTCAGTTACACGCTGCTCAAGCTGCGAAATTTCACGGACGCTTACGATCACGCCGCGCGCGTCATCGCCGCCGATCCTCTCTCGTCGCACGCCCACGCCCTGCTCGGCACGGTGATTCTCTCGCTCGGAGATTTCCGGCTCTCGGTCGAAGAGTTTCGCACTGCGCTCAGTCTCAAGGCCGACGAGGCGCTGGCGATTGCGGGGCTGGCGATGGTGGATTTCTACGAAAATCGCCTGGCGGCCTGTATCAACGGCCTGCGCCGCGCTTCGCTGCTCAGTCCGAACGAGCCTGATTTTATCTTCGGACTGGCGCAGGCGGCGGCGCGCGCCGAACGCTACAAGGAGGCGGCCGACGCCTACGAGCGTTTCCTGGTCATCGCGCCGCTGACGGACACGGACCGTCGCGCGCGGATTCGCGGCCTGATAGACTTCCTGCGCTACCTCGGAAACCAGAGCGGACTCTACAACACGGCCGGTGAGAACCAGGTCAGCGTGCCCTTCGATATTCCCAACAATCGCCCGATCATCAAGGTTCGCATCAACGGGTCGAAGCAGCCCTTCCGGTTCGTCCTCGACACGGGCTCCGGCATGTCCGTCATCTCGGAAGAGACGGCCAGGCTGCTCGGCGTTCGTGCCGTCGCGCGCGGCGGGATGGCGCGCGCCGTCGGCGGAAAGTTCGAGATCGTTTACGGCTTTCTGCAATCGCTGGAAGTCGGCGACGTTCGCGTCGAGAACGTCCCGGTCTACATCCGCCGCTTCTATAATGACGAGACGCCCGTTGACGGCTACATAGGGCTCGCGGTCATCTCCAAGTACCTGACGACCGTTGACTACGGCGCGAACACTTTTGCGCTGACGCGCCAGCGTCCGGGAAACGAGACGGCCTCGAAGCCGCTCGCGCCGCTTGCGCCCGGCGTCGAGTTTCCGATTCGCACCACCCAGAGCGGTTTCCTGAGCAGCGAAGTCAGGATTGAAGGGATCGAGAAGCATTTCAACTTCATCGTTGACACGGGCGCGAGTATCTCCGTCGTGGCCGAAAAAATGATGGAGCTTGAGGCGATGAGCAGCTATCAGCGGAGCGCGAACATGCGCGTTTATGGGGCTGCGGGAGTGGCCGAGGGCGTTCGCACGCTGACGCTGCCGCGCGTCCTGCTGGGCGCTCATGCGCGTGAAAAGCTGGACGTGGCCGTCCTGGACCTGGAGGCCGTCAACGAGACCACCGGGTTCATTCAGGACGGCATCATCGGCGGGAATTTCCTGCGCCATTTCCGCGTCACCTTCGATTTCAAAAGGGGCGTCGTCCGGCTTGAGCCCATCACGAGCGGCGCGCCCAAAACGGATGGGGACGCGCGCGGGCGCGCTAACGTAGATACTCCGCAGCTATGAAACAGAGCCTTTACCTGGAAACATCCGTCATCGGCGCTTACCTGGATAACGGCGAGCCTTTCCGCCGTGACCTGACGATTCGCTGGTGGGAGCACGAGATGCCGGAATACCGCGCCGTGATTTCGCCGCTGGTCCTGCGCGAGCTGGAGCGCGTCCCGGAGCCGCACCGGACGGGCTACCTGAAGCTGGCGGGCCAGCTCGAACAGGTCGAGCTGACGGACGAGGTCGCCATTCTGGCCGAAGGCTACATCGCGCGCGGCATCTTTCATCGCAAGTACATCGCCGACGCGCTGCATGTCGCCGTCGCTTCGTTTCACAAGATAGATTATCTGGTGACCTGGAACTTCGGACACCTGGCCAACGTCCGGCGACAGGCCCGCATCCGGCTCTTCAACACGGCCGCGGGCTTCTTCGTCCCGATGATCGTGACGCCGGAATTCCTGGTCTCGGAAGCAACGGAGCTGCGTGAATCATAAGCCGTTAAATCTGAGAAGAGCGCGCGACGGCTGCGAGCCAAAAGCGCCGCTCCGTGATTTTCCTATTCACTATTTACGATTGACGATTTACTATTGACCCACTATGTATCGCAAACCAAAATTCCTCGTAGTGCTCCACGCGATTCGCGAAGAGATGTCGCGTGAGGCCGATTATGATGTGGACCTCTTTACGGAGATGGTCAGGTCGGGGGCCGTCCCCGCCTACGGTAAAGAGCGAAATATTCGCGGCCTCAAGAGCCGCGCGCCGCGCGTCGCAGAGCCCGCCGAAGAGAGCCCGGGTCGTGGACGCCGCAAGCGCGCTGCGCGATAATGCAGGGGGAGTAGTTTTCAGTTTTCAGTTTTCAGTTTTCAGTTAAAACGCGGAGACCGAATCACGGTTGACTGAAAAAGCTACTTGCTCAAAACTGAAAACTGAAAACTGAAAACTGCTTTTTTAAACAAGATGGATGTCACGTTCGAGACAATCGGGCTTGAGGTTCCGAGCGAGAAGGCCTTCAATCATCTGGCCGAGCGCGCGGGGCATCAGGGCGAGCCGACACAGCTCTCGCGGCGCGGCGCTGTGCTGCACGGGCGCTGCTGGAAGCTCGGCGAGGGCCTGGAGGTCTGGACGGTGCTCTACGAGTCCGGCACGGGCGATATCTTTTATGCCGATTGCCGCCCGGGATTTCGCGCGCGCTACACGCAGCGCATCAGCCCCTGGGCGCTGACCGAATACGACGAGGAGGGCGAGGCCGTCGTGCACGGTTACTGTGACGGGACGGAGACGGAGGTTCTCTTCGAGTTGCAGAACCTGACGGAGGTCGGCCCCGAGGGATTCCGTGCGCAGGAGCTGCACGTCGGTCTCTGCGGGCTGGCGTACCGGGCGAGGGTCTGCCGCAAGCCCTCTGCGGCCTGCCTGGAGCCGCTCGAAAGGGCCGCGCCGTCGCGCGCCGCGCACGAAAACGATTGGTCCCTGACGGGCCGCGTGATCGCCTTCAAGCCGCTGCGCAATCCGCTCTCGGGAAGCGAGCTGTACTGGGTCTACGTTGACCTGGAACGCTTGAAGCTGGAGGTTCTGGTCAACCGCAGGGCCTTGCGCGGCAGTAGCCTGGCGGTCGGCGCGACGCTCGCCGCGGAGGTCTGGTTGCAGGGCCACGTGCTTGACGAGCGAGCCCTGCGCTCGCGCTACGAAGGCGTTGACCCGGCTTACGCGAACGCCAGTTTCTGGTCAGGCTTGAAGCGAAGGAACTAAGAGCGGATGTCAGATGCGCGATGTTAGTAGCTGACATCTAACATCTGCAATCCGGCATCCGACAAACGATGAAGCGTCTCATCATTGCTATCCTCATCATCCTTTCCCTGGGCGCGGTCGGAGTTTATTTCTTCAATCAATACTGGATTCACCGCTACGATGCGCTGATCGCGCGGCAGGCGGGCGTCTACCGTCTAGACCCCGACCTGGTCTGGAGCGTCATTTACGAAGAGACCTACTTTAGCCCCTGGAAGATCGGCGGCGACGGCGAGATCGGGCTGATGCAGGTGACGCCGAAGGTCGGGCGCGAGTGGGCGGCCGAGACGGGCATGCCGGAGCTGGTGCGGCGGATGGCGCAAGACCCGCAGTCGGTCCTGCGCGACCCGGAGCGAAACATCCAGATAGGCTGCTGGTATCTCGAAAAACTCTACGAGCAGTACCGCGATACGCCGGGCGCGGAGGCGCGCATGATCGCCGGGTACAATGCCGGGCCGAGCCGGGCCGCGGAGTGGAATCGCCCGGCCGGAGGCTCCACAGCCTCGCTCAACCTGGACCAGTTCATCTCGCGCATTGATATTCCCTCGACGCGCGCCTACGTGACTTCGATCCTCGAACGCTACCGCAAGCTCAAGCAGGAACACGCGCGCGACCCGAACAAGCAGCAGCAGCCGTCCGCTGCGCCGGAGGCGAGCCGTTGACGTACCGGCGGCTGCTCGTCGAAAATCTGGACCTCCGTCGTCTCTGGTATGGCCAGGTCGTCTCCGAAATCGGAGACTGGTTCAACAATATTGCCGTCCTGGCATTGACCATAGAGCTGGCCGGACCGGGCTATGAAGGGCACGCCGTCGCCTTTTATGCGCTGGCGCGACACGTCCCCTTGTTTCTCTTCGGTCCGCTGGCGGGCGTCGTCGTTGACCGTGTGGACAGGCGGCGCGTGATGATCGCGGCGGACCTCGTGCGTGCCTTTCTGGCGCTCGGATTTCTGCTCGCCGGACGGGTGGCGACGCTGCCCGTTATCTACATCGTCGGGGCCTCACTCTTCGCCGTCTCGGCCTTCTTCAACGCGGCCAAGCGCGCCGCGCTCCCGAACCTGGTCGCAGGCCCGGCGCAGCTTTTGAGCGCCAATTCGCTTTCGGCTTCGACGACCGCCGCGACCATTGCCGTCGGCTCGGCTCTCGGCGGCCTGGTGGCAACCTTCGCCGGGCGCGACATCGTCTTCATTCTCAACGCCGCGACCTTTCTGGTCTCCGTCTGGATGATTCGACGGATACGCGGCGCGACGCAGCGCAGGGAGCCGCGGACGAATGAACGCGACGCCGCTGCGATTATGACGGAGGGCGCAGAAGGTGACGCTGCAAGAGCGGCTGACGCGGCCGCCGCCGCTGCCGAAGCCGGGAGCCCTTCGCGGCTAAAGGCTTTACCGGCGCGGCGCGGCGTCTCTCATTCGCCGCGCTTGCGTGCAGGGCTGGGGCGCGTCGTCGTTGACTTTCGTGAAGGCTTGCGCTACGTCCGTAGCATCAATGTTCTTTCGGCCATCTTTATCGTCGCCGCCGGGTGGGGGCTGGGCAACGGCGTGGCGCGTGCGCTCTACAGCATCTTCGGCGCGCAGCTGGGGAAAGCCGCGGTTGGCGGCATGCTGACACGTCCGACGGACTTCGGCATCTCCGTCCTCTTTATCGCGATGGGCGCGGGCGGCGTCATCGGAGCGCCGATAGCGCGGCGCTTCAACAGCGCGGCGGGCGAAAGCCTGGGAGCGCGGATGGGGCGCTCGATGATCTTTGACGGTTGCGGGCTCGCGCTCTTCAGCCTGATGCCGAACCTCTGGGGCGCGGCCCTGGTCCTGGTCGCGCGCGAAATCAATTTCGCCATCTGGTGGACGGCGCAGCAGACGATCATCATGATGCGCACGGATGATCGCTACGGCGGGCGCGTCTTCGCCTCTTATGAAACGCTGACGACACTGATGATGGTCGGCTCAATGCTGGCGGCGGGGGCCGCCGCGGACAGCTACGGCATCAGGCCGGTGGCGGCGACGGGTGGCGCGGTCGTCGCACTCTCGGGCATCATGTGGTTCATCCTGCGCGGCAGGCGGGAAGCACAACGCCGACTCTCTTGACAGCGAGAAGGAGCTATCGTCTTGACTTATGATCCGGTAACGATGCAGATCGGGATTAAGCTGCTGGTCGCAATGTTGTGCGGCGGCGCGGTCGGCCTGGAGCGCGAATTGAGCCGTAAGCCCGCAGGGCTGCGGACCAACGTCCTGATCTGCGTCGGCGCGGCACTGTTTATGATTATGTCGCGCCACATCAGCGGCGGCCTCGCCTACACGGACCCGGCGCGGCTCGTCGCACAGGTCGTGACGGGCATCGGCTTTATCGGGGCGGGCGTCATCATGCAATCGCGCGGCTCCGTGACGGGCCTGACGACCGCGGCGACCATCTTCGTCGTGGCCGCCATCGGCGTCGCGGTCGGAGACGGAATGTACGGCGCTGCGCTCGTGACGACGCTGCTCATCATCTTCGTGCTGGTCCTGCTGCGACGACTTGAGCGCGTGCTGGTGCGGCGCAGCCGGATGTTTCATTACACGCTGATGACGCGTGACCCGGCATCGTCTCTCGCCCGGCTGCTTGAGCTGCTCGACGGCGAAGGGCTGCGGCTGGAGAACTTCAAAGTGCGCGAGGCGAGCGACGGGGAACACGAGGTGAGCCTGAGCGTGGTTGCCTCTGTGACGGAAAATGGTCGCCTGATCGTCAAGCTGCACGGGCTGGGGACGCAGCTCACGGCCTCGACCCATGAAGAGTAGCCCGGACGTTGACGGGGCAGGCTTCGTTGCGTTTCATCCAGATGAGTTTGCCGCTCATCCTGATAACTTTCGCGGACCGGAAAACCGATGACGACCCTTTACTGTGCGCGCCACGTCCTGCCGATTATCTCGCCGCCGATTCATGACGGGGCGGTGGCCGTCGAAGGCTCGCTCATCGTCGGCGTCGGGATGCGCGCCGAAGTCTCCGCGCGCTACCCGCAAGCCCTCGCGCAGGATTTCGGCGAGGCGGCGATTCTGCCCGGCTTCGTCAATACCCATTCGCACCTGGAACTGACGGCCCTGCGCGGCTATCTCGAACGCGAAGAGGCGGATTTCTTCGCCTGGCTCAGGAAACTGACGACGGCGCGGCTCGAACGAATGACGCCGGAAGACCTCTACGTCTCGGCGGCGTGGGGCGCAATCGAGGCCGCGCGCGCGGGCGTGACCTGCCTGGGCGACGCCAGCGATGCCGCCAGCTCAAGCATGAGGGCGCTCAAGGACGTGGGCCTGCGCGGGACTGTTTACCAGGAAGCCTTCGGCCCGAACCCGGCCCAAGCGCTCTCTCATTTCGAGAAGCTGCGGGAAAAGGTCTTCAAGCTGCGCGAATACGAGAGCGGACTGGTCCGGGTCGGAGTCTCGCCGCACGCGCCCTACACCGTCAGCGCGCCGCAGCTGGAGCTGATTACGGACTTCGGCCTGGCCGAGGGACTGCCGTTGATGATGCACGCGGCGGAGTCTGAAGCCGAGAGCCTTTTCATGCGCGAGGGGCGCGGCCCGTTTGCGGAGAGCCTCGCGCGCCGCGGCATAGAATGGGACGCGCCCGGCATCTCCACCATTCAATATCTGGCGCGGCACGGGTTCCTGCGGGCGCGACCGCTCCTGGCCCACTGCGTCCGGACGGACGAGGCCGACCTGGAGACTATCAGGGAAACGGGCGCGAGCATCGCTCACTGCCCCAAATCGAACGCCAAGTTCGGTCATGGCCGCGCGCCGTTCGCTTCCTTCGTCAAGCACTCCGTAACAGTCGGCTTCGGCAGCGATTCGGTGGCGAGCAACAATACCTGCGACATGATGGAAGAGGCGCGCTTCGCCCTGCTGTTTGCGCGGGCCGGTGATGAGTCAGGGGAAGGGGTGCAAACGATGAGCGCCGGGCTGGCGCTGGAGACGGCGACGCGGGGGGGCGCACGCTCTCTCGGCCTCGAAGGCCGAACGGGCGTGCTCGTCGAAGGCGCAGAGGCTGACCTTGCCGTCGTCGCTCTCGACGGCACACATCAAACGCCCGGCTATGACGCTGCCACGGCCCTCGTCTTCTCATCTTCAGCGCGCGATGTGCTGGCGACGATAGTGGCCGGAAGGGAAATCTACAGGGAAGGCCGCATCCTCACCGTAGACGAAGAGGCCCTGCGCGCGCGCCTCCGTGAGATAGCTCAAAAGGTGAATAGTGAATCGTAAATGGTAAATAGTAAATCGTGAATGGAAAAAGAAAGACAAGGGCTTTTCTCTATTCACGATTTACCATTGACGATTTACCCTTTACTATTTACCGGCGATGAACATTCTGGTGCTCAATTGCGGCAGCTCTTCGGTGAAGTTTCAACTGATCGCGACCGACCTCGAACAGATTGCCGGGAATACGGACAGGCGGCTCGCGCGCGGCACGGTCGAGCGTGTCGGCGGCGAAGCCATCATCACGTTGCAGGCCGAAGGGCGCGAGGCTCAAAGGACGACCGCGCCGCTGCGGGATACGCGCGCCGCCGTCGAGCTGATTATCCGCTGGGCCTGTGCGGAGAATTCAGGGATTGCGGAAGTCCGCAGCGTGGCCGATGTTCAGGCAGTCGGGCATCGCGTCGTCCACGGCGGCGAACGTTTCACGCATTCGGTGCTCATCACGGACGAAGTCCTGCGCGGCATCGAAGACTGCATAGACCTCGCGCCGCTCCATAACCCTGCCAACATCAAGGGCATCACGGCCGCGCGCGAAGTCTTCGGCGCGGGACTCCCGCAGGCCGCCGTCTTCGACACGGCCTTTCACCAGACGCTGCCAGATTACGCTTATCTCTACGCGCTGCCTTATCAACTCTATCGCCGCCACCGGATACGCCGCTACGGCTTTCACGGGACCTCGCATCGTTATGTCGCCTATCGCTATCGCCAGCTTCAGGGCATCGCCCGCGACCGGACCAACATCATCACGCTGCATCTGGGCAACGGTTGTTCGGCGGCGGCGATCCGGGCCGGAAATTCGGTTGACACTTCGATGGGCCTGACGCCGCTCGAAGGGCTGGTGATGGGCACGCGCTCCGGCGATATGGACCCGGCCATCATAGACTTTCTCGCGGCCAAGGAAGGGCTGACGGCGCAGGAGGTCGAAACGATTCTCAACAAGCAGTCGGGGCTCATCGGCATCTCCGGTCTGACCAACGACATGCGCGAGCTGCTCGACGAAGCGCATGAACACAACGACAGGCGCGCCCGCCTGGCCATCGAAATCTTCTCTTACCGGGCCAGGAAATACATCGGCGCGTACCTGGCCGCGATGAGCGGCGCGGATGCCCTGGTCTTTACAGGGGGCATCGGTGAAAACTCCGCGGAAGTGCGCGCCATGATCTGCAAAGGGCTGGAATGGATGGGGCTTGAGCTGGACGAAGAGCGCAACCGCGCCCTGAACAATGGCGGCGAGGGTCTCATCAGCCGCGACGGTTCAAGACTCGCCGCTTTCGTCATTCCGACCGACGAAGAGTTGCTAATCGCGCGAGATACCGTCCGGTGCGTTCGCGGAGCGCCCCAGCGATACTGATAATCCGGGGCTTTAGAGTTCAGAACCCTGAAGTTTGGGCCAGCGCGCGGCCCGTTATTCCGTAACCGAAACTCGAAACCCGTCTAAGGAGTGAGAGCGATGTTAAAGATTAGAACGAGCCTTGTTGCCGTCCTGTTATCACTTGCGCTCAACGGCGCGGCGGTCGGCGGGTGCGATAAGAAGCCGGGCGGCGGGACGCAGAATACCAATCAATCGCAGGCGAACAACCAGCCCACGCCCGCCCCAGCGCCGACGCCGGTGCGCGGGGACGGGCAGCCGGGCGACAGCGACCTCAAAATTCTGGCCCAGGGCGGCTACAGCCGGATGACGGATGCCTTCGTCGTCGTCGCGCGCGACGCGGAGACTTACGCCGCCCTGCGCCGCCTCGTCAACGAATTGCCCGAGATGAATGCGGCCGAATTTCAGTCCAATGCGGTGGTCGCGGCCTTCCTGGGCCAGCGCCGGACGGGAGGCTACGGCGTCTCTATCGTCAGGACTGCGGAGAACCGCGTGCGAATCGCGGCGACCGCGCCGCCGCGCGGGTCAATCACGACGCAGGCTTTAACCGCGCCCTTCAAGATCGCCTCCGTGCCTGTCTCCGCTGTGACCGGATTGACGTTTGAGCTGGACGGCTCATGGCGCGCAGCCGCGCGGCCTTATCGTCTCAAAACAGGCGAGTTTACGATGCAGGGCGGCATCGCGGGGCGCGGCAAGAGTTTCAAGCTCGAAGGCGAGATAGGCATCATGCGCCAGGGTAATCTGGCGACCTTCGTCTTCGACCTCAAGAGCGCGGGCGGCGACAGGGAGCGTTCTTTGAAAGACGTGGCCAGCGGCATCGTCCATGACGACGGGAACCTAACGGGCCTGATCGTAGACCCCGGCTCGCTGATTGATGCGCCGCGCAGCCCGCTTCGCGCCGCGGGCGGCCTGACCGGAGGCGAGAATAACCTGGCGCTCACTTTTGAATCGCTGCCGTCAAGAATCGCGGACAGCTTTAACGGGCAGGGCAGGCTGGAAGCCACAGCCACCGCGCCGCCGCCGCCGAAATCCAGGCCGTCCGAAGACGCGCCGATGTGACGACGGCACGAAGAACGGAAAAGGTTAAGAGGGGAAGGAAAGACCGGCAATGCCGCCATTCCTTTGACCCTCTTAACCTTTTCCGTTGATTCCGCTGGCCCTGCTTTTCCCGCCTCGCTCTGGTCCTGACCGCCCTCGTCGTGAGCAACCCTTAGCTGCTCTTGGATGCCGTGATTGCCTCGTCGAAAATCTCCAGGGCCACGTCAACATTTTCGTGCGTCAGGATGAGGGGAGGCGACCAGCGAATCGTGTTGGCTCCGGCCCCGAGGATAATCAGGCCGCGCTCGAAGCAGGCCGTCTCGATGCGGTCGCGCAGCTCCGGCGCAGCCTTCATCGAACCCCTGTCTTCGACTATCTCGACGCCGAGCATCAATCCGAAGCCGCGCACGTCGCCGATGCAATCGTGCTTCTTCATCAGCTTGTTCAAGCCCTCCTTGAGGTACGCGCCGACCTTTGCGCTGTTGGCTACAAGCTCGCGTTCGAGCAGCTCTATGGTCTTCAGTGCGGCGGCGATGGCTACGGGATTGCCGCCGAAGGTCGAAGCATGAGCGCCGGGTTTCCAGTCCATCAAGTCTGCGCGCGCAACGCAGACGCCGAGCGGCAGCCCCGAAGCGATGCCCTTGGCGATACAGACGATGTCGGCCTTGAGATCGTAGTGCTCGCTGGCGAACATCTTACCCGTGCGCCCCATCCCCGATTGAACTTCGTCAACGATCAGGAGGATGCCGTGTTCGTCGCAGATTCGTCGCAGACCGTGCAGGAACTCCTTCGGCGCTGGGACGTAGCCGCCCTCGCCCTGCACCGCCTCGACCACTATCCCGGCGCATTCTTCAGGCGGGAGCGTGGTCTTAAAGAGACGATTCTCGATCCAGTCGAGACAGGCGCGGCTGGCCGTCTCTCCGTCCGTCGGCTCGCCCGTGAAGGGATGACGAAAGGCGTTGGCGTAAGGCACGTGCGTCACGTCCAGGGCCTGACGGCGAAAGCCCTTGCGCTGTGCCGCCCGTGATGAAGTCAGAGAGAGCGAGCCGAGCGTGCGGCCGTGAAAGCTGTTGAAGAAGGCGATGAATTTCTCGCGCCCCGTCGCGTGCATCGCCAGCTTAAGCGCCGTCTCGACGGCCTCCGTCCCGCTGTTGGCGAAGTGCGTGCGCGTCGGGCGTTCGACCGGCACCAGCTCGTCGAGCTTGCGTGCCAGGTTCGGCATGTGCTCGTAGTAGTAGTCCGTGCCGCAGATGTGTATCAACTGCGCGGCCTGTTCCTGGATGGCGCTGACGACCTCCGGGTGACAATGGCCCGTCGAGCAGACGGCGACGCCCGCGTTGCAGTCAAGGAAAATATTGCCGTCCACATCTTCAACCCAGACTCCTGCCGCCCGCCTGGCGACGAGCTTGAAGGAAGGGCGCGGGTAAGAGGGCGTGACGTATTGATGATCGGCCGCGATGATCTCCAGACCCTTTGGTCCGGGCAGCGCGGTCTTGATTTCCGGTCTCTTGGGCGGTGCTATCGTAGACATAATCTCTCCTTGGGTCCTTAAAAGCGAGGGTGACTTTTATGGTCGAATCGTTTGAAAAACTGCGGCCGGAGGATGAGCGCAGCTAGTCCGCGAAGAGATTGGCGCGGGTGTCGAGCGGGCGGAAATGTGTGTCGCGGTCGTAGAACATAGGAGAATGGATTTTCAGCTAACGGACGCCGGACAAACGTGCGAGCGAGGGCCTGACATCTGTTGTCCGGCGGCCCATATCTTGCATCCGGCCGGCGGCATTGTCAACGCCGTTTCCAACGCACGCCGTCCTTTTTGTCTTCGAGCGTGATGCCGCGCGCCGCCAGTTGGTCGCGAATCTCGTCGGCCCGCGCAAAGTCCCGGCGACGGCGCGCCTCCTGGCGGTCGTCAATCAGCGATTGAATCTCGGCATCGAGCAGCTCGGCGCGGTCATCTGCGAAGATATTGAGCACTGTATTGAAACGGTCGAGCAGCGCCAGCAGCTCGCGCTTGTTCTCTTCCAGCACGGCGTGGTCGGCCAGCGCCGTGTTCACTTCGCGCGCCAGGTTGTGCAGGGCGGCGAGCGCGACAGACGTGTTGAAATCGTCGTCCATCCCGGTCTCGAACTCTTCGAGCGCGCGGGCCGCCGTCTCGCGCAGGCGTTCGTTTGTGCCCGCTTCGACCCGCGCCTCCTGCAACCGCGAGCGGAAATCGCGCAGGCCCATGACGGTCTTCTCCGCGCCGCGCAGGGCCTCGAAGGTGAAGTTGAGCTGCTTGCGGTAGGGCACGCTGAGCAGAAAATAGCGGACGGCAACGGGCGCAAATCCATGCGCCGTAATATCGCGGAAGGTGTAGTAGTTGCCCTTGGACTTGGACATGGATTCGCCGTTGACCTTCAAGTGCTCGAAGTGAATCCAGTAGCGCGCGAAGGTCTGGCCCGTCGCGCCTTCGCTCTGCGCGATCTCGTTTTCGTGATGCGGAAAGACGAGGTCGATGCCCCCGGCATGGATGTCGAAGGTCTCGCCCAGGTACTTCATGGACATCGCCGAGCACTCGATGTGCCAGCCCGGGCGTCCGCGGCCAAGCTCGGTCTCCCAGGCTGGCTCGTCCGGCGTCTCGGCGACCTTCCAGAGCGCAAAGTCGCGCGCGTCTTCCTTCTCGTACTTGTCCGTGTCCACACGCTCGCTCGCGCCCGCGATGTTGCCCGCGAAGTTGATTTTCGAGAGCTTGCCGTATTCCGCAAACGAGCTGATCCGGTAATAGATCGAATCCTCGGACCTGTAGGCGTGGCCGCGCGCTTCGAGCCGCCGAATCAGCGAGACCATCTCTGGAATGTGACGCGTGGCGCGCGGCACGATGTCGGGCCGCGCGCATCCGAGCGCGTCGAAGTCCTCCCAGAGCGCAGTGATGTATTTCGCAGTGTACTCGTCAATCGTCACGCCGTTCTTCTGCGAGAGCGCGATGATGCGGTCTTCCACGTCCGTGATGTTCATCACGTGTGTCACGCGGTAGCCCTTGAACTGTAGATAGCGGCGCAGGATGTCCGTGAAGATGGCCGAGCGGAAATTGCCGATGTGCCCGTAGTCCCAGACCGTCGGGCCGCAGTAATACATCCGCACCTCTCCCTCGACGAGCGGGCGAAACTCTTCCACCTGGCCTGAAAGTGTGTTGTGAAATTTGAGCATCTCTCTATCCCGGTTTTCCGCGCTGGAAGAGATGATGCTGTGTCCGCGAGCGATAGTCAAATCTTCCCTGCGACCCGGCGCTCTTCAGGCGTCAGGAGTTTTTAGAAGTGACGGAAGCCGCCCGCCTCCAATTCACGCGTGCCGGAGGCCGTGATGACTTGAATCCTTCCCGGCTCGGCGGTCACGTCGCCGAGATAGGTCAGGGGCACGCCGCCGACTCTGCGCGGCAGACGCGAGAGGTCGCGCGGGCGAACCGTCAACAGCAGCTCGAAATCTTCGCCGCCGTGCAGGGCGAGCCAGAGCGGGTCCAGCGAGCGTTCAAGGGTCTCTGCGATCAGCGGGTCAAAGGGAATCCGCGCGGCTTCGATGCGCGCGCCGACACGGCTCTCGCGGCAGAGGTGCGCGAGGTCCGAAGAGAGCCCGTCGCTGATGTCAATCATCGCCGCCGCCAGGCGCTCCTCGCCGAGCGTCAGGCCCCAGCGCACGCGCGGCACTGGACACAACTGGCGGAGCAGCAGCTGCTCGACGGCGCGCCCGGCCGACGAACGGGGTCTTCGCTCACTTAAACCCGCGCCGCCGTCCATCAGCCTTAACCCGGCAGCCGCGCCTCCGAGGCTCCCCGTGACGAAGATGTGATCGCCGGGACGCGCGCCCGAACGCAGAATCGCCCGCCCGCGCACGACTTCGCCCAGCACGATTGAATCAATCAAGACCCGGCCGGGCGTGCGCGAGACATCGCCGCCGACGAGCGTCACGCCGTGCTCGTCCGCAAGCGCGAAAAAGCCTTTGTAGAAGTCGTCCAGAAATCGCGTGTCCCAGATTTCGCGCGGGACGCCGACCGAGAGCAGCGACCAGAGCGGCGCTGCGCCCATCGCTGCGATGTCGGAGAGCGAGACGGCCAGCGCCCGCCAGCCGAGCAGGTGCGGCCGGGTCGTTGCAAGACGAAAATCAATCCCTTCGACCAGGAGGTCGGTCGTGATAACGGTCTCGCGTCCGGCGCGTTGCCGGATGACGGCGGCGTCGTCCCCGATGCCTTGAGACAGTGACGAGTGATGAGTGACGGGTGATGAGTGATGCGAACCGGAGCGTGACCCGGCGGCTGCGCGCCGCGGGTGACGGTTGGCGGCGCGTCGCCGGATGCGCTCGATGAAGTCGAACTCGCCGCGTGAAGGTTGCAGAGGCGGGCCTTTCTTGCCGCTTCCTTCATCCTTCATCCCTGCTCCTTCCTGCCGGTCGTCGGGCTTGCCCTTAGAGATTGCGGCGGAGCGAGTCGAGTCCGGCTTCGATGGTCTCCAGGGAGGTCGAGAATGAAAAGCGCAGGTGACCCTCGCCGTGCTCGCCGAAGACGACGCCGGGGACGGTGGCGACCTGTGCGCGTTCGAGCAGGATGTCGGCGGCCTTGCGGCTGTCGCCTTCGATGCGCGTCACGTCTGGAAAGGCGTAGAAGGCCCCGGCCGGGCTCGGGCAGGTCAGCCCCAGCTCGTTTAAGCCCGCCAGCAGCAGGTCGCGGCGCTGGCGGTATGCGGCGCGCGAGCTTTCCAGGAAGTCCGGCGGCATGCTGAAAGCCGCCAGCGCCGCCCACTGCGTCGGCGTGGAGACGCCGTTGGTGGAATAGAGCGTCGTCTTTTTGAGGCCCGTCATCCAGGGCTCGGCCGCGACCGCGTAGCCCAGCCGCCAGCCCGTCATCGAGTAAGATTTCGAGAGCGTAAAGGAAGTGATGGTCCGCTCCATCATGCCTTCGAGCGAGGCGATGGAGACGTGCTCGCCGTCGTAGACCAAATCTTCGTAGGCTTCGTCGGCAATCACGACCAGGTCGCGCTCGCGCGCAAACTGTGCGACGGCCTCCGCCTCCTCGCGCGTGAAGACGACGCCCGACGGATTCTGCGGCGTGTTGTAGTAGATGGCGCGCGTCTGCCGGGTCGTGTAACGGGCCAGCGTCGCGGCGAATCCCTCGCGCCTGGCCTCGGCCGTCGGCACAAGAATGGTCGAGCCCTCGCAGTGTGCTATCAGGTCTTTGATGGGCGTCCAGTAGGGAGAGAAGACCAGGACGGCCTCGCCAGGGTTGATGACCGACTGGAAAGCGCCGTGCAGGCCCTGCATGCCGCCGTTGAGGACTATCACGTCGTCCTCGCGGGCCGGGATGCGGTTGCGCTCGCGCAGCTTTTCGGCGATGGCCGCGCGCAGCTCCATGATGCCCGAAGAGGGCGCATAGCGTGTCCGATTCTCGGCGAGAGCGCGCGTCATGGCCTCTTTGATCTGGTCCGGGGTATTGCTGAAGGGTTCGCCGCCCTCAAACTGGTAAACGGAGGCCCCGGCGGCGCGCAGCTCCATAATCTTGTTACGGACTTTGACAATGTCGGAGAAGCCGACCTCGTCCAGCCGCGCAGCGAGACGAAAAAGAGTGGGCGATGTAGACACTTTGACGGTCAAACCTCCAGTGGATTCAGGCGTGTTGAAATGAAGCGGGATTATAGCCTGCTGTTTCGCATCGCGTCCACCGCTTGACCAGAAACCAGACACCGGCGGCGCTGCGGCCCGCGGCCGCAAACCACGGTTGATGATATGGGGTCAGGCTTAATCCATATCGTGCGACACCTTCACCCTCGCGGCCGGTCGCACGGGGGCGCCGATATTGCAATTCCATTATGAATTAAAGATGTTCCGCAAAAAACGTCCGGCCAAGCGTGCCCCGGGGTTAAACTCTCCGGCAACGCGCGATTTGAGGAACGGTGCTTGCTAATTACCTGGCGGGCCTAATGCTCACAAGAGATTCGAGAGGGAGATAACCTACCAATGTTTATGAGAAACAAATTGATTCCGGTGGCGCTCGTGGCCGCTCTTTTGGGCGGGACAGTGGGCGCGTTCGTGACTCATTCCAGCAAGACGGCGGACGGCCAGACGGCTTCCACGTCGAAGAATTTCGATAATCCGTTCGATCAGCAGGCCGCCAGCAATAATCGCGTGGCCGATAATGCGGGGACTTCCGATGTCACGCTGGCGACCAACAATGCGGGCGGCAGCGAAGACCAGTCGAGCTATCGCACGGGCTTTCTCGACGGTTTTCTGGCCGCACGCGACCGCGGACTGACGCAGTCAACGGCACGCAACGCGGTCGTCGAGCGGACGGCGGCTGTTGCCCCGCAGCGGGTTGTTTACAGGCCCGCCCGCAGGCAGTATGCGCGCTCGGACAATTCGCGGCGCGTCTATTACGACTACAATAATCAGCCTGCCAAGCGCTCTTTCTGGCAGAAGCACCGCGATAAGCTGACGGTTGCGGCCGGAACGGGCGGCGGCGCTCTGCTCGGCGCGTTAATCGGCGGCAAGAAGGGTGCGGCGATTGGCGCAATCGGCGGCGGCGTCGGCTCGGCCGTCTACACCTACGGAATCCGCAAGCGCAACCGTAATTACTAAGAATAACGGACATGCGCGAATGGGAAACGGCTTGAAGAGACTGGCGCTCGGCCTGCTGGCTTCGGCTTTCCTGTTACAGACATCAACATGGGCAGTCCCCGGAGGCGGGGCTGCCCATTTGTCTGTGCGGGGCGCTCGGAGTTCGGCCTGGGCCGCTCAAACGGCAGGAGTCGCTCAAACGGCCGGGGCAAACCGTGTTTCGGGACAGGCGGAGAGGGCTCAGACGGGAGCCGCGCTGCCGTCCGCCGCATACTTCCGCGAGGCCGGGGGGCGCGGCCTGCTGGTCAAGACCTGGGTCAACGGGGCCGGGCCATACAATTTTGCGCTCGATACGGGCGCTGGCTCGACGATTCTCTCGGGCCGTGTGGCGGCCGAAGCGCGCGTCGCGCCGGGCCGCAAAGGCGGCGTCAGGCTGGGGGGCTTGAGCGGAGCAGGGACGATTGCCGGGCGCGAAGTCTCGCTCCGTAGCCTGGCCGTCGGGTATGCTGCTAATCTGCTGCCGTCAAAGGGGTTAGTGATAGTCGCAGAGGGGCTGCCGCCCGACCTGGACGGCGTGCTTGACCCCGTCGAGGCTTATTCTCCGCTCGGTTTCGAGATAGACCTGCCGCGCGGCGAGATAACGGCCTTCGACCCGCGCCAGTCGCCGCTCAGGCGTAACCGGAATCTCCCGCCGGACGCAGCGATTGTCTCCTGGCTGCTCGAACCGGGAAGCCGTCGCCCGTTCGTCATGCTCGATGGCGGCAGGCGCGCCCTGCTGGACACGGGCTCGGGCTTCGGCCTGGCGGTCACGGAGGAGGCGGCAAGGGCGCTCGGAGTGCGGCTCACGGGGGGAGCGAACGGCGCTGATGTGAGAGACATAGGGGGCGGGCGCATCGGGGCGCGCCGGGTCGCTCCGGCAACCATCGGTCTCGGCCCGCTCGTCTTGAGGGGGATTCCGACAGACCTCCTGTTGGGGGCCGAAGCGGGCGCGCCTGTCATCCTCGGCCGCCAGGCCCTGCGCCCCTTTCGCCTGATGTTCGACCCTTTGAGCCGTTTAATCAGGATCATGCCCGGTTGATGCAATATCACGCCGGGTTCTGCGCTCAGAACCGGCCGCCGGGAGAGAGCTTAAGCGAGAGCCCGAATCCGGGCTCTTTTGTTCTTTCCCGCCGGGGCGCGACCGCGTTTCCCGTCCCGCCATCTGATAAATAACTTCAAGAAGAGGTGAGCAACTGCCGCTCCCGTGTAGCGTTAGGCTGCTCCGCAAAAGTATTGACACGCCTCCGGGGCGCGAGTAACATGGCCCCTAGTGAATCGTTGCTCGCTCGTCCGAGCGAACCGTTTTTCAGCTTAATCCGAAGTGCCAGCGGACCGGACACGTTTCCGGCGAGGTCTCCTGCATCATGAACCGTGCGGCCGTAGCCATCCCCGAAAAGCTCTTCTTCAAGATCGGCGAAGTGTGTGAGTTGACGGGCGTCCAGGCGCACGTCCTGCGCTACTGGGAGTCCGAATTCCCGATGCTCGCGCCGCAGAAGAACCGCGCCGGGCAGCGGACCTACCGCAAGCGCGATGTCGAGATGGCCCTGCGCATCAAGGAGCTGCTCTACGACGACCAGTACACGATTGCCGGGGCGAAGAAGAAACTGGCCAGCGAGCTGCGCGGCGCAAGCAAGCTCAAAGTAGTCACGCCGGAGATGAGCGCCTCTCAGAGTGCGTTGCCGAGCGCGCCGCCCGCGCCGCAGGCAGTCGCCCCGCCCCAGCCCGTCGAAGTTCAGTCCGATTATGAAGTTGCGGCGATGGACGCGGGCGAGCCCCTCTCGGACGATCAACGCGTCGCCGTGCGTCGCCTGGCCGCCCAACTGCGCGAGCTGCTCTCGACACTCGACGCGGGCGAAGCCGACCGGCCGCCGCGTCGAAAATAGACCCCTCGCGCGCAGAGTGGCAGCCGCCTGCACCACCCGCCGCATTTGACAAAAATCTTTTCCGGGGATACTAAAGAAACGGTAACGGGACGTGGCGCAGCCTGGTAGCGCGCACCCTTGGGGTGGGTGAGGCCCCGAGTTCGAATCTCGGCGTCCCGATTTTCCAGACCAAAGACAAAGGGCAGCCTGCGATGGCTGCCCTTTGTCTTTCGCCGTTGGATTGTCCGGTTAGATTGCGCAGGTCGGATTAATCCTTGCCTGGACGGGCCTAATACGGGCTGCCGAGTTCCTGCGCGCTTTTAACTTCCCTGTAACCGGCCGGAATCTCGAACAGCGCCGCATCAATCGTGACCCTGGAGAGGTCTACGACTTCCTGCGTCGAGGTCGAGGCCGGGATGTTGACTTCCGCGTCGTCGTCGCCCGCGTTGAATTTGATTTTGGTAGTCGTCATGACCGGATAACCCATCTTGGCCGTGCCCTGAACCTGGTAACGCACCTCGTCCACACAGTCGGACTGGTCCACGGGGAACGAAGGGGCAGAGCTTCCCGCCTCGCAGTTGAAGCTGCCCGGCAGGTCCACGTACCAGCCGTCCGATTCCATCTCCATGTTCATCGAGTTGCAAGCGCCTTCGCTGGCTTCGATGACGGTCTTTGTCTTGATGCGCCTGGCCGTCAAGCCGAGGATTTCCTTGCGCTCGCCCGTATCCGTGTTCGTGACAGTGTAGGTCAGCACTCCTCCGCGGCGCGCGCTCGGCCGCCGTCCCTGCGCGTTCGCGCCTCCCGAACCGGCCGCCTGGTCGAGCGGTGTAATCAGGTAAGTCCTGGTCTTATCGTTGAGCTGAATCATGCGCTTGAGGTCGCACTGGTAGATGGTCGTGTAGCCGGTGCCTTCGGTTCGCTGGCGTGTGCCCTTGATATAGGTCGTGCTGGTGATGCTGCGCCCTCCGGCCGTGCTCCTGGTCGTGAGCTTAACGTCGGCCAGGGCAATCGAAGCCGAGCAGAGCAGGGCGAGCATGAGCGTTGTAGACTTGATGAACTTACGTCCCCAGAATGTCTGCGTCCATTGGACGGGAGCCGTGCCCGCGCCTGCGAGCGGGCCCCGGGCAGCCCTTTGCGTGCCGCGCTTGAAGGGGCGCATCGCCTTTACTCCTGAAAGCCTGGATTTAAAATTAGCGCGCGGGGGATGATTAATTCTCAGCATTTGTCTCTCCGTTAGTAGTCAGTAAATGATGTCCTGCCTATTAACGCGAAAGATGGCGGCGGAATAAATCATTGTCTTAGAAATAAGGGCTTTCAACTTGTGAAGTTGAAAGCCCTTATTTGACACCCCGCCTCGCTTTCGGCCTCTACTCTTTCAAATCCGCAATCACTATCTCGGACGTGAGCATTTTATGGACGGGGCATTTGTGCGCTATTTCCTGGAGCCGCGCGTGTTGCTCTGCGGTCAGGTCGCCTTCGAGGGTGACGGACCGCTCGATCCGGTGGACGAAGCCAGCGGTCGTGCGCTCGCACTCGGCGCAGTCCTCGGCGTGGATTCTTTGCTGGCGCAGGCGGACCATGACCCGCTTGAGCGGCCAGGACTTGCGGCGCGCGTAGAGCGTCACGGTCATGGAGATGCAGCCGCCGAGCGCAGCGAGCAACAGCGTGTAAGGGTCCGGCCCCGCGCCGTCGCCGCCCACGCTCTCCGGCTCGTCGAGCAGGAGCGTCTGACCTTCCGAGTTACGCGCCTCGTTTTGCAGCCCCCCCTGTGAAGTAACTATCACTTCGCTCATCGAATCGTCTCCTTAGGTTCAAGCGTCTAGAGAGTTTTCAGTTTTCGGTTCTCAGTTTTCAGTTAAGAGCAAGAAAGCCTGTGCTTAAAGGGCAAGCGGGTCTGTGCTGAAAACTGAAAACCGAAAACTGAAAACTTGAAAATCATGATTCTATCAGGCCGGGGCCGGAGGGGGTTTGAGTTTCGCTGGCCGTCCCGGCTTAACTTAACGCGATTGCGCATTTCCATCAATCCCGGATGAGCGGCGGCTTGCGGCCTGCGCCCGCGTGCGGCTAAACTCCATCCACGTTTCATCCATCTACAGGCAATGACGATTAAAGAGAGCGAGCGAGGAGCGGACCGATGAAGATTCATGAGTACCAGGGCAAGGAATTGTTGAAGAAGTTCGGCGTGGCCGTGCCGCGCGGGATCGTCGCGCATTCGCCCGAAGAGGCTTACCAGGCGGCGACGGAACTGGGCACGAGCGTAGTGGTCGTCAAGGCACAGATTCATGCGGGCGGCCGCGGCAAGGGCGGCGGCGTCAAGCTGGCAAAGAGCGCCGACGAAGCGCGCGAGGCGGCCCGCCAGATGCTCGGCATGAAGCTCGTCACGCACCAGACGGGCCCGGAAGGAAGGGAAGTCCGCGTCCTGCTCATCGAAGAGGGCCTGCCCATTGACAAGGAGTTTTACCTCGGCATCGTGCTCGATAGAACGACGGGCCGTCCCGTCTTCATGGCTTCGGCGGCGGGCGGGATGGATATCGAAGAGGTCGCCGCTCATAACCCGGAACAGATTTTCAAGGAGACGATTAACCCGGCCGTCGGCTTTCGTCCCTTCCAGGCCAGGAAGCTCGCCTTCGCGCTCGGACTTCCCCCTGAGCTGGTCAACCAGGCGGCGAAGTTCATGCAGGCTCTCTACACCGCCTACGAGCAGACGGACGCCACGCTCCTGGAGATCAATCCCTTTCTGTTGACCAAGGACAAGCGGCTCATCGCGCTCGACGCCAAGGTCAATTTCGACGACAACGCGCTCTATCGTCACCAGGATTTCCCGGCCCTGCGCGATCTCAACGAAGAGGAGCCGCTGGAGATAGAGGCCTCCAAGTTCGACCTCAACTACATCAAGCTCGACGGCAACATCGCCTGCATGGTCAACGGGGCGGGGCTGGCGATGGCGACGATGGACATCATCAAGCTGGCCGGGGGCGAGCCTGCGAACTTTCTGGATGTCGGCGGCGGCGCTTCACAGGAGCGCGTCGAGGCGGCCTTCAAAATCCTGCTCGCGGATGAGAACGTGCGGGCCGTGCTCGTCAACATCTTCGGCGGCATCGTGCGTTGCGATATGGTGGCGCGCGGAGTGGTCGGCGCGGCCCGCAACCTCGGCGTCCAAGTGCCGGTCGTCGTCCGCCTGGAAGGGACCAACGTCGAGGAAGGCCAGCGCGTTATCCGCGAGTCGGGGCTAAACTTCACTGTCGCCAGCGGGATGAAGGACGCCGCCGAAAAGGTCGTCTCGTTGGCCGGACGATGAATCAAACTGCGACGGCTGCCGTCCGGGGTTGAGCACGCACGGCGGCCGCCCTCGCAACCCCCGCGATTTTATGAATCGTCGCCCCATCCTGACCATCCTCGCACGGCTCAGCCGCTTCGGCCTGGCCGCGCTCTTCCTCCTCGCCGTGGCCGCAAAGCTCTACACGCTCAATGATTTCGCGGGGAAGGTGGCGGAACTGCTGGGCGATTCCGGCATCGTCGGCAGCGGCTGGACGTGGCCCTTGACGTTGTTGATTCTGGCGGGGGAACTGGCGGCGGCCGTCCTGCTGATTGTGCGGCGCACGGCCCGCGTGGGCGCGCTGGTGGCGGGCCTGCTGCTCATGGGCTTTGCGGGCTTCGCTCTCTACTACGTCTACGGTTTGCACAAGCCGGAGGGGCTCGAATGCGGCTGCTTCGGCGGCATCATCGCCAGCCAGTTGGGCGTCTCGACGGCGCTGCGTAATCTACTTCTGCTGATTCCCGTCGGGCTGGTCCTCTTCGGCCCCAGGGATGAGTTTCAACGCGAAGCGCAGACGGCGCAGACTGAAAGCGCGGCCACGCCCGCGGCTTGAGGCCGGAATCGAGAGCTTTAAACTCAAAGCCCCGCAGCTCGTCTCCCGGCCCTCGCGCTTTAACTCCTGCCCTTTAACTCGCGCCCTTCACCGTTCGCTTTATTTCCCGGCGTTGCGATTTGAGCCGCCCATGCGTGCGATTTCGTAGCGGGTGTTCTCGATGCGTTCCGTCACGTCCGGGTGGTCTGCGAAGAGCGAGCCGAGGAGATCGCCGTCCGATTGGCTCATGCGTTGGAGCTTTTCAAACATCGTGACCATGCCGCGGGGATTGAAGCCCGCCTTCGGCATCGCGCGAACGCCGAGAAAATCGGCCTCGCGCTCCTCCTCGCGGTTGTGTACGGCGAGCAGGCCGCTGGCGACGATGGTCGCGGCGGCATTGCCAAGCTCGCCCGCCGTGTCTCCCGCAATGCCTGTCAGCGAACCGAAGAGGCCCGCCAGTCCTCTCAAGGCTTGCGATTGCTGAATCGTCTTGAGGCTGTGACGCGCGACGACGTGCCCGACCTCGTGCGAGAGAACCGAAGCCAGCTCGTCATCGTTGGCCAGGTTCATCAGCGCAGTCGTGACGTAGATGTGGCCGCCCGGCCCGGAAAAGGCGTTGATCTGGCTGTCTTTGACGACGTGAAAGCGGTAGACCAGGTTCGGGCGCAGGCTGGCGCGGGCGACTCTTTGGCCGATGCGGCTGGCCCGCTCCTGGCCTTCGCGCACGACCTGGAATTTCTTGGCCACTTCGAGGTTCAGTTGATTGCCGAGACGGGCCTCGGCGCGTTCGTTGACCAGCCCCTCGTTCGAGTAACGCGCGCCGCGAAACTGCGAGTAAGGGTCCGCGTCCACCAGCTTTGAGGCCGAGGTCAGCACGTCGGCCCCGATGCCGACGAGTGTGGAGATGGTCGAGCCGACCGTCGGCGTCGCGTCCTGTTCCGCTCCCTTTTTCTGCTGGGCCGCCGCACTGGAGAGCGGCACGATGAAGAGCGTCAGGGTGAAAACTGCGGCCAGCAATTTATTGCCGCGGGGGAATCCTTCGAGCATGATTGTTTCCTCTTCGGGCTGATGTTGAAAGGGCCGAGCGCTTCCTAGGGATGAGCCGCCCGGCGCGCCGACATGATAGCGCATGACCTTTAGTTTGGAATAGATGCCGCGCATCGTAAGGACAGACGA